>NZ_JALJRR010000010.1:0-213632 GCF_024519615.1 Pseudomonas sp. Pse79
GATTTGAACCGACGACCTTCGGGTTATGAGCCCGACGAGCTACCAGACTGCTCCATCCCGCGTCTGTGTGTCGGCATTCTACAGCGCAACGCAGGGGTGTCAACCTATGAATCGAAGAAAAGCGCTTGTGCTTCAATCGGTTAGCTCTCCATCACAGCCAGGTTGAGCCTTCGGGGCCAGTCTGGCCGAGGGTTTCAGCTCTATTGGCAGGTTAAATTCGATTGAGAAAATAAATTCATCTGAGAAATTTCCTACCGCTCAAGCGGAAGATTCAAACTACTGGTGCTATATACAGGGGTGAGTGCGATACTGCCCATCCGTTGGATTGCTCCCCTTCTTATATATGACGCAGCGCAAAATCATCCACGTCGACTGTGATTGCTTCTACGCCGCCATCGAGATGCGCGATGACCCGAGCCTGGCGCAAAAACCGCTGGCCGTCGGCGGCTCGGCGGATCGGCGCGGGGTGATAGCAACCTGCAACTACGAAGCGCGGGCCTATGGGGTGCGTTCGGCGATGTCATCACGCCATGCCTTGAAGCTCTGCCCCGACCTGACCATCGTCAAGCCGCGCATGGATGCCTATAAGGAAGCGTCGAAGGAAATCCACGGCATCTTTCGCGACTATACCGACCTGATCGAGCCGCTTTCCCTGGATGAGGCTTACCTGGATGTCTCCGACAGCCCGCATTTTGGCGGCAGCGCCACGCGAATTGCCCAGGACATCCGCCGCCGGGTCTCCAATCAATTGCATATCACCGTGTCCGCCGGTGTGGCGCCCAACAAGTTTCTGGCCAAGATCGCCAGTGATTGGAAGAAACCCAACGGCCTGTTTGTGATCACCCCGGACCAGGTCGAAGACTTTGTGTCGATATTGCCGGTGAAAAAGCTGCACGGCGTGGGCAAGGTGACCGCCGACAAGCTGGCGCGCCTGGGGATCGAAGACTGCCTGCAGTTGCGCGAATGGAACAAGCTGGCGCTGGTGCGCGAATTCGGCAGTTTTGGCGAGCGACTGTGGAGCCTGGCGCGTGGGATAGATGAGCGCGAGGTGCAGAACGACAGTCGTCGGCAATCGATCAGTGTGGAAAATACCTACGATGTGGATCTGCCAGATCTTTCAAGTTGCCTGGCGAAACTGCCTGAACTGATGGAAACCCTGGCTGGACGCATCGCGCGCATCGACAGCAGTTACCGCGCGGGGAAGCCGTTCGTGAAGGTGAAGTTTCATGACTTTACCCAGACGACCCTGGAGCAGGCGGGGGCAGGGCGGGACCTGGAGAGTTATCAACAGCTGATGACCCAGGCGTTCAATCGCGGTGGCAAGCCGGTGCGGTTGCTGGGGATTGGGGTGCGGTTGCTCGACCTGAGCAGTGGCAATGAACAACTCGAACTCTCCTGGTAGAGCCCGGAAACCAAATGTGGGAGGGGCGGTGCGACGATTCGACTTGCTCCCGATAGCGGTGTGTCAGTCAACTAAGGTGTTGAATGTGTCACCGCTATCGGGGGCAAGCCCCCTCCCACATTAGTCCTTTAGTGCTCCTGAGGGCTCAGCGTGCGCCAGGATCCGCGACGAGTCGCCCCGCGTCCTTGGTCAGCGCTTGCAGGAATTCCTGCTGCAACTCCGGATCATTGTGGGTCAGTTCGATCAGGCTCTGCTCCAGTTCGCTGGCTTCTTCCTCCAGGCCCAGCTCCGACAGGCGCTTGACCCGGTGGACCCACTGGCTGACTTCGTCGTCTTCCAGGTCGTCGTAGATCAGGCCGTGGGCTTCGAGCAACTTGCCGCGCAGTGTGTGGCTCACCGCCAGGGTCGAGTCCGAATGTACGTCGTCCTGGCCATCTTCCACGCTGATCTTCAAGGTGCTGATGCGGTTCAGATCCTGCTCGGCAAACGGGCTGTCCAACAGGTTCAGGCGCAGTACGCCGTTGCGGTCGGTGGTCATTTCATACACTTGCCTGCCGGCGGTGACCTGCACCGGGCGTTCGCTCCAGGGCAGGCTCGAATACTCCACGCGCTTGTCGCGCTGGACTTCATCGATACCCGCCAGGTTCTGTTGCGCACGCCCGTGGGATTGCACGTTCATGAACGGGTTGATGCCGTCGATGCCGTAGCTCAGCCAATCGTGGGTGATGCTGGTCGGCAGGTTGCCGAGGGCGAAGATATTCGCCACGTTGGCGCCCGCGCCGGCCACCAAAGCGACCGCGCCCAGCGGCATCTCATAGAGTTTGCGCCAGGGTTGGTAGGGGGTGTAGCGGTCGTAACGACGGGTGACTTCGAATTCGGTGACCTCGAAGGTCTTCTGCTCGTGAATGCGAACCCGGCGTTGCGGCAGCTCCAGCACTTTGGGTTCGCCTACATCGATCTGCAGGCTGTGGTCGAGCAACTTACGCTCGACCCGCTCCTCGTGCTCACTGCGTTGCGACATCTGGTTGGCGCAGCCGCTGACCAGCAGGGCGCCGCACAAGGCGGCGCCCCCCAGGGCTCTGGTGTTTCGCTTGAACATGACTTCTCTTGATCTGGTTTTCAGCGACGAATACGCGCCTGAAGGAAAGACAGCACGTCAGCCACCGGCAACGGTTGGGCTTCGGCTTCGGTCCGGCTCTTGTATTCCAGATTGCCATCGGCCAGGCCACGGTCACTGACCACGATCCGGTGCGGGATGCCAATCAGCTCCATGTCGGCGAACTTGATGCCCGGGCTGGTTTTCTTGTCGCGGTCGTCCAGCAACACTTCGAAACCGGCGGCCGTCAGTTCGGCATACAGTTTGTCGGTGGCTTCACGGACTTGCTCGGTTTCATAGCGCAGCGGCACCAGGGCCACCTGGAACGGCGCCAGGGCGTCACTCCAGATAATGCCTTTCTCGTCGTTGTTCTGCTCGATGGCAGCGGCAACCACGCGCGATACGCCAATGCCGTAGCAACCCATTTCGAGGGTGATCGGCTTGCCGTTTTCGCCCAGCACTTCGCACTTCATCGCCTTGCTGTACTTGTTGCCCAGCTGGAAGATGTGCCCGACTTCAATGCCACGCTTGATTTCCAGGGTGCCCTTGCCATCCGGGCTCGGGTCGCCGGCGACCACGTTACGCAGGTCGGCCACGGTCGGCACCGGCAAGTCGCGTTCCCAGTTCACGCCGAAGTAGTGCTTGTCGTCGATGTTCGCGCCGATACCGAAGTCGCTCATCAGCTCGACCGAGCGGTCGATGATGATCGGCAGCGGCAGGTTCAACGGGCCCAGGGAGCCGGCACCGGCGCCAATGGCGTCGCGCAGTTCGGCATCGGAGGCCATGACCAGCGGGCTGGCCACGCCCGGTTGCTGGGCGGCCTTGATTTCGTTGAGCTCGTGGTCGCCACGGATCACCAGGGCGATCAGCTTGCCGGCTTCCTCGGCGTGAACGATCAGGGTCTTGATGGTCTTTTCAATCGGCAGATTGAATTTTTCCACCAGGGCCGCGATGGTCTTGGTGTCCGGGGTGTCCACCAGGCGCAGTTCTTCAGCCGGGGCTGGACGGGCGGTTTCCCGTGGCACGGCTTCGGCTTTCTCGATGTTCGCCGCGTAGTCGGAACCGTTGCTGAACACGATATCGTCTTCGCCGGACTCGGCCAGTACGTGGAACTCGTGGGAGCCGGCGCCGCCGATGGAGCCGTTGTCCGCTTCAACCGGGCGGAATTTCAGGCCCAGGCGCGTGAACACGTTGCAGTAGGCGGTGTGCATGCGGTCATAGGTGACCTGCAAGGACGCCTGGTCGGCGTGGAACGAATACGCGTCCTTCATGATGAACTCGCGGCCGCGCATCAGGCCGAAGCGTGGGCGGATCTCATCACGGAACTTGGTCTGGATCTGATACAGGTTGAGGGGCAGCTGTTTATAGCTGCTCAACTCGTTGCGCATCAGGTCGGTGATCACTTCTTCATGGGTCGGGCCAGCGCAGAAGTCGCGGCCATGACGGTCCTTGAAGCGCAGCAATTCAGGGCCGTACTCTTCCCAGCGCCCGGATTCCTGCCACAGCTCGGCCGGTTGGGTGCTCGGCATCAACACTTCCAGAGAACCGGCAGCGTTCATTTCTTCGCGAACGATGGCTTCGACCTTGCGCATCACCTTCAGGCCCATGGGCAGCCAGGTGTACAGGCCAGAAGCCAGCTTGCGGATCATACCGGCGCGCAGCATCAGCTGATGGCTGATCACAACCGCGTCGGAAGGCGTTTCTTTCAGTGTGGCGAGCAAATATTGACTGGTACGCATGGTAGGCCGTTGTCGGTTGCTTGGACTTGAAGTGACTTGGGATTGTACGGGCGCAAACTGCCGCCGTACAGGCATCAGGACGCAGAGCTGTTTGTAGGAGCGAGCTTGCTCGCGAAGATCGTCAACGATGACGCGGGAAACCGGGATAAACGCGGTGTCTGTGACTTCTTCGCGAGCAAGCTCGCTACAGCTACAAGGGGAGGCTCTGTCAGTCTTCTGCCGGTGGATTCAAGCGAATCCGTCGGCTTTCCTGGAACCAATGCAGCGCAATCAGCAGCAAGGTCGGCACACCCAGCATGCAGGTGATCAGGAAGAAGTTGTGATAACCGAACTTCTCCACCATCCCCCCCGAATACCCGCCGATCAGGCGCGGCAGCAACAGCATGATCGAACTCAGCAGCGCGTATTGGGTGGCGGAGAACTTGAGGTTGGTCAGGCTCGACAGGTAGGCGACAAACGCCGAGGTGGCAAGGCCTGAGCTGAAGTTGTCCAGGGAGATGGTGAAGATCAGCATCTGCAGGTCCGGGCCCATGTCGGCGAGCATCACGAACAGCAGGTTGGTGCCGGCCGAGGCGATGCCGCCGATGAACAGGATCGGGAGGATGCCGAAGCGCACAATCAACAGGCCCCCCATGCCGGCGCCGACCAGGGTCATGATCAGGCCGAAGATCTTGCTGACCCCGGCAATCTGGTCCTTGGTAAAGCCCTGGTCGATATAGAACACGTTGGCCATCACGCCCATCACGGTATCGGACATGCGATAGGTGGCGATCAGCCCAAGCAGCAGCAGCGCCTGCCAGCGGTAGCGCAGGATGAAGTCGTTGACCGGCGTCAGCACCGGCGCCAGGCCTCGGCGGCCCATGGCCGACAAGCACAATGTTGTCAGGGTGATGTAGAGGATGGCGCGCAGGAAGGCGCGGTCTTCCATTAACAGTTCCCACAGGCTGACACCGTGGAACAGCACGCTGGCGAAATCGGTGTTGTACAACTGGGTGAACGTCGCCGGCACCGACACCAACAGCACGATCAGCACAAACACCGACACCAACTGATGCACGAAACTGTAGCGTCCAGCCTGCAACTGGGTGCGCAGTGGCACATTGGGCTCGCGCATGAACAGGGTGGTCAGCAGCGCCGGAATCATCAGCACGCCGAACAGCACATAGGTGCCGGTCCACGCCGAGTGTTTATAGTTGAAACCGGTAGAGCCGAAACCTTCGGCAAAAAACAGCGCGCCGGCCGTGGCGAGCAGGGCGGCGATGCGGTAACCGGACATATAGCTGGCGGCCAGGGCAGCCTGGCGGCTGTCATCGGCGATTTCCAGGCGATAGGCATCGACTGCAATATCCTGGGTAGCCGAAGCGAAGGCGACGATCACCGCAATAGCGATCAGCCAGGACAAGTGTTTCTGCGGGTCGCAGAAGCCCATGCCGATCAATCCGAGGATCACCAGCGATTGGGCCAGTACCAGCCAGGAGCGACGACGTCCGAGTTTGCCCAGCAGCGGCAGGCGCCATTGGTCGAGCAATGGCGACCACACCCATTTGAAGGCATACGCCAAACCGATCAGGCTCGCATAGCCGATGGTCTCGCGGGCCACACCGGCCTCACGCAACCATACCGAAAGCGTCGAGAACACCAACATGTAAGGCAAGCCGGCGGCAAAGCCGAGCAACAACAGCACTAACGTCGAGGGGCTGGCATAGGCGGCGAGCGCGGCGCGCCAGGTTTTACGGGGCATGGGCTGGAGTCTGCCTCAGATTCACGGAAACAAAGCGCGCACTCTAACCGCTGTGCTCTACCGGGCGCCAGCCATGACGCTGAATATCCACGCGATTGTTCAGGATAGCGACACCTTCGTTGCGTAAACGCGCACGTTGTTCGTCGCCTGAGGCGCTGCCCGCCGGCAGGCTTATCCGACCGCCGGCACCCAGCACGCGGTGCCAGGGCAAGCGGGTATCGTCGGGCAGTTGGCTCAGGGTGCGCCCGACCCAACGCGCCGCGCGCCCCAGCCCGGCGAGGTGGGCCAGTTCGCCGTAACTCACCACGCAACCTTCGGGGATTTGCGCCAGCGTCAGGTACAGCGCGGTGCGGCGCATCTCGGCAGGGCTTTGCGGGGCTTCGGCGGGTTGCTTCACGGTGGATATATCCGTTCAGATCGTCGGTTTCTTGTAAGAAACGTCTGTAAATATGCAGATGAGAACTGAACTCAACACAATTCATTGAGTCAGTCCTAGCTATCTAACACGATAACGCCCCTATTTCGCCAATCCTGAGCCCCTTATCCGCTTATGTTGTCCAGAACCCTGCTGTGCCTTGCTGTTTTCAGCGCCTCCACCCCCTTGCTCGCCGACACCGTCTGGTTAAAGAACGGTGACCGCCTGTCCGGCAAGATCAAGCTCTTCGACGGTGGCAAGCTGCTGATCCAGACCGACTATGCGGGGGCTATCCCGGTGGATTGGAAACAGGTGAAAACCCTGGAGAGCGATCAGGAGTTGTTGGTCAAGCAGGATGCCTACACCGGTGAGAAAGCCAAATCCTTGCAGGCTGCGGCTGATGGCAAAGTGGTGCTGGCCAATGGCGAGGCGCCCAAGACCGTGGAACTGGCCAGCATCCAGCAGATCATCAAGCCCAAGCCGGTGATCGAAGACCTGGTGTGGAAAGGCAATGTCGACATGGCGCTGGACTACAGGCGCGCCGAAAAAGACACCAACGACTACGACATCGACTTCAAAACCTCCGCCCGCCACGGCCAATGGCGCCACACCGGGCAGGGCGAGTACAACCGCGAGTTCCAGGACGACGTCACCACCACCGACAACTGGTCCCTGGAATACGACCTCGACCGCTTCATCACCGAGCACTGGTTCTGGCAGGGCCGCTTGACCTACAAGCGCGACAGGGTCGAAGACCTGTCCCGCCAACGCACTGTCGGCACCGGCCCGGGCTACCAATTCTGGGACGATGAGCTCGGCGCGTTCTCCCTGGGTTCGTTGGTCAACCGCACCGATTACGAATATTCCGATGGCGGCAAGGACAACTTCTATTCCCTGGCCATGAAGTGGGACTACAACCGCTACCTGATCGGCAAGACGGTTGAATTCTTCACCTCCGGCGAGTTGGGCAAGCCTATCGGCGGGCCGGCCGAGTATGCCCTCGATGCGGAAATGGGCCTGCGCTACAAGGTCACCGAGTGGGCGTCGCTCAATCTCAAGGCCGAGCGTGACGTGATCAGCGGCGACTCGGAAAGCAGCTTGAGCAAGACCCGCTACACCGCAGGGTTTGGCGTGGCCTGGTAATCCGCTTCGTGCCCGCTGGCAACCTGCGCGGATATTGATTACCTTGGCTTGAGATCCATTCCCATACGCTATGGGCGACTGAATTCCCGAGGAGTCATACGTTGAGCGCGCACGTTGCCAAGAACGCCCGAGAGCTGTTGCTCAAGGAATACCGTGGGGCCCTCTCCACATTGTCCAAAGCCATGCCCGGTTTTCCCTTCGGTTCGGTCGTGCCGTATTGCCTGGACGAGCAAGGCCGGCCGCTGATCCTGATCAGCCGGATCGCCCAGCACACCCATAACCTGCAGAAAGACCCTAAGTGTTCGCTGCTGGTCGGCGAGCGTGAAGCGGATGACGTGCAGGCAGTGGGGCGCCTGACCTACCTGGCCGAAGCCGAGCAATTGCACGACGCCGCCGCGATTGAAGCGGCCGCCGAACGCTATTACCGCTACTTCCCCGAATCGGCCAACTATCACCAGGCCCACGACTTCGACTTCTGGGTACTCAAGCCGGTACGTCACCGCTATATCGGCGGCTTTGGCGCGATTCACTGGCTTGACCGGTTGACCCTGGCCAACCCGTTCGCCGGCCCGGCCGAGCGCAGCATGGTCGAGCACATGAACGCCGACCACTCCAAGGCCATCGCTCATTACGTCGAGTTAGCCGGCTTGCCCACACACGAGCCGGCGCAACTGGCCGGGATCGACAGCGAAGGCATGCACCTGCGCATAGGGCATGCGCTGCACTGGTTGCCGTTCGCCGAGTCTTGCAACACGCCGACACAAGTGCGCGAGGCCCTGGTTTCCTTGGCTCATGCTGAGGTCTGGCCGAAAAAAAGCGCCGCTGAAGCTTGAATTCACGAAATGGCGACGTCATCTAAGGTGGACTGGCAAGGCAATCTTGCGTTGAGGAAACCATTTGATGCGCCCTTTTTTATTGCTCTTTCTGCTGTTCCCGGTGTTGGAGCTGTTCGTATTCGTAAAAGTCAGTGGTGCGATCGGGTTTTTCCCGGCACTGCTGCTGATCATTCTCGGCTCGATGCTCGGCGTTCTGGTGCTGCGCGTCGCCGGTCTGGCCACGGCGCTGCGTGCCCGTGAAAGCCTGAATCGCGGCGAATTGCCGGCTCAAACCATGCTCGAAGGGCTGATGATGGCCCTGGCCGGTGGCCTGTTGATCCTGCCAGGCTTCATCAGCGATGTGCTCGGCCTGGTCATGCTGCTGCCGTTCACCCGCAAGCTGCTGGCGGGCAAGATGCGCCAGCGCGCCGAAGAGGCTGCGATTCGCCAGCGCGCGTTCGCCGACGACCTGCAACCCCGTGGCGGCCCGGCTCCGCGCCAGCCGTTGGGGCGAGAAGGTGATGTGATCGAAGGTGAGTTCGAGCATCGCGACAGCAAATAACCGCTTCACTGGCGCGGCCCCTTCGGGGGCTGTGTTGTTTTTAAGGGCCGGCAGACGCAAAAAAATTCATCGCCGGCCCCTTGTAATAAGCTGATGCGCCCTTATGTAACGGTCACCGCAAGGTTTCTGGTGGCGACACCAGACAGACTTCCGCGTTTCGCCCTGCGAACCGCGACCGGCCCCGCCGGATTTAACCTGCCGGTACTGACACCGGCCGATGAAAAACACAATTAGGAGAGATCGACAATGAGCAAGCTTCGTCCTCTGCACGACCGCGTCGTTATCCGTCGCAGCGAAGAAGAAAAGAAAACCGCTGGCGGTATCGTTCTGCCAGGTTCGGCTGCTGAAAAAGCCAACCACGGTGTGATCGTCGCTGCAGGCCCAGGCAAGACTCTGGAAAACGGTGAAGTACGTGCGCTGGCCGTTAAAGTCGGTGACAAGGTTGTATTCGGTCCTTACTCCGGCAGCAACACTGTGAAAGTCGACGGCGAAGACCTGCTGGTCATGGCTGAGAACGAGATTCTCGCCGTTCTGGAAGGCTGATTTCCCCGCTCATTTTCCCGTTACTACAAAGTATTTAAGGAATATCGATAATGGCTGCTAAAGAAGTTAAATTCGGCGATTCCGCCCGCAAGAAAATGCTCACCGGTGTCAACGTCCTGGCTGACGCAGTAAAAGCGACCCTGGGCCCTAAAGGCCGTAACGTGATCATCGAGAAGAGCTTCGGCGCTCCGACCATCACCAAGGACGGCGTTTCCGTCGCCAAAGAAATCGAACTGGAAGACCGTTTCGAGAACATGGGCGCGCAGCTGGTCAAAGACGTTGCCTCCCGTGCCAACGATGACGCAGGCGACGGCACCACCACCGCTACCGTTCTGGCTCAGTCGATCGTCAACGAAGGCCTGAAAGCCGTCGCTGCCGGCATGAACCCGATGGACCTGAAACGCGGCATCGACAAGGCGACCATCGCCATCGTCAAAGAGCTGAAAAACCTGTCCAAGCCATGCGCTGACACCAAGGCTATCGCTCAGGTGGGTACCATCTCCGCCAACTCCGACAACTCCATCGGCGACATCATTGCCGAAGCCATGGAAAAAGTCGGTAAAGAAGGCGTGATCACGGTTGAAGAAGGCACTGGCCTGGAAAACGAACTGTCGGTTGTAGAAGGCATGCAGTTCGACCGTGGCTACCTGTCCCCGTACTTCGTCAACAAGCCAGAAACCATGGTTGCCGAGCTGGAAAGCCCGCTGATCCTGCTGGTCGACAAAAAGATCTCCAACATCCGCGAAATGCTGCCGGTGCTGGAAGCCGTTGCCAAGGCCGGCCGCCCACTGCTGATTGTTTCCGAAGACGTTGAAGGCGAAGCCCTGGCGACTCTGGTTGTGAACAACATGCGTGGCATCGTCAAGGTTGCAGCCGTCAAGGCTCCAGGCTTCGGCGACCGTCGCAAGGCCATGCTGCAGGACATCGCCGTTCTGACCGGCGGTACCGTTATCTCCGAAGAGATCGGCCTGAGCCTGGAAAGCGCCACCCTGGAAAACCTGGGCAGCGCCAAGCGCGTGACCATCTCCAAGGAAAACACCATCATCGTCGACGGTGCTGGCGTAGATCAGGACATCCAGTCGCGCATCACTCAGATCCGTGCCCAGGTTGCCGAAACTTCCTCGGACTACGACCGTGAAAAACTGCAAGAGCGTCTGGCCAAGCTGTCCGGCGGCGTTGCAGTGATCAAGGTTGGCGCTGGCTCCGAAGTTGAAATGAAAGAGAAGAAAGCCCGCGTTGAAGACGCCCTGCACGCAACCCGCGCAGCCGTTGAAGAAGGCGTGGTACCTGGCGGTGGTGTTGCACTGATCCGCGCCCTGGAAGCCATCCTGGACCTGAAAGGCGACAACGCCGATCAGGACGTGGGTATCGCTGTACTGCGTCGTGCCGTTGAAGCACCGCTGCGTCAGATCGCTGCCAACAGCGGCGACGAGCCAAGCGTTGTGGTTAACGCTGTGAAGAACGGTAAAGGTAACTTCGGTTACAACGCGGCAACCAGCGAATACGGCGACATGATCGAAATGGGCATCCTGGACCCTACCAAGGTGACTCGTTCGGCGCTGCAAGCAGCTTCCTCCATCGGCGGTCTGATCCTGACCACCGAAGCAGCTGTTGCTGAAGCACCGAAGAAAGAAGGCTCGGCTGGCGGCGGTATGCCAGACATGGGCGGCATGGGTGGCATGGGCGGCATGATGTAAGCCAGCCTTACCCGGCGACTGAAAAACCCCGCCTGCAGCGATGCAGGCGGGGTTTTTTTATGCGGGTGCGTAAAGGGAGGGAGGTAACTGAAGTGGTTGGCCGGTCTACGTATTCAATGCACGCACTTCTGACACCCTGACCTTCGATGGCCGATAGAGTATCAGGCAGTACAGCCCCAGGCAGATCAGCCAACAGAAAATCGCCGTCCACACATTGTGGGAAAAGAAGTGCGCGCCCTGCGCCATGCGGCTCACGGAAAACACGCTGCCCAGCGCCACGGCAAAGATGAACGCCTTGCGTGCCATCCGCGGCCGGCGATCCCGTAGCGCAAAGAACCAGGCGAACAGGGCGAACCCGGTTGCCGCATGCCCGCCGGGCCAGCAGCGCCCAGGTTTATCGGTGGGCGGGCGAGGGCTCAGCAGTTCGCTGTAGGTTTCCTGGCCACCGAACTCCTTGAGGCTCCACGGGCATTGCACGGCGGTGACGGTTTTCAACGGCGAGACGAACGCCGTGGCCAGCCCCAGGGACAACACCAGGCAGCCCAGTTCGCGGCGGTACGGCTTGAGGCGCTGGAGGATAAAGGTACCGGCAAACCCCAGAATGGCCAGCACCGAGAACAGGATGACCATCTGTTTGGCGCGGTCATGCAGGATGTCTTCGAGGAAGAAGCTGTAACGCCCGATGAAGCCGCCACCCGCAGCGCTGTAGAACTGCTTGGCGAGGTCCATGTCCAGCGATGTCAGCTGCAGCAATAGCATCAGCAGCACAGCGCCGGCGGGGATGCCCAGGCACAGCCAGAAATTGAGAGGTTTGGAAACCAGAACAACAGGTGGGGATTGCATGGTAAACCCTGATAAAAAAGTCCCGTACTCGGCTGTACGGGACGTTTTGGTTAGCGCGTGCTTAATGCCGGGGCCTCTTCCTTGGGCGCTTTCCAGCTCAGCAGTTGTTGTTTGAAATCATAACTGGCGGCCTGGTAGTAGGTGATTGCCCGCTGGATCAGCGGGTCATCGCTGCCGACCCGCAACTCCTGGCTTTTACCCAGCGCCTCGTCGTGGCGACGCAGGCCCTGGCGTGGGCTGAGAATCGCCAGGTTTTTGCCGTCGAACAGCCCCAGGTGCTGGTAGTTGCCGACCACGACCCGAGGGGGCAATGGGTTGTCCTGCAACAGGTCACGGCCAAAGAAGGTCGATTCATAGCTCAGGTTGATCAGGCCCAGCAGGGTCGGCGCCAGGTCGATCTGGCTGGCCAGTTGCGCCGATTCCCGTGCGTCGATCAGCTTCGGCGCATAGATGAACAGTGGAATCTGATAGTTGGTGATGGGCAGGTCTTCCTGGCCTGCACTGCCGGCGGTGTGGTCGGCGACGAAGACGAAGATCGTGTTATCGAACCATGGCTTCTGACGCGCCGCTTCCAGGAATTGGCCGATGGCATGGTCGGTATACTTCACCGCGCCGTCGCGGCCATTGCCGGATTTGATATCGATGCGCCCGTCCGGGTAGGTGTAGGGGCGATGGTTGGAGGTGGTCATCAGTTGCAGCAAGAACGGCTGCTGCTTGGCGTAGTCGGCATCGGCCAGCTTCAGGGTCTGTTTGTACAGATCCTCGTCCGCCATGCCCCAGGCATTCTTGAACGAGATTTCTGACTCGGGCACGCTGCTCTGGTCTACGACGCGATAACCGTTGCCGCTGAAAAACGCGTTCATGTTGTCGAAATAACCGCGCCCGCCATACACAAACACGCTGTCGTAACCGATGGCCGTGAGTTGTTGCCCCAGGCTGGCGAAGCCGCTCTCCCGACCAATGCGCTTGACGATGGAGCGTCCCGGCGTCGGTGGGATGGCCAGGGTGATCGCCTCCAGGCCACGGTCGGTGCGGGTGCCGGTGGCGTAGAAGTTGTTGAAGTACAGGCTTTGTTGACGCAAGGCGTCGAGATTCGGCGTGAGGTTGCGCCCGTCGCCATTGCTGCCCATGTATTTGGCGCTGAAACTTTCGATGGTCACCAGCACGATGTTGGGTTTGCGCAGCGTGCCCGGGTGGGTGATGGCACGGCGGATATCCAGTGGGTCCTGGCCGATGAAGCGCGCATTGGGCTCGCTGAGTTCGGCGCGCAACTGCTTGGCCACGATCTCGGTTGGCAGGCTCTTGTAGAACTGTGAGTAATCCAGCTCGTTGTTACGGAACGCGGCGAAAAACTGATACGGGCCATTGCTCGCCAGTTCGTTCTTGTAGGCATTGCCGCCTTGGGCGCGTGGGCTGTCCTGGCTGATCAGTTGCAGGCTCAGGCCCGCGACGACCAACAGCGCCAAGGCATTCAACAGACGGCCGCGCATGGGCGGCAGCGGGGCGTTCATTGCCGCATTGAATGGCTTGCGCAGGGCCAGGCTCAACACGATGGCCAGCATCGCCAGCAAACTGAGCAACTTGCCGATGGGGTAGGATTCCAGCAGGTTGTTCAGTACTTCGTCGGAGTACACCAGGTAGTCGACGGCGATAAAGTTGAAGCGCACGCCGAATTCATCCCAGAACAGCCATTCGGCCACCGAGGTGAACAGCATCGCGAACAGGCTGACGGTGAGCACTGCCTGCAGGAACCAGCGATGGCCACGGCGACGCCACAGCGCGGGCGGACACAGCAACAGGTACAGCCCCAGAGGGAGGGCGGCATAGGCTAGAAAAGCCAGGTCATAGAGCAGGCCCACGCCAAACACCGGCAGCAGATTGCCGCCGACTTCATCCAGATGCGTAATGAGCAGTACGCTGCGGGTGAGCAGGAAAACAACCAGCCAGGCACCGGTTACCAACAGCAAATAGCGCATAGGCGCTGTTTTGAGAAACCCCATGTCCAACTTCCTTAGATCGATGGGGGCGATCTTCGACCTGGCACTGTAGTCAGTTTGTGAAGCTATAGTGAAAAACTCGTTCAACTCTTTAATCGGTTGAAATCGTTTATCTGCGCAGCGCTCAGCTCTATCCCTGAGCCCCACTAGGCCTTAAGCTGCGCGAGCCAACACACGGCTGGCACGAAAGTACGGAGACACTGCCCATGCGAATTTTATTGGTTGAAGACAACCGCGATATTTTGGCCAATCTGGCCGATTATCTGGGGCTCAAAGGTTACACCGTGGACTGCGCGCAGGACGGTTTGTCGGGCCTGCACCTGGCTGCCACCGAGCACTACGACCTGATCGTACTCGACATCATGCTGCCCGGCATCGATGGCTACACCCTGTGCAAACGCCTGCGCGAAGATGCGCGCCGCGATACGCCGGTGATCATGCTCACCGCCCGCGACCAGTTGGATGACCGCCTGCAGGGTTTCAAGTCCGGCGCTGATGACTACTTGCTCAAACCGTTTGCCCTGTCGGAACTGGCCGCGCGCATCGAAGCCGTGCTGCGCCGCGCCCAGGGGGGCGGACGCCGTGCCCTGCAGGTGGCCGACCTGCATTACGACCTCGATACCCTGGAAGTCACCCGCGAAGGGCGCCTGCTCAAGCTCAACCCGGTGGGCCTGAAGCTGCTGGCGGTGTTGATGCAGAAAAGTCCCCATGTGCTGCGTCGGGAAATTCTCGAAGAAGCCCTATGGGGGGATGATTGCCCCGACAGTGACAGCCTGCGCAGTCACGTCCACCAGTTGCGCCAAGTGATCGATAAACCTTTCGCCAAACCATTGCTGCAAACGGTACACGGTGTGGGTTACCGCCTGGCCGAGGGTCGTGATGGAGTTTAAGCAAAGCCTTGCCCAGCGGATCATCATCGCCTTTGCCTTGATGAGCGCATTGGTGGCGGGCGCCTTCGCGATGGGGATCATCGCGACGGTGCATCTGGTGGAAGAGAAGCTGATTTCGGCAGGTCTGGGCGGCGACTTGCAGCGCCTGCTGCTGATGGACAGCGTCGAGGACTGGAGCCACCGACCCGAGCCGGACCAGCTGTTCTATTTCAGCGGCGGGCGCGGGGATTTCGAGCTGCCCAAGGACCTGCGGCACCTGGAACCGGGTTTTCATGAAGTGTTCCGCGAGGCGTTGTCGTACCACGCCATGGTCGAAGTGGTCGATGGTCGGCGTTACGTGCTGCTGCAAGATCAGAGCGATTTCGAAGAGCGTGAGCGCGTGCTGTTCGCGGTGGTGCTGGTGGGCTTCGTGCTCAGCCTGGCGCTGGCGGTCTTCCTCGGCTGGGTGCTGGCCCGCAAGGTGATGGCACCGGTGGTGCGCCTGGCGCGCCAGGTGCGTCATCGTGACCAGTTGCTCGGCCTGGCGCCGCCCCTGGCACCGGATTACGCCGCCGATGAAGTGGGCGAGCTGGCCGTGGCCTTCGACGCCACATTGGGCCGTCTGCGCCAGGCGCTGTCCCGCGAGCAGTTGTTTACCAGTGATGTGAGCCACGAATTGCGCACGCCGTTGATGGTATTGGCCAGTTCCTGCGAGCTGCTGCTGGAAAACCCGGCCATCGACGAGCGTGGGCGCAACCAGGTGCTGCGCATCGCCAGGGCCTGCGAAGAAATGCGCGAACTGGTGCAGACCTTCCTGATGCTGGCACGCGCCCAACACAACGACGCCACCATGTCCCCCCGGGTAACCCTCACCCAGGTGGCGGATGATTTGCTCGGCATCTGGCGTGAGCCGATCGAGCAAAAAGGCCTGCAACTGATCTACCAGCCGGGCAACCCCCTGGATACCCGCTATAACACCACCTTCCTGCATGCGGTGATGGGCAATCTGCTGCGTAATGCACTGCATTACACCGAGCAGGGCTTTATCCGGCTCACCCTGGAACCGAGTGGTTTTGTGGTGGAAGACTCCGGCGTCGGCATTCCTGAAGACAAGCGCGAAGCCATGTTCGAGCCCTTCGTGCGCGGCAGCGAAAAACGCGGCGAGGGCCTTGGACTGGGGCTGTCGCTGGTGCAGAGGATCTGCGAAAACCAAGGCTGGAGCGTCAGCCTGAGCACCATGGAACCCAATGGTTGCCGCTTTCATGTCCAACTGAGCCAGGTCAAATCCTGACCGTGTGTGCTACCGCTATGCTGGCAACGATCAGTGTAAATCGTCGTAGATAGCCCGTTGCTATCATTTGTGTCGGTAAAGTCTTGACATGTATGAATCTGGACAGGACAAGTTTTTCACAACGAGTTGACCTATTGATCACAGTCTGCAACTTAAGGTCGTAGGCATCAGTAAACGGAGACGTAAGATGCCTACCCCGATCAAGCTCGAATTTTCCGATAAGTACGACGAAGAGCATGCACAGAATTATTTGCTCAAACATCAGGATAATTTAGCTCGCCGGCTGTCCCACAAACGTGACGAGCAGTTGGCGCGCGGTGCGCTGGCCATGGCCGGTGAACCTGGCCTGGTCTTGGACTTGCCTTGCGGGGCCGGGCGTTTCTGGCCGTTGCTGGCGGAAAAACCCAACCGGGTGATCATCGGCGCCGATAATTCGGAGTCGATGTTGAAGGTCGCGATGGTCGCCCAGCCACCGGACGTGGTCAAACGGGTACGCCCTTTGCAGACATCCGCCTTTGATATCGATTTGCCTGATAACGCGGTCGACAGCATCTTCTGCATGCGCCTGATGCACCACATTGGTGAGCCTGAGCACCGCTTGGGGATATTGCAGGAGTTTCATCGTGTTACCCGCGACAGCGTGATCATCTCGCTGTGGGTGGATGGCAACTTCAAGGCCTGGAAACGCAAGCGTGCTGAAGTAAAACGTCGTAGGAAAGGTGAGCAGGAAGGTTACCAAAACCGGTTCGTGTTACCGGCTGCTACTGTCGAGGCAGAGTTTGAGCAGGCCGGTTTCCGTGTTCAGGAGTCCCTGGACTTCATTCCGCTCTACGCCATGTGGCGAGTATATGTATTGCGCAAGAGGTAACAGGATGGCAGTTGAGTGCGTAGCAGGCAGTCATGTAGCTCCCGAAGAGCGATTTGAGTATTTCTGGCGCCAGCAGGGCGAGTGGGTCGAAGAGCCTAATCGTCGGCGTGGCGGTGAAAGTGGCGTGCAGCGTGTGATGGGGCCCACCGGGCGTTTGCTCTACAGCAAACGTCAGACCGGGCATATCTACCGCAGTTTGCTGCATCCGTTTGGACGCCCGACGGTGTTGCGCGAACGGGATGCTCTCAAAGGCCTGCGCGCGCTGAATGTACGGGTACCGGAGATGGTGTTCTGCGAGGCGCGTCGTGATCCGCAACACCAATGGAAAGCATTGTTGGTGACGGCTTCGCTGGACGGTTTCGACGAAATCGAAAAATGGTACGCCGCCGGTGGCCGTGAACAGTACGGCGAAGCGGTACACGAGCGTGTACTCAAAGAGGTGGCGGCGACATTGGCGCGCATGCACAAAGGTCGCTGGCAACACGGTTGCTTGTACATCAAGCATATCTTTGTGCGCGTCACGGGTGAGCCCGGCTCGGCCAACGTGGAAGTCGCGCTGCTGGACTTCGAGAAATGCCGCCAGCGCCTGACCGCTTATCGAGCCGCCTCCCATGACATGCTGCAACTGCGCCGCCATTCGTCGTGGAGCGATGGCGACTGGGCAAAACTCAGCTACTTTTACGAGACGGCGTTTGGCAGCGCTATCAAGGGTTTAACCAAATGAAGCTAGAAATAGCTCGAGGTCTGTTTCTGGTCGGGGCGTTGGGCGTTGCTGCCCTGGCCCTGGCTGCATGGGAACAGCCTCGGACACAGGTCCTCAGTGCGGTGCAAGGCAGCGGGCAATGCCTGCTGCCGCGCATCGCCAAGGCGAATGCGACGGTCAAGCCCGATCATGACCTGCTGCTGTTCATGTTCGGGATGTCTCGAGGGGTGGGGCCACAAAGTTGAAACGATCGAAACCACCCAAAAAGGGCCTTGTGAGACGAGGCCCTTTTTTTTCGCCAGCGATTTGGCCGTCGGGCGCAGCGCGGGCCGAGCCTGACCGTCAGACCAGATGCAGATGGTTATCCCAAAGCCCGGCTGGCAATTCCAACGGTGTTGCGCTCAGCTGTGCCTGGCGGCAGTCATAGAACCGGCAGCGCCCCTGGCCGGAGGTCACGACAAACCCATCCGCCACCGCACCCACGCCCGCACAGTCCGGCAACGGCCCATCCAGGCGCAGCTCGCCACTGTCCATGTGCCAGATAAACAAGCGGTTGCCGCGCGGTGCGGTCAACGCGACCAGGCGCAATTCGCTGTGTACGGCGACGCTGGCGGTGTAGTGCGCCATTGCCTGTAGCTGCTCGTCGGCCACCGCAAACGCCATGAATGGCTGCCCCGGCCGCTTGATCGCAAGCAACTCGGAGCGCTCCTGGGACGGCCCCATGAACTGCTGCCCGGTAAGGATGGTGCCATCGCTGGCGATGCCCATATGGCGCACGCTGTTCATCTGCTGGCCGAGGGTTTCCTTGCTGATCAGGCTGCCGTCGCGTTGCATCAGCACCAGGCTCGGTTCCATGGCGTTGAGGTTCATTTCCACGCGGCTTTCGGCTTCGGTGCGGATGCCGCCGTTGGCCACCACCAGGGTTTCGCCGTCGGGCATCCACGCCACCTGGTGCGGGCCGATGCCATGGGTGGAAATCTCGCCGCTGTGCACCAGCCGTTCGCCTTCGAACCGGTACACCCCGAGCAGGCCACGGCCCGGATCGGAGGTGTCGTTTTCGGTGGCGTACAGCCAGTCGCCACTTTTATGGATTACCGCGTGGCCATAGAAGTGGCGGTTTGCATTCGCGGTGATGGTTTGCAGCAGCGCGCCATCACGCAGGTCGATCAGGTAACTCTCGGTGCCCGGGCGACGGGCGACAAACAGCGCGATCGGCAGCGTCGGGTGGTTGATGATGTCGTGGCAGCGCTGGCCGACCTGGGTGGCGAACACCCGCTGGCCGTCCAGGCGATAACCGACAGCATAGTGTTTGCCGTCTGCATCATCCCGCGCCGACAGCAGCAGCGGGCCCTTGTCTTTCTGCTTGAACAACGTCCAGCCGCCCAGCGTGAGTGCGCCGAGCAACGCGCTGCCAATGGCCAAAGCCTGTCGCCTGAGCATCATCAGTCACCGTCGTTGGCGTTGAAGCCCAGTTGGATGCCCAGCGCCTTGGCCAGCTCGCCTTCGTGCAGGCGGTGGACGACGTTGAGGCTGTCGTAGAGATCGTTGAGCTGCTGGCGTCCGGCGTCATCGCCGAGCAATTCGTTGAGGGTGCGCTGGTTGCTGGCGAACAGTTTCAGGGACGCGGCATAGGCGGCGTCGATCTTCTCGGCCAGGGCCTTTTGATCGGCCGGCAACAAGCCACGCAGGCCTTTGTTGTCGACGCCGACCCACACGGTCTGAGCCGCGGCAAGGCTGGCTTCCAGGCTTCGCAGGGACGACTGGCTGCGCCACGCGTCGGCCTGGAACGGCTGCGGGATGCCCTTGGTCTGGCGGCCCATCGGCGTGCCGAGTTTTTTCTTCAGGGTGTCCAGTGCGGTCACTTGTACGCGCAGCAGGTCGGCAATGGCCTCGTGGGAATCAGCGTAGCGCTGGTTGGGAAACTTGCTCATCTGCGCGAGCATGCCGTCGGTGCTGTTCCAACTGGCCAGGATCTCTTCGGCCAGGGCTTTCTGGCGCTCGCCGATGGCGGTCAGCAGCGGGCAGTAGCGGGCTTTCTGCGCGGCGTCGGCGATATCGGTCTTGGCGTCGTAGAGGATGTATTCATAGGCCGACAGGCCCTGCACCACTACGCTGGATTTGGCCAGGGCGGCCGCATCGATCTGCGGCTGGGCGGCGACCAGTTGCTCGACCTGGCGACCCACCAGGTTTTTCTTGTCCGGCCAGAACTGCACCTGCCACGAACGGTTACCCTCGGCCAGCGGGCCGATCAGCAGCGGTTGCAGTTCGGCCCAGGCTTTTTGGGCGTGAAGGAAGTCGGCGCGAGCGGTGTCCAGGCTTTCCTTGCCCTGGCAGTACGCCAGGGCGCTGACGGCCAGTTGACGGTCGGCTTCCACCCAGCGGCTGTAGGTCGGCAAGATCACTTGCTTGGCGATGGCGGCCGAGGTCACCGCTTGCGGGTCTTGCGGCGAGCAGGCACCGAGCGCGAGGGCGGCCAGGCTGGTGAACAACAACTTGGGACGGAACATGTCGAGCTCCCTTCTGTAAGTGGGGCGAAGCTTATAAAGAGTTCAGGAACGCCAGCAGTGCAGCGCGCTGCTCGGCATTGAAGGACAACACATGCTGCTGCGCCGCTTGTGCTTCACCGCCGTGCCAGAGCACGGCTTCCAGCAGGTTGCGGGCGCGGCCGTCATGCAAGAACTGGGTGTGGCCACTGACGGTTTGCGTCAGGCCGATGCCCCACAACGGTGGCGTGCGCCAGTCGCGGCCACTGGCCTTGAATTCGGTGCGGTGGTCGGCCAGGCCGTCGCCCATGTCATGCAACAGCAGGTCGCTGTAGGGGCGAATCACCTGGTTGGCCAGTTCAGGTTCGGCAGCATTGGTCGCCGTGGTGAACGACGGCGTGTGACACCCCTGGCAACCGGCCTGGTAGAACAGGTTCTTCCCGGCCAGCACCTGTGGTGCGTCGACGTCGCGGCGCACGGGCACTGCCAGGTTGCGGGTATAGAACAGCACCAGGCGCAGGATGTTATCGCTGACTTCCGGCTCGCCATCGGGGCCATTGCCGTTGGGCGCCTGTTTGCAGGCGACCTGGGCGTCGGTGCAGTCATCGAACGGTCTCAGCGACGTGGTGAGGCCCATATCCCCCGAAAACGCGTGAACGTTCTGTTGATTGAGATTGGGTTGCCCGGCTTTCCAGCCGAAACGTCCGAGCACGGTTTTTTGCCGGGCGTCATCCCAGACCCAGTTCGCGCGGCCGACGATGGCGTCTTTGTCGGCGGTCTTCGGGTCGGTGTTGCGCAAGATATCCGCGTCGGCAATCGCTTCGAGCAGGCCCAGGCCGATCATCGGCGGGGCGATGCGTGCGGAGAAGCGCGTGTCCGGGTGCATCGGGCCGTAACCGAGTTGGGTGATCTGCAGGTTGGGCTTGCGCAGTTCGACGACGCTGCCGTCCGTGAACGTGACGTTGACCGGCGTGTAGTCGACCCGCACCTTGCCCTCCGGCGTCACGCCGGGTACGGCCATGTCCTGCAACTGCCCACCGTAGACCGGCTCGGGCACTACGCCGAGTTGCTCGATGAGCTTGGCATACGGCGGCGCATCCGGGATCGACAGGCGCACCAGCATCGACACGGCGTTCTGCGCGTCGGCCAGCGGCGGGTGGCCACGGCCGTCCTTGATATGGCAGTTCTGGCAGGCATTGGTGTTGAACAGCGGCCCCAGGCCGTCGCGCGCGGTGGTGGTGGAAGGCGCGATCACCCAGGGGCTGCGAAAGAAACTGTTGCCGACGCTGAAATCCAGGCGGCGGGTTGGCGACAGGTTGGCCGAGGGTAGGGAAAAGGCGTTCTGGCCGTGTTTGTTCACCGTCGTTGCCCCGCCGGCCCGCGCTTCCCCCGGCTCAGCCTGGGTAAACCGGGGGGCGTCGTCGCAGGCAACCAGGCTCATGGCCATCAGTCCTGCAGACAGGCGAAGAAGCGAACGGAGCATCGAGTTTCCTGAGCAAAGGCGGAAAATAAGGTCGCAAAGTCTAACAGGGCGGGGCGGTTTGAATAAGAGCAATTATCGTTTGATGGCATCCCGGTCCATTCCCGCTAGAATGACCGCACATTTTTTTCTGGAGGTGGCCAATGCAGGCTCTCGACGCTTTGCTCAACCGTGTTTCCGTGCCGCGCCTGCTGGAACCGGCACCGACCCAGGAGCAGCGTGATGTGCTGTTCGCCGCGGCCATGCGTGCGCCCGACCACGGCCAGCTGCGTCCTTGGCGGTTCCTCACCGTGGAAGGCGCGGCCCGTGAGCAGATGGGCACGTTGCTGGTCGAAGCCGCCCGCCTGCAAGACCCCGACGCGCCGCAGGCCGTCCTCGACAAGGCCCAGAACGGCCCGTTGCGCGCGCCGCTGGTCGTAGTGGTGATTGCCCGCCTGCAGGAACACTTCAAGGTGCCGAAATCCGAGCAATTGCTGGCGGCGGCTTGTGCCGCCCATGGCATCCTGCTGGCGGCCTACGCCCAGGGGATTGGCGCGGTGTGGCGCACCGGGGACTTGTCCTACTCGGCCCATGTGGCCAAGGGGCTGGGACTGAAAGAGGGCGAGGAAGTGATTGGCTTCCTCTACCTGGGCACGCCGCAGAACCCACCGCGTACCGCGCCGAAAGAGGATGTGGCGGCGTTTGTCACGGCCTGGACCGGCCTGTAGGAGCGAGCTTGCTCGCGAAAAACTCAAGGACACCGCGTTCATCCAGGATGCACGCGTGATCGAGGATGTAGCGGCGTTTGTCACGGCCTGGACCGGCCTGTAGGAGCGAGCTTGCTCGCGAAAAACTCAAGGACGCCGCGTTTATCCAGGATGCACGCGTGATCGTTGACGTTCTTCGCGAGCAAGCTCGCTCCTACAGTGTTGTTTACACCCTGAACTGGTCCATCAACTTCATCTGTTGAGTCGCCAGTGCATTGAGTTGGCTGCTGATCGCCGCCGATTCCGTGGCCTGGCCGGTGAGGGTTTCGGTCACGGTGCGGATCGCCGACACATTGCGGTTGACCTCTTCGGCCACTGCGCTCTGTTGTTCGGCGGCGCTGGCGATCTGCAGGTTCATGTCGCTGATCACCGTCACCGCGTCGCTGATCTTGCCCAACGCCTGCACGGCCTGATGGATCTGTCCGGCATTGCTCTGGGCCTGCTGTTGGCTCGAATGCATGGTCGCCACCACGCCACGGGTGCCGCTCTGGATGCGTTCGATCACCTGGCGGATTTCCTCCACCGAATCCTGGGTGCGCTTGGCCAGGTTGCGTACTTCGTCGGCCACTACCGCAAACCCGCGCCCGCTTTCCCCGGCGCGTGCCGCTTCGATGGCGGCGTTGAGCGCCAGCAGGTTGGTCTGCTCGGCAATGCTGCGAATCACTTCCAGCACTGAACCGATCTGCTCGCTGTTGACGGCCAGTGCTTCGACTTCGCTTACGGCCTTGCTGACTTCGTCGGCGAGGGTGGTGATATCGCGGGTGCTCTGCTCGATGATCGACATGCCTTCGCGCGCCGACTGATCGGCCCCGCGCGCCGCGCTGGCGGCGTTGGAGGCGCTGTTGGCGACGTCATGGGCGGTGGCGCTCATTTCATTGGACGCCGTGGCCACCTGGTCGATCTCGCGGAACTGCACCTGCATGCCTTCGCTGGTCTGGCGTGCAATGGCCGAAGACTGGTCCGCCGTGCCACGGGCTTCGCTGATGCTTTGCTTGATCTGCGCGATGGTCGGTTGCAGCTTGTCGAGGAAACGGTTGAACCAGGTCACCAGTTCGCCCAGCTCGTCTTTCTTGGAGTAGGCCAGGCGCTGGGTGAGGTCGCCGTCGCCGCTGGCGATGTCCTTGAGCATGGCGGCCACGCTGTTGATCGGCCGGGTCACGCCGGTGGCGGTCAGCCAGACCAGCAGCAGGCCGAGCAATGCGGCGACGGCCGCGACCAGCAAGGCCTTGAGCGTGCCGCTGGCCTGGGCCTTGTCGAGTACGGCTTGCAGCTTGACGTTATCGGCCAGCAGTACCGCCTTGGGCAGCTTGATCACTATGCCCCAGGACTTGGCGTCGGCAAGCGGTTTGAGCGGGTACACCGCGCGAATGGTGTTGTCCTGTTCGAGAATCGTGCGGTTGTCGCTGCCCAGCAGTTGCACGATCTCTTTGCCTTCGGCGCCCAGGGTGTCGATCAAGTTCTTGCCGACCTTGGCCGGTTCGCCACTGTAGGCGGCGATCAAACCGGTGCTGGAGATAATCTCCAACTGCGCCATACCGTTGAACAGGTCTTTCTGCGCGGCATCGGTGCTGGCTTGCAAGGCATTGAGGGCAATGTCGACGCCTAGGACGCCGATGAGTTTGCCGTCTACCAGCAACGGCAGGGCGATGGTGGTCATCAGTACAGTCTTGCCGCCCACCGTGTCTTCATACGGGTCCAGCAGGCAAGCGCGACGGGTGTCCCGTGGGCAGGTGTACCAGATGTTGTAGGGGGTGCCGTTGAGGTTGAGGGTGGTTTTGTTCAGGTCCTCTTCGACCATGATGGTGTTCAAGCCTTCGCCGCCGGCGCGGCTCCAGTAGCTGGAGAAACGGCCTTTATCGTTGGAGACACGCGCCTTGTCGTCGACAAACTCACTGTCCTTGCCATCCAGCGCATTGGGCTCGAACGACATCCATATCCCCAGCACCTTGCTGTTGCGTTCAAACGCGGTTTTCAGGCTCTGGTTGAGTTCTTCACGCAGCGCGCCGGGTTCGAGGGAACGCTTGGCGGCCAGGGTGCGCAGGTCTTTGACCTGGTCGGCGAGGGCGGTCAGCGCCACCAGGCTGTCGCCGAAGGTTCGCTGCAGTTGTACCGCCTGTTCGGCAGCCTTGGCTTGCAGCAGTTGTTGCACACTGGCGGTGAGCATCCGTGAGCTTGAGTCGCTGACCAGCGCATTGTTCTGCGCGGTATTGTAAATATTCATGCCGACCACCAGCGCAATCACTCCCAGCAGGCAGAGGCCGGACAGCAGCACGATTTTCAAGCGGATGGAGAGGGTATCGAACATAGGTTCACTCACGGATGGGCTTGTTGGTATGCGAGCCGGGCCAAGTCCATTCGGCGCCTTATCCGGAGCATCGGCGTAGCCAGGGGTTTCATGAGAGGGAGGCGATGAACGGTAGGAAAACGCCTACATCCCGCGTTATACGGGGCGTGCAAGCCGTTCCGGGCGGGACCATATCCACAGGTTGCCCAGGCTCATTCCGGCGATGGTGAGGTAGATCGGCCAGCCGTGATCGAGCGTCAGCAGCATCAGTAGGGCACAGAGCAGCATGCTGACGGTGGCGCTGATTTTGGCGCGGCGCGCAATGATCTTGCCGTTGCGCCAGTTGAACAGGATCGGCCCGAACAGGCGGTGGTTTTCCAGCCAGGCGCTGAGGCGCGGCGAGCTTTTGGTGGCGGCCCAGGCAGCCAGCAGGATGAATTCGGTGGTGGGCAAACCCGGCACGACAATCGCCACCAACCCGATACCCAGGCTGACGTAGGCCAGCAGGCCGAAGAGGAACCGGGCGATTCTCGAGGTGGATGGGGATTTGCCGGTCATGGGTGTGTGCAAGTCGGGGAAAACAATTATTCAGCTTGGCATGAGATCCAAGTGTGGGGGGGGCGTGTCAGCCACCACTTTCATGGCTGACCCATCCCTATCGGGAGCAAGTCGAATCGTCGCACCGCCCCTCCCACCGAATACGCATTTCAATCGAATATCAGGCCAGTTCAGGGGCGGTAGCGTATGCCTGTTCGAGCAACACCGTGAAGCGCATAAACGCATTGAGCGCACCTTTTTCCACATCGGCTTCTTCTTCGGCGCTGAATTCCAGGCCGTCGAGGGTGCGGGTGAAGCGCTTCCAGCCGTCGGCGCGGCCGCCGGCCGGCTCGCCGAGGTGGCGGGCGCCGAAGGTTTCGCTCAGGCCCAGGGCCACGGCGCGCTTGATCAGGAACGCCGCGCCCAGCTTGGAGCCTTCGGAGACGAACAACCAGCCCAGGGCCTCGGCTTGGCTCGGGTTCTGCACGGCGCCGGGGACGGCGGCCGGCACGTCAGTGTCCAGGTCGGCCAGGTCCAGTCTGGCGGCGTCGGCGCGGCAGCGCTCGGCCAGGTCGGGGACGATCTTGATCAGCGCGGCATCGTTGTACAGCGCCACCAGTTCCGATTGGAACAGGTACTGCGCCACCACGAAGCGCGCGAAGTTGGGCTGGGTTTCAAACGGCGCGTGCGCCTTGACCAGCGCATCGAGCCGGGTGTGCGGCTCGCTGGTGATCTGGTTCAGGCGCTGGGAGCGCAGGCTTGGGCGTTCTGCGGAAGGCGAAGCGGTCATGACAAAGTCCTTGTGAAGGGAGCGCCGTGTTGCCCTGAGGCATGGCTGGGCGGTTAGTAACTAGACGAACAAGAAGACGCGGCACAGTAAAAAATCCTCACCTCGCCGGTGATTGATTCCGGCGAGGCGAGGCGGATTGATCAGATGTCCCAGATCACATTGATCGCAAAGTTGCGACCGGGCTGGGTCAGGCGGTCGAGGTTGGCCGGGCCGGTGACACCGGCTTCGCCGACGCTGTCGTAGCTGCGCACGTCATCCCAGTTCCAGTACTTCTTGTCGGTCAGGTTGTAGAGGCCGGCGTTGAGGGTCACGTCGTGGGTGACTTTATAGAAGCCGGTCAGGTCGAGGATGCCGAAGCCTGGGGTCTTGAACGGGCCGTTGGCGCTGTCGCCGTCGGGCGCGAAGAAGGTCTTGCTGTCGACACGGTCTTGTTTCTTCACCAGGGTCCAGCTCAGCAGGCCACCGTAGTTGTCCTGTTCGTAACCCAGGCCGAATACGCCTTTGAGTGGGTTGACGCTGTTCAGTGGCTCGCCGCTGTCGTCGTTGCGCCCGTAGGCGTAGGCAATCGACCCCTGGGTATACAGGCCCTGAGGCGCCCCGAAGGCGTCGAGGTTCAAGCGGCCCTTGGCTTCCGCGCCCTTGATGGTTGCGCGCTTGATATTGACGGCCTGGAACTGTTCGACGGTGCCGCCGACGACCGCGTTGTCTTCGTCGATAAAATCGCGGTACTTGTTGTAAAACACCGCGATGTCGAAGGACCCTGCGGCGAACTTGCCGCGAATCCCGGTTTCAATGCCTTTGCTGGTTTCCGGCTTGAGGTCGGGGTTGGGCTCGACGGTGTAGCCCAGGTTCAGGTTTTCAAAGCGTCCGTACAGCGCCTTGGCCGAGGGGGTGCGGAAGCCTTCGGCGTATTGGCCAAACAGGGTGTAGTGATCGGTCAGGGCATACGTCAGGCCAAACTTGGGGGTGACACGGTGCCAGGTTTTTTCCTTGTCGCTCACCGGGTATTGGCCGGTCGGGTTGACGGTACTGAGGAACGCTTGAGTCAGCTTGGGTTTGAGCTGGGTGTAGTCATAACGCAGGCTGGGCAGGAAGGTCCATTTGTCCCAGGCAATCTGGTCCTGGGCAAACAACGAATAGGTGTTGATGGTCGGGTCGGGGAAGTCGCTGGCCTTCTTCACGCTGTCGCTGGCCGTTGGGCTGGGCGCGCCAATGGCTGTGCAACCGGCGCCGACGGCAAGGCAAGTGGCCGCGCCCTCGCGGGAGCCGGTGACTTTCTGCTGCTTGAGCGTGGTGCCGTAGGTCACTTGGTGATCGGTTTCGCCGACGCTGAATGCCTTGTCCAGCTGGGCATCGAATACCCACTGTTTTTCTTCATAAAGCGTGTCGCGGGTGCGCAATACCCGACGGCCGGCCTGGTAGATTTCTGCGGTGCTCTGGTCGGTCTTGGCGATCTGGTAATTGAGACTGGTCTTGATGCGATCGGTCACGGGCGAGTCGAAGGCAAAGGTGTTTTCCAGGCCGAAACGTTCGCGGGTGATGGTGTCGTTGCCTCGGCGATCACGGTAGAGATTGAAACCTTGACCACCGACGAACGGGCCACCCACGGCATTCTTCAGGTTGACGTCGCGATCGTCCTTGTACTTCTCGTAAGTCAGGCCCAGACGGTTGTCATCGCCATAGTTCCAGCCCAGTTTGGCCAACACGTTGGTGGTGCGCGCCTCCTCGGGGTTGGCGCCGGTGCGGGCCAGGCCGGTGGCGTTGTTGCCGTCGTAGGCTTCGGTTTCATGGCCGTTGCGCTGGCTCAGGTGCAGCAAACCGTCGACGTCCTGTACGCGGCCGGCGACGGTGGCGGAGGTCAGCCAGCTCTCGTCGGCGGAGCTGTAGCCGGTCTTGAGGCGGGCGCCGACGTCCTGGCCGGGCTTGATGATGTCGTCCGGGTCGAGGGTGAAATAGCTCACCGCGCCGCCGATGGCGCTGCTGCCATACAGGGCCGACGCCGGGCCGCGCAGGATTTCCACGCGCTTGACGATTTCCGGGTCGACGTAGTTGCGACGGGTCTTGGCGTAGGGGCCGTTGAAGAAGTTGTCCGGCACTTCCACGCCATCGACCTGGGTGAGGATGCGGTCGCCGTCGATACCGCGAATGTTGTAGCCCGCATTGCCGGCACGGGTGCCGGCGCCACCGACCGAGACGCCCGGCTCGTAACGCACCAGCTCGCGGATCGTGTTGACGTTCTGGCGGTCCAGCGTTTGGCGATCATGCACGCTGACGGTGTTCGGTACGCTGTTGACGTCCTGCTCGTTACGGGTGGCGCTGATGGTCACCTGTTGCAGGTTGAGGACACCGCCGGCAGCGCGCTTTTCCAGGACGATGTTGCTGTTGCCGAGTTTGCGGTAGCTCAGGTTGGTCCCCACCAACAAGCGCTCCAGGGCTTTTTCCGGCGACAGCGCACCGCGCACGCCAGGGGACGACACGCCCTGGCCCAGCTCCGCCGGCAGGCCGACTTGCCAGCCGGTCACGGCGGTGAAGGCATTGAGTGCCGAAACCAGTGGCTGCTGTTCGATGCTGAAGCTGTAGTTGCCGTGGCTGCGGGCGGTCGGTTCGGCGGCGGCGGCCGTCAGCGGGGTACCGACCAGCAGGAGGGCGGCGGTCAGCAAGGACAGCACGGGTGAAGAAGACCGGCGATTGAAACGAGAGGACATCGAGAGCGCTCCGGAAGTACGAGTCTTATAGTTGCGCACTGGTTCAAATAGGAATCAGTTGCATTGGCTAAGACGAGACGTACAGCCGAGGTCTATCGAGTAAAAATAATTCTCATTTAGTTCAGGATCACCAAGGCCGGGTATTCAGAGAGCTTGGCCGAGGTGATGTGGGCCAGGGAACGCACTACGTCCAACGGTTGGTCGAGGCGGTAGTTGCCGGTGACGGCGACGCTGGCGAGTTGGTCGTTGGTGTTGACGATCCAGCCGGGGTAGTAGCGGCGCAATTCGGCGAGCACTTCGCTCATCGGGCGGTTTTCGAAGATCAACCGGCCCTGGACCCAGGCCAGGTCCTTGTTGGCGTCGAGCCTGGCGGGTTGACCGAAGCCGTTGGGACCGATGCGGATGCTTTGCCCAGCGCTCAGGCGCACGCGGGCATCGTCGAAGGTGTTGCTCAGGTCGACGTCGCCGCGCTGCACCTGCACCTGCGCTTCGCCGTTGAGGTAGCGCACGGCGAATGCGGTGTCGCGCACGCTGGCGCGCACCGGGCCGGCGTCGACTTCCAGGGGCAGGCCGCGGTTGGGCGTTACCTCGAAAAACGCTTCGCCTTGGTAGAGGCGGGCGATGCGCTGGTGATCCCGGGTGGTGCTGGAGAACGCCGAATCGGTGTTCAGCAGGACGTTCGAGCCCTCATCCAATTGCAGGCGCTGGCGCTCACCCACCACGGTGAGGTGGTCAGCTTGCAGGCGTACCGGCAGGTTGCTGAAGCTGAACAGCCCGAGCATCAACACGGCGGCGGTGGCCAGTGGTTTCCAATGCGGTTTGATGCGGCGCCAGGCCCCGGGTTTGCGCGGTGCGGACAGCGCGACGGCGGCGCTGTGGACGGGCGCCCCGCCCCAGGCGGCCTGGGCTTTGCCGAAGGCACGGACGCGTGCCGGATCGCCGGCCAGCCAGGCTTCGAACGCGGCCTGCTGCCCGGGTTGCGGGCACTGCAGGGCGATCAGCCAGTCGAGGGCCTGGTCCATCGCCGGGTCTTGCAACACCTCATGAGCCAGCGCATGGGGGCGCAGTTTATTCGGGTCGGTCACGGTGTGCCTCGGGTCTTCGCCACGTTCTATTTATCTTTCCTACAGCCTGGGTCGACATTTCTGTCGGGTGAAGCTTAAGGCTGATCCAGCCGTTCGGCCACACCTACACAGATGGCCATGATCAATTTCAGTTCCTTTTGCACCGTGCTCAAGGACACTTCCAATTGATCGGCAATCTCCTGGTAACTGCAACCGTGCAGGCGGCTGAGGATGAAAATCCGTTGCTGGCGGGCACTCAATTGGCCGAGGCTGATGCTCAGGTGCTCAAGCAGTTGCTCGGCCTGGGTCGCGTCTTCGGGCGTGCTGATGGGGGCGGCGACGCTTTGCAGGACGTCCAGCGGGACATCTTCCTGCAGTGTGCGCGCCTGTATCCTGCGGGAACGCAAGTGATCCAGCGCGAGGTTGCGCGCGGTCTGGTAGACGAAGGGTTCGAGGTGATCGATCGGCCGCTCGCCCAGGGCCCGGGTCACGCGCAGGTAGGTTTCCTGCAACAGGTCCTCGGCGGTGCTGTGGTTGTTCACCATCCGCTGCAAGGTGCGTAGCAGAATCACCCGTTGGGTGAGAAAGACTTGGTTGAAGCGAGATTGGCTCACAGCGATACCGGACCGATTTGTAGTTAATGATAATGCGTATCATCAGCACAAATGGCAAGTGGCTGTTTCTCTGGGCCTCTACCGATCAAATGTGGGAGCGGCTTGCTCCCGATTACGGAATGTCAGTCAACACATGCATGACTGATACACCGCCATCGGGAGCAAGTCGAACCGCCCCTCCCACAAAAGATTATTCGGCGTTGCAGAGCGCCAGGCAGTTGTCCAGCATGCGGTTGGAGAAGCCCCACTCGTTGTCGTACCAGGCCAGCACTTTCAGCAGTTTGCCGCTGGACTTGGTGTGGTTGGCGTCGAAGATCGACGACAGCGGGTTGTGGTTGAAGTCACTGGAAACCAGCGGCAGGGTGTTGTAGCCGAGGATCTTCGAGTGCTGGCTGGCTTCCTTGAGCAGCGCGTTGACTTCCTCGGCGGTAGCGTCTTTCTTCAACTGCACGGTCAGGTCCACCAGCGATACGTTGATCACCGGCACCCGCACGGCCATGCCGGTCAGCTTGCCCGCCAGTTCCGGCAGCACCAGGCCGACCGCTTCGGCGGCGCCGGTCTTGCTCGGGATCATGTTCTGGGTGGCCGAGCGCGCGCGGTAGGGGTCGGTGTGGTAGACGTCGGTCAGGTTCTGGTCGTTGGTGTAGGCATGGATGGTGGTCATCAGGCCGCTTTCGATGCCCAGTTCGCGGTGCAGCACCTGGGCCACGGGTGCCAGGCAGTTGGTGGTGCAGGAAGCGTTGGAGATGATCTGGTGGGATTGACGCAAAATGTCATGATTTACCCCGTAGACCACGGTGGCATCCGCGCCTTTGGCCGGGGCAGAGATGATCACCTTGCGCGCGCCGGCGCTAATATGGGCAGCAGCCTTGGCCCGGTCGGTGAACAGGCCGGTGCATTCGAACACCACGTCGATATTGTGCGCAGCCCAGGGCAGCTCGGCCGGGTTGCGAATGGCACTGACGGCGATCCGGTCACCATTGACGGTCAGGCTTTCCTGATCGTGCGCGACTTCTGCATCGAAAGTACCGTGGACGGTGTCGTATTTGAGCAGGTGGGCATTGATCGAGCTGTCGCCCAAGTCATTGATCGCGACGATCTGCAAATCCTGGCGATAGCCTTGGGTATACAGTGCGCGCAGGACATTGCGGCCGATACGGCCAAAACCATTGATTGCGATTCGAAGAGTCATTGAAGAGTGCCTGTCGTCGATTTGTTGTAAGAATTACAAGATTATTCGCATAAAAATAGAAAACAAGCCTTTTTAGTGGCAATATTTTGTTCAATCTACAACGAGTGACCTGAATCAACTGGTCCGATGATCCAAACGACTCTCTGCCATCCCATGTGCCGCGGGCGTTTGATCAGCATAGACACTCAGGTCGCCACATCCGTTAGCCTGGAGTTCTACACATGCATCCCCGCGTTCTTGAGGTCACCGATCGGCTTATCGCCCGCAGTCGTGCAACCCGTGAGGCTTACCTTGCGCTCATTCGCGGCGCCGCCAGCGACGGCCCGATGCGCGGCAAGCTGCAATGCGCCAACTTTGCCCACGGCGTGGCCGGTTGCGGCACCGAAGATAAAAATAGTCTGCGTATGATGAATGCCGCCAACGTGGCAATTGTTTCGTCATATAACGACATGCTCTCGGCGCACCAGCCGTATGAACATTTCCCGGACCAGATCAAAAAAGCCCTGCGCGAAGTCGGCTCGGTCGGCCAGTTCGCCGGCGGCACGCCCGCCATGTGCGACGGCGTGACCCAAGGCGAGCCGGGCATGGAGCTGAGCCTGCTCAGCCGTGAAGTCATCGCCATGTCCACGGCGGTAGCGCTGTCCCACAACATGTTCGACGCTGCGCTGATGTTGGGCATCTGCGACAAGATCGTCCCCGGCCTGATGATGGGCGCCCTGCGCTACGGCCATCTGCCGATGATCTTCGTTCCTGGCGGGCCAATGCCGTCGGGCATCTCCAACAAGCAGAAGGCCGACGTGCGCCAGCGCTACGCCGAAGGCAAGGCCAGCCGCGAAGAGCTGCTGGAGTCGGAGATGAAGTCCTACCACAGCCCCGGCACCTGCACCTTCTATGGCACCGCCAATACCAACCAGTTGCTGATGGAAGTGATGGGCCTGCATTTGCCCGGCGCCTCGTTCGTCAACCCGTACACGCCGCTGCGTGACGCGCTGACCCGCGAAGCCGCGCATCAGGTCACGCGCCTGACCAAGGCCAACGGCAACTTCACGCCGATCGGCGAGATCGTCGACGAAAAATCCATCGTCAATGCCATCGTTGCGCTCAACGCTACCGGCGGTTCCACCAACCACACCCTGCACATGCCGGCCATCGCCATGTCGGCGGGGATCATCCTGACCTGGCAAGACATGGCCGACCTCTCCGAGGTGGTGCCGACCCTGTCCCACGTGTATCCAAACGGCAAGGCCGACATCAACCACTTCCAGGCGGCGGGCGGCATGTCGTTCCTGATCCGCGAACTGCTCGAAGCCGGCCTGCTTCACGAAGACGTCAACACCGTGGCCGGCAAAGGCCTGAGCCGCTACATCCAGGAACCGTTCCTGGTCGACGGCGAACTGATCTGGCGCGACGGCCCGATCGAAAGCCTCGACGAAGCCATCCTGCGCCCGGTGGCCCGCGCGTTCTCGCCCGAAGGTGGCTTGCGCGTGATGCAAGGCAACCTCGGCCGTGGCGTGATGAAAGTCTCCGCCGTGGCCCCCGAGCACCAGGTCGTCGAAGCCCCAGCGGTGGTGTTCCAGGATCAGCAAGATCTGGCCGATGCGTTCAAGGCCGGCCAGTTGGAAAAAGACTTTGTCGCGGTGATGCGCTTCCAGGGGCCGCGCTCCAACGGCATGCCCGAATTGCACAAGATGACGCCGTTCCTCGGCGTGTTGCAGGACCGTGGCTTCAAAGTGGCGCTGGTAACGGACGGGCGCATGTCCGGCGCGTCGGGTAAGATCCCCGCCGCGATCCATGTCAACCCCGAAGCCCAGAGCGGCGGGCCGCTGGCACGGGTGCGCGATGGCGATATCATTCGTGTGGATGGCGTCAAAGGCACCTTGGAGCTTAAGGTGGACGCCGAAGAATTTGCAGCGCGCACACCTGCCACGGGCCTGTTGGGCAATAACGTGGGGGCCGGTCGCGAGCTGTTTGCATTTATGCGCTTGGCCGCAAGCTCCGCAGAGCAAGGCGCCAGCGCCTTTACCTGTGCCTTGGAGACGCTTAAGTGAAGCTTGCGCTGGTCGGTGATATTGGCGGTACCAACGCCCGGTTTGCGTTGTGGCGGGATCAGGCACTGCATTCGATCCGGGTGCAGGCCACCGCGGATCATAAAAGCCCTGAGGACGCGATCAAGGTCTACCTCAAGGAAGAAGGCCTGGCGATCGGCGACATCGGCGCGGTGTGCCTGTCGGTGGCCGGGCCGGTGAGCGGTGATGAATTTAAATTCACCAACAACCACTGGCGCCTGAGTAAGACTGCGTTTTGCAACACCTTGCAGGTGGATGAATTGCTGCTGGTCAATGACTTCTCGGCCATGGCCCTGGGCATGACCCGCTTGAAGCCCGACGAATTCTGCGTGGTCTGCCCTGGCACGCCGGAACCGTTGCGCCCGGCGGTGGTGATCGGTCCGGGCACCGGCCTGGGCGTCGGCACCTTGCTCGACCTGGGCGGCGGCCGTTGGGCCGCGTTGCCGGGGGAGGGCGGCCATGTCGACCTGCCCCTGAGCAGCCCGCGGGAAGCCCAGCTGTGGCAGCACATTTACAATGAGATCGGCCATGTCAGCGCCGAAAGCGCCTTGAGTGGTGCAGGTTTGCCACGGGTGTATCGGGCGATCTGTGCGGTGGATGGTCACTCGCCGGTGCTGGATACGCCGGAAGCGATCACGGCGGCAGGCCTGGCCGGCGACCCGGTGGCGATGGAAGTGTTGAACCAGTTCAGTATCTGGCTGGGCCGCGTAGCCGGTAACAACGTCCTGACCACCGGCGCACGGGGCGGTGTGTATATCGTCGGCGGGGTGATCCCGCGGTTTGCCGACTTCTTTATCCACAGCGATTTTGCCAAGAGCTTCAGTGACAAAGGCTGCATGAGCGACTACTTCAAGGGCATTCCGGTATGGCTGGTGACGGCGCCGTATTCCGGGTTGACCGGGGCGGGTGTGGCGCTTGAACAGGCATTTGCCATGTAGGAGCGAGCTTGCTCGCGAAGAACGTTGACGATAACGAAGCGCATCAGGTGATACGCGGCAGCCTCAGGATTTTCGCGAGCAAGCTCGCTCCTACAGCATGGCCATAACAACAAGGAGGACCCCGTGAGCGTAATCAGTAAATCGATTCTCCTCGTCGACGACGACCAGGAAATCCGCGAATTGCTGCAAACCTACCTCAGTCGCGCCGGTTTCCAGGTGCGTGGCGTGCCGGACGGTGCGGGGTTCCGTCAGGCGATGGACGAGGCGCCGTGCGACCTGGTCATCCTCGATGTGATGTTGCCGGACGAAGACGGCTTCAGCCTGTGTCGCTGGATTCGCCAGCACCCGCGCCAGGCGCAGGTGCCGATCATCATGCTCACCGCCAGTTCCGACGAAGCCGACCGTGTGATCGGCCTGGAGCTGGGCGCCGACGACTACATCGGCAAGCCTTTCAGCCCCCGCGAGTTGCAGGCGCGGATCAAGGCACTGTTGCGCCGCTGCCAGTTCGGCCAGGAGCGCGGCGGCAATGGCGACGTGTTGGCGTTCGATGAATGGCGCCTGGACACGATCAGCCACCGACTGTTTCACGTCGACGGTGAAGAGGTGATTCTCTCCGGGGCCGACTTTGCCCTGCTCAAGCTGTTTCTCGACCACCCGCAACAGATCCTCGACCGCGACACCATCGGCAACGCCACCCGTGGCCGCGACCTGATGCCGCTCGACCGGATCGTCGACATGGCCGTCAGCCGTCTGCGCCAACGCCTGCGCGACACGGAAAAACCACCGAGGCTGATCCGCACCGTGCGCGGCAGCGGTTATCAACTGGCAGCCAGCGTGGTTGCCGGCAGTGTCCACTGAACACCTGAGCGAACGTCGCCGCCGCTTCCCGGTGCCGCGCTCGCTGCTCGGGCGCATGCTCCTGCTGACGCTGCTCGCGGTGTTGTTCGCCCAGGCGCTGTCCAGCGTGATCTGGGTCTCGCAATTGCGCGCCACCCAGCTCGAAGGCCTGGTCACCAGCGCCCGCAGCCTGGCGCATTCGATGACCGCCAGCGTGAGCTATTTCCGTTCGTTGCCGGTGGCTTATCGCCCGTTGGTCCTCGACCAATTGCGCAGCATGGGCGGCACACGGTTTGTGGTGACGCTCAACGACCGCCCGCTGGACATGGCGATCTTGCCGCAGACCCCGCGCAAGCAAGCGGTGCTCAAGGCGGTCGATGAAGTGTTGCGCCAGACCTTGGGCGCCGATGTGCATATCTCGGTGGAATTCGTCAGCGCCGAAGACCTGCGCATCTTCAACGCCGGGTTGAAACTCGATGAGCTGCCACGCTCCTGGGCGCATTACGCGCTGACCCTGGAACCGGTGAACCCGCCCGTGCTGGTCACCCAGATCCAACTCGCCCCCGGCGAATGGCTGTACATCGCCTCGCTGTTGCCCGAGCCGTACACCAGCCTCGAAGAACAAGGCCTGCCGTCGCAGCAAGTGTGGTTTATCGTGCTGACCAGCGGCTTTTTGCTGCTGTTCATCGGCCTGTTGGTCCACTGGCAGAGCCGGCCGCTCAAGCGCCTGGCGCGGGCGGCGCGGGACATGTCGCTGGGCGCCGACGTGGAGCCGGTGGCCGAAGGCGGCGGCAGTGAAGTGGTCGAAGTCGGGCGCGCCTTCAATGCCATGCGTGAACGCATCAGCCGTTACCTCACCGAACGCAGCCAGTTGTTCAGTGCAATTTCCCACGACTTGCGCACACCGATCACACGCCTGCGCCTGCGGGTTGAATTGCTTGAAGATGAAAACCTGCAAACCAAATTCGGCCGCGACCTGGACGAGTTGGAGTTGCTGGTCAAAGGCGCGCTGCAATGCGTGAAAGACACCGACATCCACGAAAACATCGAGCCGGTGGACCTCAACCATGTGCTCGACTGCCTGGTGGAACCGTACCTGGCGCCCAACGGCAACGGCCGCGTGACCCAGCATGGGCGCGCGTTGGCACCGTACCCGGGCAAGCCGCTGGCGCTCAAGCGCTGCATCGGCAACCTGATCGACAACGCATTGAAGTACGGGCAGAACGCCCATTTGCATATCGAGGACGATGGCGCGGAGTTCGTCCTGCACGTCGACGACGAAGGCCCCGGCGTGCCGGAACAGCGCCTGGAGCAAGTCTTCGAACCGCACTTCCGCCTCGCCGGCCAGCAGCAGGGCTACGGCCTGGGCCTGGGCATCGCGCGCAACATAGCGCACAGCCATGGCGGCGAAGTGAGTTTGCAGAATTTGCGCGAGGGTGGCTTGCGGGTCACCTTGCAACTGCCCCGCACCCTCGACTAAGCAGCGCCGCCGATCAAATGTGGGAGGGAGCTTGCTCCCGATAGCGGTGCAACAGTCAGCTTATCTTTAGCTGACTCACTGCCATCGGGAGCAAGTCGAACCACCCCTCCCACATCTGATCGGCAGTGAATCACACGCTCTGACGCAACCTGGCCAAATCCCGCAGTGGCGGCGCACCAAACAGCCGGCTGTATTCGCGGCTGAACTGCGACGGGCTTTCATACCCCACCCGATACCCCGCCGCGGAGGCTTCCAGACCTTCGGCAAGCATCAGCCGCCGCGCCTCCTGCAAGCGCAACTGCTTCTGGTATTGCAGCGGGCTCATCGCGGTGATGGCCTTGAAGCGGTGGTGCAAGGTCGAGACGCTCAGGTTCACTTCCCTGGCCAGGTCATCGATGCGCAGCGGTTGTTCGTAGTTGCCATTGAGCCATTTGATCGCCTGGCTGACCCGATGACTCTGACTGTTGGCTACGGCAATTTCATACAGCCGATAGCCCTGCGGCCCACGTAACAAGCGGTAGAGAATTTCACGGCTGATCAACGGCGCCAGCATGGCGATGTCTTTGGGCGAATCGAGCAAGCGCGTCAAGCGCAGTACGGCGTCGAGCAGTTGGTTGTCGAGGCGGTCGACGTACATCCCACGCGCAGTCGGGCGCGATGGCACGCCCATCGGCCCGGCTTCTGCGATCAGGGCGGTGAGCTGCGCCGGGTCGATGTTGATGCGGATCGACAGGTTCGGGTCTTGCGCGGTGGCATCGATGATCCGCCCGGCCACGGGCATCGACACCGAAAACACCAGGTAATTGAGCGGGTCATAGGCGAAGATTTCATCGGCCAGGCGCACTTCCTTGCGGCCATTGGCCAGGATGCACAAGGCGGGCTCCACCAGCACCGGGCTGAAGTCGCGCGGGGTGTTGTGGCGGTTCAGGAACAGTGACGTGATCGCCGTACCGTAGGAGCCGTCTTCCCAGGTATGCCGACGCACGATGCTGGCCAGTTCGGCGCGCTGTTTTTCCATCTCGGCATCGAGGGGCACGGGCTTAGGTTCGGGCGACGACATAGGGCGTCCTCTGCAGGCTTCTTTGATGGGCTCAGCTTAGCGGTGGCGGTGCAAACCGTGTTATGTCGATTCTGCTCGATCCTTGCCTGATCCTGCGAAGCGGCGTGAATCAGGCAAGCGCGGCGGCTGTCACGTCCCTGAAACAAGGCGTTTGCCGGTGGAATAAAACCGGCGGGCAATCGTCCTGTCTACGCTTTTCGCAGGATTGTGCAATAAGCCGGCAGGAATCGACTAACCGCGCCTCGACCCGCGCCGTTATCTTTGATCCTGTGGCAACACACCCTCACAGTGTTTGCCGAGCATCACTTCTCAACGGGAGAGTCGAACATGTCCACCCCCATTCCCGCGAGCCATATGGCCTTTATCCGCGCCCGTAGCGGCTGCAGCACCGAACTCGGTGCTCGTTTGAGCAGTTTGATCGAACCGGGCCGTCAGGCTCAGGGTTGCCTGCAATTTTCGTTGCAGCATTCCCAGGTCGACCCCGATGTCTGGCTGGTCTCGGGCCTCTGGAGCAGCGAGCAGGCGATGAGTGCCTACTTCAACTCGCCAGCCCTGATGATCTTCACCGAGCTGTTGAACGACGCAGTCGTGCGCAGCATGGACTTCCAGACCTTCACCGATGCATCCGCCGCCAGTGCTTACGGCGAGTACCTGCAACTCGCCGGTTAGGGTTTAGAATGGCCGACTTTCCATTGGCCAGGACCTGCAACATGGCACGTAAACAATTTGCCCACCACGAAGCCGTTTCCGCCGTAGTACCGGGCGAAGGAGGCTACAGCGCCGCCGTCGCCGTCAAGGCACTCGATGGCATGGGCGCACCGCAGTTTCACAAGATCCTGGATGGACAGAAGTTCAAGACGGCATCCGATGCCGATGATGCGGCGACGCTGCACCTTGAGTTGTTGACCGACGTCGACGCAGAAGGTCAGTTGACCTGGGCAACTGCCACAAACTAACGCACGCCGCTGATCTAATGTGGGAGGGGGCTTGCCCCCGATAGCGGTGTTTCAGCTACAGATAGGCTGACTGACACACCTCCATCGGGGGCAAGCCCCCTCCCACATTTTTATTGCATTGCAGTCAGGCTTGGGTGGCGCCTGGGCGATACATTCTGAACAGCGCCTCGGGGCCCAGTTGGAAGTAATCCGCCGGGCCGCCGCCACGCAGGATCGGCTCGGCGGCGGCGGTGTCGTAGATCCCATCCTTGAGCAGCCACTTGGCAATATGCACCGCGACCACCTCGCCCAGCACCAGCCAGCTGGGTACCAGCACATGGTCGGCACGCTGCAGCTGAATGATCTGCGTGACTTTGCACTCGAACGCCACCGGGCTCTCGCCCACCCGCGGCACGCCGACGATCTTCGAGGCCACCGGCGTCAGGCCGGACAACTCGAACTCATTCACCTGCGGCGGCACGGCGGCACAGCTCTGGTTCATCTGCTCGGCCAACGGACGGGTGGCCAGGTTCCACACAAACTCGCCGGTCTGTTCGATGTTGTTCAGGCTGTCTTTGCGCCCGACACTGGAAAACCCAATGATCGGCGGAATGTAGTTGAACGCATTGAAGAAACTGTAGGGCGCCAGGTTCAGGTGGCCCTCACTGTCGTGGGACGAAATCCAACCGATCGGTCGCGGGCCGACGATGGCGTTGAACGGGTCATGGGGCAGGCCGTGGCCCTTGGCGGGTTCGTAGTAGTAGCTGTCGTCAGACATGGCTGGGTTCCTGCTGCGCTTTTCTGAGAGGCCGTCATAGTGCAAGCCATGGCGGCGAATTTCCATCGGCCCTATGGAATTATCATTCAGCGCCCACCTATTTTTCACAGCGTCCCGTTCAGTCTGCGCGCGCGGTCGACACCCCCTATAAGTCGGCCCAGAGTTGTCCTGATTCCACCTGTGAGAGGGATTCTACATGTGAGAGGGGGCTTGCCCCCGATGGCGGTGGGTCAGCTTGAGACAAGTTGACTGATACACCGCGATCGGGAGCAAGCCCCCTCCCACATTCGTGACTGCGTTCAGCGGTTAGTTCGTGGTGATCCGCGAGTGCTTGCGGGTGTCTTTCATGGTCACGTAGACCACCAACGACACCGCGATACATGCGGTCACGTACCAGTAGTAGCCGGTTTCCATGCCGATGCTCTTGAACCACAGCGCGATGTATTCAGCGGTGCCGCCGAAGATCGATACGGTCAGCGCATACGGCAGGCCCACGCCCAGCGCGCGGATTTCGGTGGGGAACAGCTCAGCCTTCACCACCGCGTTGATCGAGGTGTAGCCGCTGACGATGATCAGCGCCGCCATGATCAGGAAGAACGCGCCCCACCAGGTCTGGATGGTGTGCAGGGTGGTCAGGATCGGCACGGTGAACAGCGTGCCGAGAATGCCGAAGGCGATCAGGATCGGACGGCGGCCGACTTTGTCCGACAGCGTACCGACCAGGGGTTGCAGGCACATGAACAGAAACAGCGTCGCCGCCGAGATGGTGGTGGAGTCGGAAATGCTCATGCCGACGGTGTTCACCAGGTACTTCTGCATGTAGGTGGTGTAGGTGTAGAAGGCCAGGGTGCCGCCCATGGTCAGGCCGACCACGGTCATCAGTTCCTTGGGGTGGCGCATCAAGGTACGCATTGCGCTTTCCTTGGCTTTTTCCTTCTTGGTGAACGACTCGGTTTCTTCCATGCCGCGACGCAGGTACAGCGCGACCACTGCACACAGGGCGCCGATGGCGAACGGGATACGCCAGCCCCAATCGTACAGTTGCTCGGTGGTGAGCACTTGTTGCAGCACGATCAGCACCGCCAGGGCTATGAGCTGGCCGGAGATCAGGGTCACGTACTGGAAGCTGGAGAAGAAACCGCGACGCTCCTTGGTCGCCATTTCACTCAGGTAAGTGGCCGAGGTGCCGTATTCGCCACCCACCGACAAGCCTTGCAGCAGACGGGCGAACACCAGCAGGATCGGTGCGCCGACGCCGATGGTTTCATAACCCGGGCTCAGGGCGATGATCAGCGAGCCGAAGCACATCAGCAGCACCGAGGCCATCAACGCGGCCTTGCGACCGGCGCGGTCGGCATACAGGCCCATCAGCCAGCCGCCGATCGGGCGCATCAGGAAGCCCACGGCGAAGATCGCAGCGGTGTTGAGCAGTTGGGCGGTGGTGTCGCCTTTCGGGAAGAAGGCTTTGGCGAAGTACAGCGAGAACGCCGCGTAGACGTACCAGTCGTACCACTCGACCATGTTGCCGACCGATCCGCTGAAGATCGATTTGATGCGGCTGGTGGTGGTGCGTTCTTTCGCCGGCGCAGCCGCCGACCCCAGAGGCAAAGTATTGGAGTTATCCATTGAAGGAACCTTCAGATAGTTGTTTTTATGGAGCGTGCCTGAGCACAGCCTGACTGGGGCTATAGCAGGAGCTGTGCCAGGTGGGGGAAGGCCCGATCTAGAAGGGTTTGCAGCTTTTTTTGAGCGGAAAGCCGCCGATGGTTCTGGGGTGGGTGAGCGGAAATCCGCTTATGGCGTGCCCGCGATGGCGTCTTTGAAAACACCACAAAGAACGCCCTAGAGAAACATCTCGCGCACCAACCCATGCCGCTGCATTTTCTCGTTGAAGGTGCGCCGGGGCAGTTGCAGCTCGGCCAGTACCGCCTTGATATCGCCTTTGTGTCGGGTCAGTGCGGCTTTCAGGCAGTGGGCCTCGAAGGCTTCCTGTTGCGCCGCCAATGATTGCCCGGCCTCGATGCCTTCGGGCTCCGGTTCGCCCAGCCCCAGCACCTGGCGTTCGGCGACGTTGGCCAGTTCGCGCACGTTGCCCGGCCAGTCATGGCTGAGCAGGCGCCCCAGTTGCGCGCCACTCAGCGGTTCAACGGTGCGGCCCAGGCGTTCGGCGGCGCTTTGCGCAAAGTGATCGAACAGCAGCGGTATATCTTCACGGCGCTCGCGCAGGGGCGGCAGGCGCAGTTGTGCGACGTTCAGCCGATAGGCCAGGTCTTCGCGAAAGCGTCCGGCGCGGGCTTCTTCCAACAGGTCCGGTTTGGTCGCAGCGATGATGCGCAGATCGACGTGGATGCTCTGATTGGAGCCCAGGCGCTCCAACTTCTGCTCCTGCAACACCCGCAGCAATTTGACTTGCTGGGCCAGGGGCATGCTTTCGATTTCATCCAGAAACAGCGTGCCGCCGTGGGCGTATTCCAGCTTGCCGATACGCTTGCCCTGAGCGCCGGTAAACGCGCCGCTCTCGTGGCCGAACAGCTCGGCTTCAAACAGCTGCTCGGGGATTGCCGCGCAATTGAGCGCGACAAAGGCTTTCTTCGCCCGCGGGCCGAAGTCGTGCAGGCAGCGGGCGACCAGTTCCTTGCCGCTGCCGGTCTCGCCGCGGATCAGCACATTGACCGGCAACGTCGCCAGGTCGAGCACCTGGCGGCGCAGGTTCTGCATGCTGCGGGACACGCCCAACAGGCTGTTTTCCAGTTGTGTCCGATGATCGGCCTGTTGATGCAGGCGGCGGTTTTCCAGGATCAGCCTACGTTTATCGAGGGCGCGACGCAGGCTGTTGAGCAGGGCTTCGGGGCTGAAGGGTTTTTCCAGGAAGTCGTAGGCCCCGTCGCGCATGGCCTCGACGGCCATCGGCACATCGCCATGGCCGGTCAGCAGGATCACCGGTAAGTCGGCGTCGCGCCGCCGCACTTCGGCCAGCAGTTCCAGGCCGCTGAGGCCGGGCATACGCACGTCGCTCAACACCACCCCGGGAAAGTCCTTGGGCAGTTGCGCCAGGCAGGCCTCGGCGCGACTGAACAACTGCACGTCAAATCCCGACAGGCTCAACCATTGCTCAACGGCTGTGCGAATGCTGGCTTCGTCATCGACCACAATCACCGCATTCAACATAGCTCCGGCGTCTCCAGCGCGATAGGCAGGGTCAGGGTAAACACCGCGCCGTCGCCACGGTTAGCGACGCACAGGCGTCCACCCAGTTCATGCACGATAGCGTAGGACACCGCCAGCCCCAAGCCGAGTCCATCACCCACGGGCTTGGTGGTGAAGAACGGGTCGAACACGCTGTTCAGGTGTTCTTCGGCGATGCCGCCGCCGCTGTCGCTGACGGTCAGTTGCCACAGTTGCTCATCGGCGTGCAGGCGGATTTCCAGGCGTTTGCGCGGCTTGTTGGCCATGGCGTCGAGGGCATTGCGCAACAGGTTGATCAGTACCTGTTCCAGGCGGATCGCGTCGCCACGGACCCAGGCGGGGCGGGTCAGGTCCAGCACGGTGCCGATGCCTTCATCGCGCAGGCGTGCGTCGAGCAGTTGCAGGGCCTGGTCGACCACACTGGCCAAGTCCAGGCGCTCGCGCAGGCCGCTGGGGCTTTTGCGGGCGAAGGTCTTGAGGTGGCCGGTCAGCGCGGCCATGCGGGTGAGCATGTCGTCCAGTGGTGTGAGCGCCTTGTAGGCATCTTCCACGCGGCCATGGTCGAGCAGCAGGCGCAGGGTCGCCAATTGCATGCGCTGTGCGGTCAGCGGCTGGTTGATTTCATGGGCGAGGGCGGCAGACATCTGCCCCAGCGCCGCCAGCTTGGCCGATTGCACCAAACCATCCTGGGCCGTGCGCAGGGCCTGGGTGCGCTCCTCGACAAGCTGTTCGAGCTCTTCGCGGCTGCGCTGGCGCATGCGGGCCAGGCGCCAGCGCTGGGTCAGGAACAGCACCAGGAACACCAGCGCCAGCCACGAACCGGCGGCGGCGAGGCCGGCGTTGCGTTGGTCTTCGAAGGCGAACTGGGGTTTGCGCAGCAGGTGCAAGGTCCAGCCTTCGCCCTTCAGCGGCAGGGATTCCCAGAGGTACCGGGCGTTGCCGTCGGGGCCGTTGACGCGCATCAGGTGGCTGTTTTCGTCGAAACGCTGCAGGGTCTGGGTCTCCAGCGATTGCAGCTGTTTCTTGTCGTACTGGCGGGTGGCCGTGAGTTCGGCGAGGTCGCTGGCCGACAGCGGGCGCAGGTTGCGATAACGCCAGCCCGGCTGGTTGGCAATAAACACAATGCCGCGCGCATCGCTGACCAGCAGCAGGTCGTTGCCCTGGGCCCATTCGCGCTCGAGTTCGGGGAACTCCAGTTTGACCACCATCGCGCCGAGGAACTGTTCGTGTTCATCGAGCACCGCGCTGGATAGGAAATACCCCGGCACGCCGGTGGTCACCCCGACCGCATAAAAGCGCCCGGTGCCCTGGCTCAGGGTCTGCCTGAAATATGGCCGGAACGCATAATTGTTCCCGACGTAACTGCTCGGCAGCTTCCAGTTGCTCGCGGCCACGGCCAGGCCGGTGCGGTCCATCAGTTCCAATGTGGAGGACTGCGCGGCGCCGTTGATACGTTCCAGTTTACGGTTGAGCAGGTCCTGGGTCGCGGCATCCAGCGGGCCTTTCAACGCGCTGATCATTTCCGAATCCAGTGCCAGCACGGCGGGCAGGGCGCGGTAGCGTTCGATCAGGGTGTGCAGCGAGTTGGCATACAGCGCTAATTGCTGATTGGCACGGGCGGCATCGTCCACCAGGGCCTGGCGTTCAGCGTGGCGGGTGGCCAAGGCAGCGGCCAGCACCGCACCGGCGATGATCAACAGGGAGTAGAAGGTCAGGCGCAGGGGGCGAGGGATCGCGATCATACGGAGATGAACAGCTGCAATTAGGGGGGAGCACCATAGCATGCGCAATAAAAAAGGCGACTGGGCTGTGTAGCCGCAGTCGCCTTTATCGGTGCGAAGAAGCGTTTACTGCACTTCTACCGCCAGGCTTTCACTGATCTTTTTCTGCCAGATGGCAGGACCGGTGATGTGGACGGATTCGCCTTTGCTGTCCACCGCAACGGTGACCGGCATGTCTTTCACTTCGAACTCGTAGATCGCTTCCATGCCCAGTTCGGCGAAAGCCACCACGCGCGACTTCTTGATGGCTTGCGCCACCAGGTAAGCAGCACCGCCTACGGCCATCAGGTACACGGCCTTGTAGTCCTTGATCGCTTCGATGGCGGTCGGGCCGCGCTCGGATTTGCCGATCATGCCCAGCAGGCCGGTTTGTTCGAGGATCTGACGGGTGAACTTGTCCATCCGCGTCGCGGTGGTCGGGCCGGCAGGACCAACCACTTCGTCGCGCACCGGATCAACCGGGCCGACGTAGTAGATGAAGCGACCCTTGAGGTCCACCGGCAGGGTTTCGCCCCTGTTCAGCATCTCGACCATGCGCTTGTGCGCCGCGTCGCGACCGGTCAGCATCTTGCCGTTGAGCAACACGGTTTCGCCCGGCTTCCAGCTCTGCACGTCTTCCGGGGTCAGGGTGTCGAGGTTGACGCGACGGGCCGACGGGCCGGCTTCCCAGACGATTTCCGGGTAGGCGTCCAGCGGTGGCGCTTCCAGCGATGCCGGGCCCGAACCGTCGAGCACGAAGTGCGCGTGACGGGTGGCGGCGCAGTTGGGGATCATGCACACCGGCAGGGAAGCGGCGTGGGTCGGGTAATCCATGATCTTCACGTCGAGCACGGTGGTCAGGCCACCCAGGCCCTGGGCGCCGATGCCCAGTTGGTTGACCTTCTCGAACAGCTCCAGGCGCATCTCTTCGATACGGTTGGAAGGGCCACGCTTTTTCAGCTCGTGGATGTCGATGGATTCCATCAACACTTCCTTGGCCATCACGGCGGCTTTCTCGGCGGTGCCGCCGATGCCGATGCCGAGCATGCCCGGTGGGCACCAGCCGGCGCCCATGGTCGGAACGGTCTTGAGCACCCAGTCGACGATCGAGTCGGACGGGTTGAGCATGGCCATTTTCGACTTGTTCTCGGAACCACCGCCCTTGGCGGCCACGTCCACTTCCACGGTGTTACCCGGGACGATGGAGTAGTGGATCACCGCTGGGGTGTTGTCCTTGGTGTTTTTACGCGCGCCCGCCGGGTCGGCGAGGATCGAAGCACGCAGGACGTTTTCCGGCAGGTTGTAGGCGCGACGCACGCCCTCGTTGATCATGTCGTCCAGGCCCATGGTGGCGCCGTCCCAGCGCACGTCCATGCCTACGCGCACGAACACGGTGACGATACCGGTGTCCTGGCAGATCGGGCGGTGGCCGGTGGCACACATGCGCGAGTTGATCAGGATCTGGGCGATGGAGTCACGGGCTGCCGGCGATTCTTCGCGCAGGTAGGCTTCGTGCATTGCCTGGATGAAGTCAACGGGGTGGTAGTAGGAAATGAATTGCAGGGCGTCGGCAACGCTCTGAATCAGGTCGTCTTGCTTGATCACGGTCATGAGTCGCGCTCCTCTATAAGGGAACATTCAATAAAGGTGGCTTCAGTGGGGTGTATCGGTCGGCTGAAACCACCTTTCCAAGGCACGCCGAGTGATGCTGGCGCGACGCTAAAAAGGCGCGGCAGTATAACCCGGCACGGTGGCCGATACACCCGACTATGGTCAAACTCTGCCGGGCGTGATTCCCTGTGTAGGCTTTTTTGATCTGAGACTTTGTATGCCTGAACTGTACGTCGGCGAACGCCACTGGTCGGTCTCCACCGGCAGCAACCTGTTGGATGCCCTGAACCAGGCCGGCGTTGCCGTGCCCTACAGTTGCCGCGCCGGCAGTTGCCATGCGTGCCTGGTGCGTTGCCGGGGCGAGGTCGAGGATCAGCAGCCCGACGCCCTCAGCCCGGCGCAACGCGAGAACGGCTGGCGCCTGGCCTGCCAGTGCCGGGTGGTGGCGGACCTGCACGTCGAAGCGTTTGACCCGAGCCGTGACGGCGTGCCGGCCGCGGTGGTCGGCGTGGAGTGGTTGAGCACGCATGTGCTGCGCCTGCGTCTGCAACCGGAGCGCGGCCTGCGCTACCGGGCCGGGCAGCATCTGGTGTTGTGGGCGGGGCCGGTGGCGCGCCCGTATTCCTTGGCCAGCCTGCCCGAGGAAGATCCGTTCCTGGAGTTTCATCTCGACTGCCGTCAGCCCGGCGCGTTCAGCGATGCCGCTCGACAGTTGCGCGTCGGTGACCGTCTGCGCCTGGGCGAACTGCGCGGTGGCGCTTTGCAGTACGACCCGGACTGGCAAACCCGGCCGTTGTGGCTGTTGGCGTCCGGCACCGGCCTGGGCCCGTTGTGGGGCGTGTTGCGTGAGGCGTTGCGCCAGGACCACCAAGGCGCGATCCGCTTGATTCACCTGGCCCACGATGCCAGCGGTCACTACTTGGCCGAGCCCCTGGCAGCGCTGGCCGAGCGCCATCCGAACCTGACGGTGGAGCTGTGGACGGCGGCGCAGTTGACCCCGGCCTTGGCGCAACTGCGGCTGGTTTCCCGGCAAACACTGGCCTTGCTCTGTGGGCATCCGGCCAGCGTCGAGGCGTTCTCCAAGCGCCTGTTCCTGGCAGGGCTGCCGCGCAATCAACTGTTGGCTGATGTGTTCCTGTCCAGGTCGATCAGCGGGTGCTGATGGCGTTTCCACAGGCAAGCCCATCACTGTGAGCCGCAAAGCAAAAAGCCCCGCCATTCACAGGGCGGGGCTTTGTTTTTTCAGCAGATCACTCAGACCATTGGGTCGCCAACGTGCAGGATCTTCATGCCGTTGGTGCCGCCGATGGTGTGGTAGCTGTCGCCCTTGGTCAGGATGACCCAGTCGCCTTTCTCCACCACGCCACGCTTGAGCAGTTCGTCGATGGCAGCCTGGCTGACTTGCTCAGGCGGCAACGACGCCGGGTCGAACGGTACGGTGTAGACACCACGGAACAACGCCGCGCGGGCCTGGGTTTCGCGGTGCGGGGAGAACGCGTAGATCGGTACCGAGGAACGGATACGCGACATGATCAACGGCGTGTAGCCACTTTCGGTCAGGGCGATGATCGCTTTGACGCCAGGGAAGTGGTTGGCGGTGTACATGGCGGCCAGGGCGATGCTCTGGTCGCAGCTTTCGAACACTTTGCCGATGCGGTGGCTGGAGGTCTTGCTGGTCGGGTGCTTTTCGGCACCGATGCAGATACGCGCCATGGCCTGGACGGCTTCCAGCGGGTACGGGCCAGCGGCACTTTCAGCCGAGAGCATCACGGCGTCGGTGTAGTCGAGCACGGCGTTGGCCACGTCGGACACTTCGGCGCGGGTCGGCATCGGGTTCTGGATCATCGACTCCATCATCTGGGTCGCCACGATTACTGCTTTATTGTGGCGGCGTGCGTGCAGGATGATTTTTTTCTGGATACCGATCAGCTCGGCATCACCGATTTCCACGCCCAGGTCGCCACGGGCAACCATCACCGCGTCGGACGCCTTGATCAGGCCGTCGAGGGTTTCGTCATCGGCCACGGCTTCGGCGCGTTCGATCTTCGCCACCAGCCAGGCAGTACCACCGGCTTCGTCGCGCAGTTTGCGCGCGTATTCCATGTCGGCAGCGTCGCGTGGGAAGGACACCGCGAGGTAGTCCACTTCCATTTCTGCGGCGAGCTTGATGTCGGCCTTGTCTTTTTCAGTCAGGGCCGGCGCCGTCAGGCCACCACCGCGACGGTTGATACCTTTGTGATCCGACAGCGGGCCGCCGATGATCACGGTGCAGTTCAGCTCAGTGACGCTGGCGGTGTCGACTCGCATGACCACGCGACCGTCGTCCAGCAGCAGTTCGTCGCCGACGCCGCAATCCTTGACCAGGTCCGGGTAGTCGATACCCACGACGTGCTGGTTGCCGTCGGTCAGCGGGTGGCTGGTGGAGAAGGTGAACGTGTCACCGATCTTCAGCTCGATCCGTTTGTCGGTGAATCTGGCGATGCGGATTTTCGGGCCTTGCAGGTCACCCAGCAATGCGACGAAGCGACCGTGTTTGGCGGCCAGGTCACGCACCAGCTTGGCGCGAGCCTTGTGCTCGTCCGGGGTGCCGTGGGAGAAGTTCAGACGGGCAACGTCCAAACCAGCCAGAATCAGCTGTTCGAGGACTTCCGGCGAGTTACTGGCCGGGCCAAGGGTGGCGACGATTTTGGTACGACGGACGGACATGCACAGACTCCTGAGTTCAAGCGCTGAGGAAGGCTACTATGCTCTTTGGTTGTAGTCATTGTTCGTTTGCACTACTTATCGGCGATTCGCTTTTCGCTCCGGTTGAATAGCTGAACAACCTTGAAGATTTTTGACGAGGGGTCGATACACTGCACAAGACAGGAGAACCCTCATGCGAATTTTGCTCATTGCTGCCCTGGCCGTCAGTGTTGTCGGCTGTACCCGCTGGTCGATGGACCACCATTTGAACAACGCCTACCGTGCGTATGGGGTTGGTGACTGCGAGCGCGTGACCCTGGAATTGTCCCAGGTCGACCGGGAAAGTCGCACCCGGCGCTATGTGCAGCCGGAGGTCTCGATGTTGCGCGGGCAGTGCCTGGAGCGACAGAAGTTGTTCGTCGACGCGGTGCAAACCTATCAGTTCATCATCAACCAGTACCCGTCCAGCGAGTACGCCTACCGGGCCCGTGCGCGTCTCGACACCCTGCAACAACTGGGGCACTACTCCGGCGCGAGCGTTGCGCAGCCACGTCCGGCGTCGTTGTGATGGTATTTGTCGTTGCGTAGCTGGCCCGTTGCCAGTCTTAGGCTATTCTTTGAATGTCCGTTTGTACAAGTTTGTGTCCAAACGGATAGAACACTTGGGATTGGCAGGCTGTAGAGTGGCAAAGCGCTAGCTGTTGTCGCACTGATCTCCAGGGAGAGCGGGGTGTTTAGCCCGTTCCGAATCACTGGCGTGGCCAGAGTTATGGCCAATGGATGGCGATATCATCATGTTTACCGACCGACGAATTGAGCGGCATCAATTGTCTTGTTTCCTGCAAGTGTTCAACCGGCTTACGGATAAGCCCATTGGTTACTTGGGTAACGTATCCGCAGAAGGACTGATGTTGATCAGTCAATTGCCGATGATGGTCGACGTGGCGTTCGAGCTGCGCTTGAAGATTCCCACGGTCGACGGTGATTTCCAGGCCGTTGATTTCACGGCGACCTGTTTATGGAGTCACGAGGACATCAATCCCCAGCATTACGACTCGGGTTTCAGCGTGGCTGAGGCGCCTGCCGAATACGGCCAACTGATCAATGCCTTGCTGCAGTATTTCAGCTTTGACCCCTTACAGGCGTCCGCTTAGACATAGCGTGCAGTCGCCCCGGCTTGGGTGTGGCGACCCAAGCCGGGGGGTGCGCTGTTTTCACAGAACGCCGGCTTTTTTCCAGCCCAGGTAACGTGTCACCAGAGCGGCGCCCAACTCCGAGGGGCGCGTATCCAGTACCGACAACCCATGGGCGTTCAGGCGGTCATGCAGTTCGTCGCGTTGATTGAGGTAGTCGACGGTGCCGCTATAGGCCAGCGCTTCGGGCAGGGTTTGCACCGGCGAAAGGCGCACTTGGTCGAGTACTTCTTCGCGCAGGCTGGCGACCAGTACCCGGTGTTGCCGGCTGATGCGTTTGACCGCGGTCAGCAGCGCCTCATCGTCCTCATCTCGCAGGTTACTCACCACGATCACCAGCGCCCGGCGTTTCTGCCGAGCCAGCAACTGGCTGGCCGCGGCTTCGTAGTCGGCCGCGCGTCGCGTGGTGTCGAGGTCGTAGACGGTGTTGAGCAACAGATTCAACTGCCCGGTGCCCTTGACGGGCGCCAGGTAGCGCGGCTGGTCGCAGGCAAAAGTGCATAGGCCGACGGCATCGCCCTGGCGCAAAGCAACATAACTGAGCAGCAGGCAGGCATTGAGCGCGTGATCGAAGTGGGACAGCTCTGCGTCCTGGCTGCGCATGCGCCGACCACAATCGAGCATGAACACGATCTGCTGGTCGCGTTCGTCCTGGTATTCCCGGGCGATCGGCGTGCGTTGGCGTGCGGTGGCTTTCCAGTCGATCTGCCGCAGGCTGTCGCCCTCGCGAAACTCGCGCAGTTGATGAAACTCCAGCCCCAACCCCCGGCGCTGGCGTTGACGCACGCCCAACTGGCTCAGCCAGTTATCTACACCCAAGAGCTGCGCGCCATACAGGCGGGCGAAATCCGGATAGACCCGGGTGGCATCGCTGACCTCAATAAAGCGCCGTGCGGACCACAACCCCAAGGGGCTGGGCAGGTGCAGCTCGCAGCGACTGAAACTGAAGTGCCCACGCCGCAGGGGGCGCAGCCGATAGCCCAGCTCGCTGCGTTCGCCGGGGCGCAGTTCGATCGACTGCGGCATGTGTTCCAGGCTCAGGCCGTCGGGGACGTGATCGAACACCTGCACCGTCAGCGGTTGTGGGTAATCGTGTTCAAGCGTCAGGCGTACTTCGCCCCAGCGCCCCAATGCCAGGCTGCCGGGCATCTGCCGTTGTATTCGCGCGGACGGACGACGGCGCAGGCGCATCGCGTCCAATAGCGCCAGCAACAACAGCGCCAGCAGCAGACCCCAGGCCACCGAATGCAGGCTGTCGGGCACCGGGAGCTGCAACGCCTGTGCGGCGCCCAGCAATATATTCAGGCCCAGCAGCACGCCGAGCCAGATCAACAGCAGACGGGTCGGCTTCATGGATGGGTCATTGCCGAGGTGCCGAAATCTGGTCCAGCAGTTGCTGGAGGACCTGGTCCACTTCCAGTCCGTCGATATCCAGCTCGGGGGCGATGCGAACGCGATGACGCAGCACCGCCAGGGCGCAGCCCTTGATGTCGTCCGGGGTGACGAACTCGCCCCCGCGCAGCAAGGCGCGGGCACGGGCGCCGCGCACCAGGGCAATGGATGCGCGTGGGCCGGCACCGATGGTCAGCCCCGGCCAACTGCGGGTGGCCCTTGCCAGGCGCACGGCGTAGTCGAGCACTTGCTCATCCAGCGCCAGTTCGCTGGCGATCTGTTGCAGTTGCAACACGTCCTCGGCTTGCAGCACGGTGCGCAGGGGTTGTACGTCGAGCATGTCGGCCCGGGATGAGCGCGTGACTTCGCGCACCATCTCCAGCTCTTGTTGGGAGTCGGGGTAGTCCATCCGCACCTTGAGCATGAAACGGTCCAGTTCGGCCTCGGGCAGCGGGTAGGTGCCTTCCTGCTCGATGGGGTTCTGGGTGGCCAGCACCATGAACGGTTGGCCGATGGGCAGCGCTTCGCCCTCAAGGGTCACTTGGCGCTCCTGCATGGCCTCGAGCAAGGCGGCCTGGGTCTTGGCCGGCGCGCGGTTGATCTCGTCGGCCAGCAACAGGTGGGTAAACAACGGCCCCTTGCGCAGCTTGAACTGCTCGGTGTGCAGGTCGTACACGGCGTGCCCGGTGACATCGCTGGGCATCAGGTCCGGCGTGAACTGGATGCGCGCGAAGTCGCCGCCGAAGCAACGGGCCAGGGCCCGAACCAACAAAGTCTTGCCCAGGCCGGGTACGCCTTCAAGCAGCACGTGGCCGCCGGCGATCAAGGCGGTGAGGACGTCGTCGATCACCTGGTCCTGGCCAATCACCGCCTTGCGCAGCTCAACGCGCAACGCCTGGGCTTGGCGGCTGGCGTGTTGCAGGGTTTCGGTGGTCAGGGCAGTGGGTGTTGGAAATTCGCTGATGATTTCCGGAGCCTTATTCATTGTTACATTGGTTGTATTATCCATAAATCAGATACTTACCTAATCTAACTATTGTTGGGTTTTTATGGGCCGGATGAATGGAATCAGGTCGATATGCACAACTTTCATTCCATGATAGTCCCCGACTTTTGGCGCTCGACAGACGACGCGTGGGCCATAATGACCCGCTTCGGTTTGGAGGGATGCCTCCAGGCGCCAGTGGCACTGCCTTCCGGATCATCCCCTGATGCCTAGGGCAATGGAAGTGTGGCCGCTCAAGAGAAGACACTACAGACTGGCTATGCTTTGTAAACCTCAATAAGACGCTCTCTCGCCTCTTCGGCTGCAACGGGCAGCTCGTTATAGGGCGGCAGGAGAGCCACTTTTTCAACAGCGTTGGGCAAAATCAGCCGCTCTCGAGTAATAAGCTGGCTTGTTTAGCCGCCAAGTTTAATATCAGAATATTCATCTGGTTTCATTTGTTGATCGTCTGGGCTATCGCCTTAATGCTCCAACACGACATCGTGCACTGGAGCAAAAATAATGAAAAAACACCAATCGGCACTTCAACTCAATACCTTGGCCGTGGCGCTGGCATTTGCCTTGCCGGCCATGAGCTATGCCAGCGATCAGTCCGATTCCAAGGGGTTTGTCGCGGACAGCAGTTTAAATATTCTGAATCGCAACATGTTCTGGAACCAGAACGGCAGCGGCCCCCACACCCGTGACTGGAGTCAAGCGCTGATGGCGACCTTCAGCTCGGGCTTCACCCAAGGCACCATCGGCGTCGGCATTGATGCGTTTGCCGACCTGGCGTTGCGCATCGACGGGAGCACCGACCGTGCCGGAGGCCCGAACATTCCATCCGATGCCAATGGCCATCCGGATCACGGCCTCGCGAAGGCCGGCGGTGACGTCAAGTTCCGTGTTTCCAATACCACGCTCAAGGTCGGCGACTTGCAGCCCACGTCGCCGGTGTTTGCCACCGCTGATAACTACCTGATGCCACAGACGGCATCGGGCTTCCAGATCGACAGTCATGAAATCACGGGCCTGAACCTGGAGGCCGGTCATTACACCGCCGGTACCGGTAACACCACCACGTCGCGCAGCGGCGACATTCTCGCCAGCTACGCGGGTGTGGAAGCGGCGTCGGCCAGCTTCGCGGGTGGCAAGTACCAGTTCAGTAAGGAATTCACCGCGTCGCTGTACGGAGCGCGCCTGGAAGACGTTTGGAACCAGTACTACGTCAACTTGAACCTTGTTCATCCATTGGCCGTTGACCAATCCGTCGCACTGGATTTCAACCTCTATCGCACACTGGACGACGGCAGCGCCAAGGCCGGTACCATCGACACCACTGCAGCCTCGCTGGCGGCTGCCTACACCCTGGGCGCGCACACCTTCACACTGGCCGGACAGAAGATCCATGGTGACGAGCCGTTCGACTATGTCGGCTTTGGGGAGACCAACGCTGGTGTCGGTGCCGGCCGCTACGGTAACTCGATCAACCTCGCTGATTCGGTGCAGTACTCCGACTTCAACGGCCCGGGCGAGAAGTCCTGGCAGATGCGCTATGACTTGGACATGAGTTCCTTTGGCGTCCCAGGCCTGAGCTTCATGGCTCGTCATATTCGCGGTTCTGGCATCGACGGTACGCATACTGCCAGTAACTCGGCCTACGCCGGGGCCTATGGCGCCAACGACCAGGAACACGAAACCGACGCCGAAGTGAAATACGTCGTACAGAGTGGCCCGGCCAAGAAACTGACTGTTCACCTGCGGGAGGCCTGGCACGATGGCGATGCTTCTACCGGGGGGCATTTGGTGCAGACGCGTCTGATTACTGAGTACCCGTTGAATATCTTCTAAACAGGCGGGCTTACTTGTCGCTTTAGTTAACGTGTTTGGATTCAACGACGAAACTCGACCGACAGTCTTGCCGCACAAATGCGATATAACCAAACACGGCCTTTGAGGTCTGCCGGGGTTTGTGCGTCCAGAGACTCGGCCGGGGCAATCAGGCGACGGATCAGGCACTCCAGGTTGGTTCTCACTCTGGGTGTGGATCTCACGAGGCGCTGAACCTCAGAGTCGAGGCGCAGCGCCCTCTTGCTGGCGTTGTACCACGCACCTTCGTCACAGAACGCGGGGTCATAGTGCATTCCTGAGCGTTTGCAGGCACGCCACCTGGCGGCTGAAATCGGCGCTGGAAAGCCGTTTTGCCGCAAGTGGGCCAAGGGCCTGGCTGATCACGTGAGAGGGTTGGCGCGTCAGGTGTTCAAGCACCTGCCACTGGTCTGCGGTGTTTAGGTGTTCAAAGCCAGGGTGGCGCCGCCTTGCGGCGCGCAGGATATCGCGCTGCAAGGCGTGCAACAGGGTGCCCTGGCCGCTGCGGCGCAGCAGGAAGTCGGCGCTGGCCTGCAAGTGTTCCTGCAGTTGTCGGCGAGCTCTGGGGGCTGGCGCGTGGATCGGGCCTTGGCGCATGCCGGCCTGCCAGAGCGCCAGGGCGATCAGCGCGGTGAGCGCCACCAGCGCCTGGGGGAAATAGCGCATCAACAAGGTGAACAGGTCGTCCACGTCGCTGTTGAACAGCAGGCTCACGTCGGTGCCCTGGTTGAGGTACCACAGCAGCCAGGCGTTATCGTGTTGGCCGATTCCCGGGGTTTTCCATAAGTCGCTGTCGGTGACGACTGTCACACGGCCTTGGCCGAGATTGAGTTGCATCAGGTGGCTGGACCTGGCGCTGTTGGCGGAAAACTGGGCCAGGTGCTTGGGGTCGGTGAGATTGAAGTCGGTATCGAAGCTGAAATACGCCGGGGCGGTTTCATTGTCGACATAGAGCTTGGTCAGGTCCGGTTTTTTCTGTTTGCGTGCCGGAGCGGGTTGCTCGGATTCGTCGCTCAAGGTCTGCTGGATATGCAGGCTGTCGAGCAGCAGGTCGCCGCTTTTAGCGGTTTCTTCATCCCACAGCGCTTCGGCCACCACCAGCAGGTGGCCACCGGATTTTGCCCAGTCCAGCAGTTGATCCACCTGGCGCGGGGTCATGTTGTCGCGTTCGCCCAGCAGCAACAGGCTGCGGTCTTTGGGGGGCAGATCGGAGAGCCGTTCAAGGCCGCTGGCACGTTCCACCGCCAGGCCTTGCTGGCGCAGAAAGTGTTCGGCCGCCAGGTAGGGATTGCCCAATGCTTCGGGTGAAGGGCCGCGATCCACCACTTCGTCATAAGGCATTGCCTTGTGCCACACATACAGGCCGCCCGCCCCCAGCAGGCAAGCAAGCAGCAACCCCACCCACAGCAATGGCCGCTTCATCGGGCGACTCCCGAGCTGAACAGGGTGCGCCAATCGTTGCACAACTGCTGCTGTACCACCGTGGGCGGAAGGCGGTGCCCGTAGGCGAGGTTTTGCCAGTGCCGGGTCAATTCGTCGCTGAATGCCAGCAATTGTGGTTGTTGCAAGCGTTGAACGCGTTCCAGGACCTGGCCTTCGGTGTCGGCGGTTTTCAGTGGCAGGTTGAAGTCGTGCAGTAACCGGCTGAGCAGCCCGCGATACAACAGGCCCAGGGCTTCCCTGGGGTGGTTGGGCCATAGTCGCTCGGCGGCGCTGGCAATGTCATCGGGCAGGGTTTCGGCGCCCAGCTCCAGGCCGAACAGTTGGGTGGGTGTCGGTTTGGCGAGCTTGGGTTGGCGTGGCCCGCGCCGGCTGACAAAGGTGCGCAGCCACTCGCGATAACGCCAGGCGAGCAACGCCACACCGCCCGCCAACAGACTCCACAGCAGCACCTCCAGGCCTTGGGCAAGGTGCTTGAAGGCGTCGCTGTTGAAGTTGTCCAGCAGTGCTTGCAGCCAGGCCGGTAGTTTACCGTCACCGCGTGCCTGGGGCTTGGTGTTGGGTTTTTCGTCAGCAAAGCGATAGCGCGTGACGGTTTCCGGATTTTTGAACGGAGGCTTGTCCAGCAGCGCCTTGATCGATTGGCTGGCGGATTGGGGGGTGACTTGCCGGGTGGGGGGCGAGTCATCGGCCGTCGCGGGTCGGCCCAGCGGCAGCAGCATCAGCCCGATCACCAGCAGTAGCAACGGGGCCGCGCTGCTCAGGCGCTGGCGCAGGCGGCGAAAAACCAGCTCAAGGTCCCACGCTTCCAGCACGGTGCGACGGTTGAGGTAGAGGCTGAAGCCACAGGCGACGTAGATCGGTTCCCAGAACACCAGGACCAGCGCGTAGAAGGCGTTGCTCAGGTGTTCCAGCCACAACCCCTCCGGGCCGGTTGCCAGGGCCAGCCGTTGCCAGTCCCAATCCAGCTCAACCTGCTGGGGGATGAACAGATAGAACAGCGCCATGCAGCCGAACCACAGGCCGATTTCCAGGTGTACACCGAGCGTGGTCAACCAGCGCGCCGCGCCGGCGTTGTGTTGTTGCAGCACGCCCAGGCGTTTTTGGCGTGCCTGACCATCCAGGCCCTCGAGTTGGCTGACCGGCATCAAAAAGCTGCGGCTCAGGCTCAGTCGCCGCCAGGTCAGGCTGGCCAGGAGTTGGCCCTTGAGCAGGCGCGGCCAGTGACGCACGGCCTGTTTCAGGCTGGGCGTCTCGCCAAACAGGGCCTTGGACAGGATATACAGGGGCAGCCGGTCGAAGGCCGGCTTCAACCACCAGAACACAAACAAGGCCGTGGACGGGTATTGCCACAACAGAACGCTAAGCGCGATGAATATCGGCAGGCTCACCAGCGCCCAACTGGCCATCAGCAGCAGTCGGTGTTCCTGGGCCATTAACACGCCCAGATCCATGGCTTCCCATGATGTTCGCGGGCGAATCACTACGCTGGCATCACTCAGGCGCATGGCGAGTCCGTCCGGCAAGGGTCAGGTAGGCGGCCACCAGTAGCCAGAGCCCCGCGCCCACCAGGTATTTGACCCAAGGCGCGATCGCGGTGGTGGAAGACCAGTAGGCTTCGATAAATGCAGCGATCAGCAGGAACAGCATGACGCCGCAGAGCATCTGCACGCTTTTACGTGCCGCCAGCCGCAGGGATTCACCGCGTGTCAGGTGCCCCGGAGCAATCAACGCCCAGCCCAACTGCAAGCCTGCCGCGCCAGCCAGGGCAATTGCGCTGAGTTCGAAGGCACCGTGGCCGATGACAAACGACCAGAAGGTCTGGCCGTAGCCGATTTCAGTGAGGTGCCCGGAGATCGCACCGATGATCAGGCCGTTGAATATCAGAAAGAACACGCTGCCCAGGCCGAACAGCAAGCCCGCGGCAAAGGTCTGGAAGGCGATGCCGATGTTGTGCATCACGTAGTAGCCGAACATCATCCAGTCTTCACTGGATGCACGTTCGGCGACGCGGCCCAGGCGACTGGCGTCCGGGTCGTACATGCTATGCATCTCGGCCACCTGCTGGGGGCTGACGACGCTGTAGATCAGTTCGGGAAACAGGTACACCAGCAGTGCAATACCCACCAGGCTGCCGAAGAACAGCAGGCTGGCGATCAGCACGAAGCGCCACTGTTCACGCACCAGCCGGGGGAAACCGGCCAGCAGGAAAGCCAATACGTTCGCACCCAATTGGCTGCGGTGGCGATACAGCTGTTGGTGGCCGCGCAGGGCCAGTTGTTGCAGCGGGTCCACCAGGTAACTGCTGTAGCCGCGCTCCTGGGCCATGGCCAAGTGCTGGCACAGGCGTCGATACTGATGAGGGAAATCAGCCAGCTCAGCGGCCTTGGCCTTGCCTTGTTCCAACTGCGTCAGTTGTTCGGCGAATGCTTGCCATTGGGGCTGATGACGGCTTTCGAACAGGCTCTGTTTCATGTCGGCCCCAGCAAGCCACGGGCCACGCCGTTGAGCTGCTCGACAGCGCGAGCCGGGGACACCTGCAGGGGCGTGGCGAGGATCGAGGCCAGTTCCTGTACTCGCTCGGCGGACAGTTCGCCCTGGCGCTCGGCGAAATTGAGGATGGCGCGCTGTTCGCTCAGGTCCAGGGCAAATGGCAGGCGCAGGGCAGGGGCCTGCGGCACCTTGGGGCGTGCCAATGGCAGTTCGCGGTAGACCACCAGCGTGCCGGCCGCCAGATCACCGAGCCGTTTGAAGTTAGGGTGCTGCAGGCAACTGATGGCGCCGAGAAAGTAGCCGAACGGCAGCATATCGACAAAGCGCAGCAGGTTGCGGATGAGTGAGGCCGACCAGCCGATGGGCGTGCCGTCATCCTGTACCACGCGCATCCCCATGACCTGCTTGCCCGGCGAGCAGCCCTGGTTGAGTACTTCAAACAGCACCATGTACCACCAACTGACCAGGAACAGCAGCAACGAGCCCAGCCCTATGCCGATGTTGCCGAGCAGGGCCAACGGAACCAGCAGGATGCCCATGAGCAACCCGCGCACGCCCAGGTCGAAGGCGAAGGCCAGCGCACGTGGCAGCAGGCCGGCCGGGCGCAAGGGCAGGTCGATGCCCTCTGGGGTCTCGATCTGGTAACGGGTATCCAATGGAGCTGATGGCATCGCGATCCTTGGCAGCGCAGAGCGGTTGGAAGACACGGATGCTAGCAGTGTCGGCGATGGAAGCAACCATTCAAGGTTTTGCTGGATGTTTATACAGTTGATCTGGCGCTGGCCTCAGGTACCTTCCAGCGCCTAGACTTTGTCGATCTTCAGCACAGGAATAGCCCGTGACCACTCTTTTCTGGTACGACTATGAAACCACCGGCATCAACCCGCGCAGCGATCGTCCCCTCCAGGTCGCCGGTATTCGCACCGATGTCGACCTCAACGAGGTTGGCCCGCCGGTCAACCTGTATTGCCAACCCAGCGACGATATCCTGCCCCATCCGGCGGCCTGTGCGATCACCGGCATCACCCCGCGCATGCTGGCGGAAAAAGGCTTGGCCGAAGCCGATTTCATGACGCGGGTGCATGCCGAACTGGCGGCCCCCGGTACCTGTGGGGTGGGTTACAACACCCTGCGGTTTGACGATGAAATGACCCGTTACAGTCTCTATCGCAATTTCTTCGACCCCTACGCGCGTGAATGGCAGGGCGGGAACAGCCGCTGGGACTTGATCGATGTGATGCGTACCGCCTACGCGCTGCGCCCGGAGGGAATCGTCTGGCCCGAGCAGGATGGGCGTGTCACCCTCAAGTTGGAGCGTTTGACCGAGGCCAACGGGATCGCCCATGGCCAGGCCCACGATGCGTTGTCCGACGTGCGCGCGACCATTGCCCTGGCCCGATTGGTCCGTGAAAAACAGCCCAGGTTGTACGACTGGCTATTCCAATTGCGCAGCAAGCAACGGGTGATGGACCAGGTGCGGCTGCTGCAACCGATGGTGCATATCTCCGGGCGTTTTTCGGCCGAGCGCCATTTCCTCGGCGTCGTACTGCCCCTGGCCTGGCACCCGCGCAATCGCAACGCATTGATCGTCTGTGACCTGGGCCTTGATCCGCAAGGGCTGCTGGACCTCGACGCCAATACCTTGCGTCAGCGCCTCTACACCCGTCGTGATGACCTGGCCGCAGGCGAGTTACCGGTACCGCTCAAGTTGTTGCATATCAACCGCTGCCCGGTGGTGGCGCCATTGAATGTGCTGCGGGCGCAAGACCGTGAACGACTGCAATTGGATATGGACGCTTATCAGGCGCGGGCGCTGCGGCTAACTGACGCACAGGAAGTTTGGCGCGACAAGTTGGCGGAGATTTATGCCGAGGAAGATTTTGCACCGAGTTCGGACCCGGAGCAGCAGCTCTATGATGGTTTTATCGGTGACCGCGACCGTCGTTTGTGCGAACAAGTCCGCGCGGCAGAGCCGGCGCAATTGGCGCGGCAGCAGTGGCCCTTTGATGATCAGCGTTTGCCGGAATTATTATTTCGCTACCGTGCGCGCAACTTTCCTGCAACCTTGAACAGCGAGGAGCAACAACGCTGGAAACTTTTCTGTCAGCAACGCTTGTCAGATGGCGAATGGGGGGCACCCAATACCTTGGAGGCATTTAAACGTGCTCGTATTGAATTGGCTGTTAGTGCCACGCCGTTTCAGCGTCAGGTGCTGGATCAATGGCAGGAGTATGCTGACTCTTTAGCCGTTCGGTTCAATCTGTAATCAGGCAATTGCAGATTATTCAGACAATAAAAAACGCCAGCAAGCTGGCGTTTTTCGTCTGTCGCGTATCAGGCAAGAGCCTGGCGAGGCTTAGCCCAGCAGGGTAGCCCAGCCTTCAACCACGTCACCGCCCCACTTGGCTTTCCACTCTTTCAGCGTCTTGTGGTTGCCACCTTTGGTTTCAATCACTTCGCCGTTGTGCGGGTTTTTGTATTGCTTGACCTTGCGGGCACGCTTGGTGCCGGTAGTTTTCACTGCGCCGCGCGGTGCTTTAACTTTAGACTCTGGGTCCAGCAGCGCGATGATGTCACGCAGGGATTTGGAGTATTCACCCATCAGGGTACGCAGTTTGCCTTCGAATTCCAGCTCGGTTTGCAGTTTGTCGTCTTGGGACAGATTCTTCAAACGGGCTTGCAGCTCTTTGATAGCTTCTTCGGTGGCACGGTATTCGTTGATCAGGGACATGTGGACTACCTTATGTAGAGCGCTGATTGACAGGGATAGTGGCCCAATAATAGTCAGGCTATTTCCCCAAGTAAACATTTAAGGGAACATTTATGTGAATTACTTTGAATGTTTGTGGCAAATCTATGCAAGCGAGTTAATTAGTAGCGGGTATGGGCAAAGACTACCTGCTTAATTTTCGCTAACTGCCTGAGCGTGCCGATGCACATGCATATAGCGGTGGTAAAACCCTACGTTATTAAGGGGTGTGGTCAAGGCGAGGGCAGAATAAGCGTCAACGGATACTGCAGTTTTTCTGCGTAATCGCTAGAATGACCGCCTTTGCGAAGTTCTGGAGTTCCCCCCTAATGCACACTTTTCGGCTGGTGATCGCTTGCCCGGACCGGGTTGGCATCGTTGCCAAAGTCAGTAACTTTCTGGCCTCCCACAACGGCTGGATCACCGAGGCGAGCCATCACTCGGACAATCTCAGCGGTTGGTTCTTCATGCGCCACGAAATCCGTGCCGATACGCTGCCCTTTGGCCTTGAGGCGTTTCGCGAGGCGTTTGCGCCGATCGCCGAAGAGTTTTCGATGATCTGGCACATCAGCGATACCGAGCAGAAAAAACGTGTGGTGTTGATGGCCAGCCGTGAATCGCACTGCCTGGCGGACTTGCTGCACCGCTGGCACAGCGACGAGCTGGACTGTGAGATCGCCTGCGTGATCTCCAACCACGACGACCTGCGTAGCATGGTCGAGTGGCATGGCATCCCGTACTACCATGTGCCGGTCAACCCGCAGGACAAGGAACCGGCGTTCGCCGAGGTGTCCCGCCTGGTCAAGCAGCATGAAACCGACGTCGTGGTGCTGGCGCGCTACATGCAGATCCTGCCGCCGGAACTGTGCCGCGAATACGCCGGCAAGGTGATCAACATTCACCACAGCTTCCTGCCGTCGTTTGTCGGTGCCAAACCGTACCACCAGGCTTCCCTGCGTGGCGTGAAGTTGATTGGCGCAACGTGCCATTACGTCACCGAAGAACTGGACGCCGGCCCGATCATCGAGCAGGACGTGGTGCGTGTCAGCCACAGCGACAGCATTGACGACATGGTGCGCTTCGGCCGTGACGTCGAGAAAATGGTCCTGGCCCGTGGCCTGCGCTATCACTTGGAAGACCGCGTGCTGGTACACGGCAACAAAACAGTCGTGTTCTGATCAACGCGTTTTGATTGAAGAATGAAGGGCCTGGGCGTTAAATCGTCCCAGGCCTTTTTTCATTGATCTGCCCAGCAGGACAAGCCCATGACCGATCCACTCGATAAAGCTACGTCCAGGGCGCCCGCTACGTTGGGCGAGGGGTGTCTGAGTCGCTATGACCCGGATGAGCTGGAGGCCGAGGATGGTACTGACTTTCCTGGGGCAGCCCAATTGTGGGACGAGTTGCAGAAACGGCCGGCGTCCCCTGAAACAGACGCTTGAGCAGCGGCCTGCCGAGCATCAGCAGAAACACCGGCCCACCGGCCAGCAGATAGAAATAGTAGGTCACCGCCCGCCAGATCAGAATCGCCGCCGCTGCGCTGGATTTGCCCAGCCAGGGCGCCAGCAAGGCCGCTGACGTCAACTCCGCCGCACCGGCCCCGCCGGGCATAAGGCTGAACTGGCCCGCCGTCAGCGACAGCATCTGGATCAGGAAACTCCAGGCCCACTGCACATCGCCTCCCAACCCTTGCACCGCAAGGTAAAGCACGCTGTAGCGCAGTATCCAATGCAGGCTGGTCAAGGCAAACACGGCGGACAGGGTGCGCCACGGCAATTTCAGCGTTTGGGTAAATGCCGTCAGGAAGCGCAATACTTTGCGCGCCCAGCGCCGGCGAGTCGCGGTGCTTACCTTGCATCGCTGGAGCAAGGTGCCGCCCAGGCGTATCAGGCGGCGATGAAAGCGCACCAGCAGCACAGCGCTGAACACTGCGCCCACCATCGATGCCGCACTGAGCCCCAACAGCCACTCCAGGCGTGGGCTGAGGCTGTGGAACACTGCGTACAACGCGATTCCCACCAGTGCGCAGAAAAAAAACAGCAAGTCGCTCAACTGATCCATGGCGAACACCGCGCTGCCATGGGCCGGACGTATGCCGTTGCGCGCCAGCAGGACCATCAGTGTCAGTGGCCCGCCGCTACCTCCGGGCGTGGCGCACATGGCGAATTCGGTCGATATCACCACGCCCAGGCTGTTGAGTCGCCCCAGTTGGCCGCGTTGCTCGCCCAGTAATAAGCGGATACGCACGCTGTTGATCAGCCAGCACAGGATAATCATGCCGAACATCAGCGACAGTTGGGGCAGCGGGAATTGCTCCAGGCGCGTAACGGTTTCGCCACCTCCCAGCCACACGGGGATCGCCAGCGCCAGCAGCAGGCCCAGCAGCAGCCAGATCACCCGGCTCATGGCTGGGTGGCCAGCCAAGCGGCCTTGGTCAGTGGTGTGCGTCCGGCGTTGAGCAGGCGTTGTAGGGTTTCAAGCCAGTAGCGGCGGGAAAATTCGTGGCGCATGTCCACCGGGTGCAGCCCCAGGCGAATCACCGGGGCCGCCTGCCAGCGCTGTTCCCGTCGGTCGCTGAGACACTTGGACAGACCTCGGCGCCAGGCACTGCGCGCACTCCACACCAGCCCCGGGGCGTTGACCGGCGTGAAGTCGGGTAGCCGGTACAGATGCTGCGGGTCGCTGGTGTAGGTCAGCGGCAATTGGCGCAGTGCCTCGCGGGTGCCGCGGCTCATCAGCCAGGCGGGAGCGACAAAGCCTTGCAGCGGCCAGTCGTAGCGACGGAATACCGCGATGCCATCGCTGATACGCTGCAGCGCCTGATCCTGGCGCAGTTGGTAGAACTCACCCTCATGGGTATACAGGCGCCGCATGAACCAGGCTTTGGGGGTGCGCGGAGCCGGTTGATCGTCGCAATGGTAGTAGCCGTGCAAGGTCAGCTCATCGCCCTTGGCCACGCGGCTGTCCAGCAGACGGCGAAAGTCGCCATGGGTGGTCAGGGGGTCATGATGATGAAACTCCGGCACCACCAGCCAGGTGATGGGCACGCCGCCCAACGCGTCGACGGCTGCGACGAATGGGCGGTAGTCGGCCCAGGTCTGCGGCGCTACATCGTGCAGCACCAGCAGCACCGAACGCTCATCCATGGGCAAGCATCGGCTTGTGGCTGCCCAGCACCGCATAATAGTGCGTCAACAGGCTGTCGACGACCGTCTCCCAGGCGTAATGCTGTTCGACATGACGCCGAGCCTGCGCGCCCAGGCGACGGCTGTCGGCACCGAACAGCTCGCGCACCGCATCGGCCATGGCCCGTGGATTATTGGGCGTACACAGTAGGCCGCAGCGCTCGTCGATGATCTCGGTAAATGCGCCGGCCGCCACGGCGACCACCGGTATGCCGCAGGCCATGGCCTCCAGTATTACCAGGCCGAAGGTTTCCTGATCGCCGCCATGCAGCAGCGCGTCGGCGCTGGCCATCAGCCGGGCGACATGCTGGGCGGGGCGGAACCCATCGATCACGGTGACGTTGTCCGGCACACTGGCCGGCATGCCGGAGCCCACCAACAGCAAGTGGTAGTTGTCCCCCAGGCGTTTCATGCAGTTGAGCAGCAGCGGCAGGTTTTTTTCCTTGGAACCGCGCCCGGCGAAGATCAGCAGCCGGGTATCCGCGGCGATCCCCAGTTCGGCGCGCAAGCCCGGGTCGCGGACGTCCGGACAGAACGTCTGCAGGTCGACCCCCAGCGGCTGCACGAAGACATTATTCACCCCAAGCCCGATGAGCTTGTCAGCCATCACTTGGCTGGGCGCCAGTACCCGGTCGAAATTCCCATAGAGTTTGCTGACGTAGGCTTCAGCGTTCGGGGTAAACCACGACCCCATGCGGTTACTCACCAGCAGCGGCAGATCCGAGTGATAAAAACCAATGACGGGCACATCCAGTTGGCGTCGTGCATCCAGCGCCGCCCAGGCGGTCAGGTAGGGGTCGCCGACTTCGATCAGATCGGGCTGTAAATCGTGCAGGACATTTCGCCAAGGCGCGAGCCGAAGGGGGAAGCGGTAGCCTTTGCCGAAGGGGAGGGCGGGGGCCGGCACCTTGAATATCCCATCCCGTTCGCTCAAGTGCGCGCCGGGGACCAACAGGCTGTGGCGAATGCCGGGCTTGAGCGTCAGACGCCGGTGCTTGGCGTCGAGATAAGTGCGTACGCCACCGCTGGCGGGGGCGTAGAACATGGTGATGTCCGCGATATGCACGATGAACATTCCTCCGATCCGTAGCTCTCCTTACGTGGACCTGAGGTAATGATAGATGTTCGATCGGAATTGGGGGCGCGCGCGCTCAAGTTGATAAAGGTCAATGTGGGCGCAAGGCGGACCTGTGCTCCCACAAGGTTCTGTGGTGTCGGTCAGATACGGAAACTGCCCACCAGATGCTTCAGCCGTGCCGCCTGCTGTTCCAGGTCGGCGCAGGCGCGCAGGGTCGATTGCAGGTTTTCCACGCCTTCCTGATTGAGTGTGTTGATCTCGGTGATGTCCATGTTGATCGACTCCACCACCGAGGTCTGCTCCTCGGTGGCGGTGGCGACCGACTGGTTCATCCCATCGATCTCGCCGATGCGCTGGGTCACGCTGTTCAGGCGTTCGCCGGCCAGGTTGGCGATTTCCACGCTGTCGAGGCTGTGGCGCTGGCTTTCGCTCATGGTACTGACCGAATCCCGGGCGCCGACTTGCAGCTCCTCGATCATCGTTTGCACCTGTTGTGCCGATTCCTGGGTGCGGTGCGCCAGGTTACGCACTTCGTCGGCCACCACCGCAAACCCACGTCCGGCTTCCCCGGCGCGCGCCGCCTCGATGGCGGCGTTGAGCGCCAGCAGGTTGGTTTGCTGAGAGATGCTGGTGATCACTTCGAGGATTTGCCCGATATTCACCGTTTTGCTGTTAAGTGCTTCGATGTTGCTGCTGGAAGCACTGATCATCGCGGACAACTGAGTCATTGCCTTGATATTGCGTTCAACCACCTGCTGACCGTCTTCGGCCAAGTGCCGCGCATCGCTGGCCTGGTTCGAGGCTTGTGCGGCGTTACGCGCGATTTCCTGGGCGGCGGCCCCCAATTGGTTGATGGCCGCGGCGACGCTGTTGGTGCGGTTGGCCTGCTCGTCGGAGTTGATCATCGACGAGTTGGACGCGCTGACCACCCGCAGGGCGACTTCATTGACCTGCCCGGTGGCCGAGGACACTTCGCGGATCGACGTATGAATCCGCTCCACGAAGCGGTTGAACGCATTACCCAGGATGCCGAATTCGTCGTGATTCTGGATGCTCAGGCGACGGGTCAGGTCGCCCTCGCCATCGGCGATGTCCTGCATGGCGCGAGTCATCACGTGCAGCGGTTGCATCAGCACTCGGATCAGCATGCCGAGCAAGGCGATGATGATTACCACGGCAATGATCGTGGCGATGATCGCCGAGGTGCGGAATTCGCTGAGCATGGCGAAGGAGGTGGCTTTATCCACGGAAATACCAAGGTACCAGTTCACCGACGGCAGGCCCTTGATCGGTGTAAAGGTCACGATGTTGTCCTTGCCGTTGGCCTCGACTTCACTGAAGTCGCTGCTGATCTTCGGCGTGTGTTTCGGGTAGACGTCGGCCAGGGTTTTCATCACCAGGTTTTTGTCCGGGTGGACCAGCACCTTGCCGTCGGCGCTGACCAGGAACGCGTAGCCCATGCCGCCGAAGTTCAGCGCGCCGATGTTGTCCACCAGGGTTTGCAGGCTCAGGTCGCCGCCGACCACGCCGATGCTCTGGCTACCCTGGGCGCTGGGGGTCGCGATGGAAATGATCAATTGCCCCGTCGCGGCATCGATATAGGGTTCGGTCAGGGTCGAACCATTGCTGCTCTGGGCGCCTTTGTACCAAGGACGAACGCGTGGGTCGAAACCGTCCGGCATCTTGGTGTCGGGGCGGATAGTGAACGCGCCCTGGCTGTCGCCCACGTAGGTTGCCATGAACGAGGAGGTCAGGGCTTTCTGTTCCAGCAGGCTGGCGACCACCTTGGGGTCGGGATTGATCGCAATATTTTGTGCCGCGTTTTCCACCAGGACAATGCGCCCGGTGAGCCAGGTTTGAATGTTGCTGGCAGTGACATCACCCATTTCATGCAGGTAATTGTTGAGATCTTCGCGAATTGCGTTGCGTTGTAGGTAGTCGTTATAAAGCGTAAACAGCGCGAAGGCGGCGATGACGATAAGGGAGGCAGCAAGCAGGATTTTGTGGCTGAAGCGCAGGTTTTTATTCATGGCCTGAAGGGTCCGCTAAGGTCTTAATATCCAAAACGCGTCCTTATGGGATGCGCAGAATGGTAGCGTCAAAAAAGGTGTGATATTTCTGGCGATAGCCCTGTGAGGTCCCTGTAGGAGCTGTCTGACCTGTTTTTAGACTTTGTGGGTCTTACATTGATGTGTATCGACCTTGCGGCACGAAAGATTAACCATAGGTGACGAAATGCCTGACTCCACGCAACTCCTTATCGGCGCCGGCCTCGATGGCCAGCCCATCGCCCAGGCTATGCGCCTGGCCAATCGTCACGGGTTGGTTGCCGGTGCCACGGGCACTGGCAAGACCGTCACCCTGCAACGCCTGACAGAAGCGTTCAGCGATGCGGGCGTGGCGGTATTCGCCGCGGATATCAAGGGCGACCTTTGTGGTCTCGGCGCTGCGGCCAACCCCCAGGGCAAGGTGGCCGAGCGCATCGCCGGCATGCCTTTCCTGAATTACACGGCCAAGGCGTATCCGGTCACGCTGTGGGATATTCACGGTGAGTCCGGTCATCCATTGCGTACCACCATCAGTGAAATGGGGCCGTTGCTGCTCGGCAGCCTGCTGGAGCTCACCGACAGCCAGCAGTCAGCGTTGTATGCCGCCTTCAAGGTGGCGGACCGCGAAGGCCTGTTACTGCTGGATTTGAAGGACCTCAAGGCACTGCTCAATCACTTGCGCTACCACCCGGAACTGCTGGGTGAAGATGCGGCGCTGATGACCACCGGCTCCAGCCAGGCGCTGTTGCGGCGCCTGGCGGTGCTGGAGCAGCAGGGCGCGGAAGCGTTGTTCGGCGAGCCGGCGCTGCAGCTCGAGGATATTTTGCACCCCGCCAGCGATGGTCGCGGGCGTATCCACCTGCTCGACGCCAGCCGCCTGGTCCACGAAGCCCCCAAGGTGTACGCAACCTTCCTTTTATGGCTGCTGGCTGAACTGTTCGAGCAGTTGCCCGAACGCGGCGATGCCGATAAACCGCTGCTGGCGCTGTTTTTCGACGAAGCGCACTTATTGTTTGCCGATACCCCCAAGGCCTTGCAGGACCGCCTCGAACAGGTGGTGCGGTTGATTCGCTCGAAAGGCGTGGGTGTGTATTTCGTCACGCAATCGCCCGGGGACTTGCCTGACAGCGTGTTGGCGCAACTTGGCTTGCGTATCCAGCATGGCCTGCGCGCATTCACCACCAAAGAGCAGAAATCACTGCGCGCGGTGGCGGACGGTTTTCGGCCCAATCCGACATTTGATGCGTTGTCGGTCCTGACAGAGCTGGGCACCGGTGAAGCACTGGTGGGCACTTTGCAGGAAAAGGGCACGCCGGAAGTCGTCCAGCGCGTGCTGGTCGCGCCACCGCAATCGCGGATCGGCCCGCTCAGCGACGCCGAACGCGCCGCCCTGATTGCCAGTTCGCCGTTGCAGGGCCGCTATGACAAGCCGATTGACCGCGAATCGGCCTATGAAGTGCTGATGGCGCGCAAGGCGTTGGGCCCGGCCGAAGCCGAAGAAGCCAAGCCGGTGAGCGAAGAGCCGAGCTTTACCGACAGAGCCGGGGCATTCCTCGGGACTGCGGCCGGCAAGGCGCTCAAGTCAGCCATGCAACAGGCCGCCAATCAGGTAGGGCGCCAATTGGTGCGGGGCTTGCTGGGGTCGTTGCTGGGCGGCAGCAAGCGTAGATAGCCGATCAGGCTTTGGGCTTGGCGTGCGCGGCGAGGCGTTCCAGCGCCGCGCGTAAACCCGGATCGCTGATGCCGTCGGCCGTTGCCTGAATGGTTTCGGCCGCATTCGCCGATAAATCCATGGTGTGCCCCGCCGCGCCTTGCGGAACGGTCGGCGGTTGCACCTTGAATTGGATACGCGTCAGGCTGGCAAACTCGTCAAACGCCATTAATTGTCGCTGCAAGCGTTTTTGCTGATAGCGCAAGCGTGTCGCCCAATGGCCGTCTGTGACAATAAGCAGCAGGTTGCCCTCGCGCCACGAGGCGACATGGCAATGTTCCCGCGCTGCCGGTTGCAATTGGCTTTCAACCAGGCGTTGCAGGTGGCCCAGGCGTTGCGCATGGCTGAAGATGGCTTTCAACGGCTTGGCTTCGCGAAGCAACACGCTGGGCGCGCGGGCTGTAAGAGGGCGAAACGCCATGATCAGACACCTTAAGTAACAGAGCCGCCATCTTAGCAGAAAGCGCCTGTGGACCCCCAGGCAATGCATTGGCGGGGCTTTATCTGCGAAATCAATGCACTCCATGGGTTGAAGTTCCGGTAAAAGCCCTTATTTTAAATGAGCCCTCTCACGGGCTCATGCCTGCATTGGGGAACAACGCCACTTTCCTCACCCACGATTCCGGGTAGAATGCGCGTTCGCATGCGCCCGTGAGGGCCGCTCGGGCCACTCACGGTGCGCCCTCCATCCCTATGTGTGGAAGAACCTGCCGATATGTTTGCGCCTTTGTTAAAGAAACTTTTTGGAAGCAAGAATGAGCGCGAAGTCAAACGCATGCTCAAGACGGTGCAGCTGGTCAATGCCTTCGAAGAGCAGATGGTTGCCCTTTCGGACGAGCAATTGCGCGCCAAGACCGAAGAGTTCAAGGCCCGCATAGCCAAAGGTGAAACCCTCGACAAGTTGCTTCCCGAAGCCTTCGCGGTCGCCCGTGAAGCCGGTAAGCGTGTCATGGGCATGCGCCACTTCGACGTCCAGTTGATCGGCGGCATGACCTTGCATGAAGGCATGATTGCCGAAATGCGTACCGGTGAAGGCAAGACCCTGGTGGCGACCCTGGGTGTTTACCTCAACGCGCTGTCCGGCAAGGGCGTGCACGTTGTGACGGTGAACGACTACCTGGCCCGCCGTGACGCCAACTGGATGCGCCCGCTGTATGAATTCCTCGGCCTGACCGTCGGCGTCGTGACGCCGTTCCAGCCGCCGGAAGAGAAGCGTGCGGCCTATGCTGCCGACATCACCTACGGCACCAACAACGAATTCGGTTTCGACTACCTGCGCGACAACATGGCGTTCAGCATGGAAGAAAAATTCCAGCGCGAACTCAACTTTGCCGTGATCGACGAAGTCGACTCCATCCTCATCGACGAAGCCCGTACCCCGCTGATCATCTCCGGCCAGGCCGAAGACAGCTCGCGCCTGTACACCGAGATCAACAAGTTGATCCCGCGCCTGGAGCAGCACATCGAGGAAGTGGAAGGCGTGGTGACCAAAGAAGGTCACTTCACCATCGACGAGAAGACCCGCCAGGTCGAACTCAACGAAGCCGGCCACCAGTTCGTCGAAGACATGCTGACCCAGATCGGCCTGCTGGCCGAGGGCGAAAGCCTGTACTCGGCCCACAACCTGGGCCTGCTGACCCATGTGTATGCCGGCCTGCGCGCGCACAAGCTGTTCCATCGCAACGTCGAATACATCGTCCAGGACGGCCAGGTCGTCCTGGTTGACGAACACACCGGGCGTACCATGCCGGGTCGTCGTCTGTCCGAAGGCCTGCACCAGGCCATCGAGGCCAAGGAAGTGCTCAACATCCAGGCCGAAAGCCAGACGTTGGCTTCCACCACCTTCCAGAACTACTTCCGTCTGTACAACAAACTGTCCGGCATGACCGGTACGGCCGACACCGAAGCGTTCGAATTCCACCAGATCTACGGTCTGTCGGTTGTGGTCATCCCGCCGAACAAACCGCTGGCGCGTAAAGACTTCAACGACCTGGTGTTCCTGACCGCCGAAGAGAAATACGCGGCGATCATCAACGACATCAAGGACGGCATGGCCCAGGGGCGTCCGATCCTGGTGGGTACCGCGACGATCGAAACGTCTGAGCACGTGTCCAACCTGCTCAACAAGGAAGGCATCGAGCACAAGGTCCTCAACGCCAAGTTCCACGAAAAAGAAGCCGAGATCATCGCCCAGGCCGGTCGCCCCGGCGCACTGACCATCGCTACCAACATGGCTGGTCGTGGTACCGACATCCTGTTGGGCGGCAACTGGGAAGTGGAAGTGGCTTCCCTGGACAACCCGACTCCCGAGCAGATCGCCCAGATCAAAGCCGACTGGCAGAAACGCCACCAGGCGGTGCTGGAGTCCGGCGGCCTGCAGGTGATTGCGTCCGAGCGTCACGAATCGCGCCGTATCGACAACCAGCTGCGTGGTCGTGCCGGTCGTCAGGGTGACGCCGGTTCCAGCCGTTTCTACCTGTCCCTGGAAGACAGCCTGATGCGTATCTTCGCCTCGGATCGGGTGAAGAACTTCATGAAAGCCCTGGGCATGCAGTCCGGTGAAGCGATCGAGCACCGCATGGTGACCAACGCCATCGAGAAGGCCCAGCGCAAGGTCGAAGGCCGCAACTTCGACATTCGTAAGCAACTGCTCGAGTTCGATGACGTCAACAACGAACAGCGTAAAGTGATCTATCACATGCGTAACACGTTGCTGGCCGCCGACAACATTGGCGAGACCATCGCCGATTTCCGTCAGGACGTGCTCAACGCCACCGTCAGCGCGCATATTCCGCCACAGTCCCTGCCAGAACAATGGGATGTTGCTGGCCTGGAAGCCGCGTTGAAGAGCGACTTCGGTGTCGACTTGCCGGTTCAGCAGTGGCTGGACGAAGACGATCACCTGTACGAAGAAACCCTGCGCGAGAAGCTGATGACCGAGCTGCTGGCCGCGTACAACGAGAAAGAAGAGCAGGCGAGTGCCGAAGCGCTGCGCACTTTCGAGAAACAAATCGTACTGCGCGTGCTGGACGACCTGTGGAAAGACCACCTGTCGACCATGGATCACCTGCGTCACGGTATCCACTTGCGTGGCTACGCCCAGAAGAACCCGAAGCAGGAGTACAAGCGCGAGTCGTTCACGCTGTTCTCCGAACTGCTGGATTCGATCAAGCGCGATTCGATTCGCGTGCTGTCCCACGTTCAGGTGCGTCGCGAAGACCCGGTCGAGGAAGAAGCGCGCCTGCGTGAGGAAGCCGAGGCACTGGCGGCGCGCATGCAGTTCCAGCATGAGGAAGCGCCAGGTCTTGAAGCGCCTGAGGTCTTGGGCGAAGAGGTCGATGTGGCCCTGGCTCAGACTCCGGTGCGCAACGAGCAGAAGCTGGGCCGTAACGAGCTGTGCTGGTGCGGTTCGGGCAAGAAGTTCAAACACTGCCACGGCGAAATCAACTAAGATTTTCGCCTGACGCTGCAACACCCCGCGCCGCGACCGGCATCAGCCGTCGCGGCGTTTTGCCATTAATTCCCACCGTCGAACGCGACGGCACAGACATCATCTATTTTTAAGGAGCGCATTCATGGCTGTTGGTCTTGGTCCTTTGCCCACATTGCACCCGGTTGCCGGTTTTGAACTCGGTATCGCTTCGGCCGGCATCAAACGCCCGGGGCGCAAGGATGTCGTGGTGATGCGCTGTGCTGAAGGCTCGACCGTCGCCGGTGTGTTCACCCTCAACGCCTTCTGCGCCGCGCCGGTGATCCTGGCCAAGCAGCGCGTGGCCGGTCCGATTCGTTACCTGCTGACCAACACCGGCAATGCCAACGCCGGCACCGGCGAGCCTGGCCTGGTCGCCGCCGCGCGGACCTGCGCCAAACTGGCACAACTGGCCGGCGTCGACGCCAGCCAGGTGCTGCCGTACTCCACTGGAGTGATCGGTGAGCCGCTGCCGGTGGAAAAAATCGAAGGCGCCCTGCAAGCCGCGCTGGATGACCTGTCTGTGGATAACTGGGCGGCCGCCGCCACCGGCATCATGACCACCGACACCTTGCCCAAGGGCGCGAGCCGTCAGTTTGTGCATGACGGCGTGACCATCACCGTCACCGGCATCAGCAAGGGCGCGGGCATGATCCGCCCGAACATGGCCACCATGCTTGGCTACATCGCCACCGACGCCAAAGTCTCCCGCGACGTGCTGCAGCGCTTGATGCTGGACGGCGCCAACAAGTCATTCAACCGCATCACCATCGACGGCGACACCTCCACCAACGATTGCTGCATGCTGATCGCTACCGGCCAGGCCAACCTGCCCGAAATCACCTCCACCAGCGGCCCGCTGTTCGCCGCGTTGAAGCAAGCGGTGTTCGAAGTGTGCATGGATGTGGCCCAGGCCATCGTGCGTGACGGCGAGGGTGCCACCAAGTTCGTCACGGTTGAAGTCAACGGCGGCGGCAACCACCAGGAATGCCTGGATGTCGGTTACACCGTGGCGCACTCGCCGCTGATCAAGACCGCGTTGTTCGCCTCCGACCCGAACTGGGGCCGTATCCTCGCCGCCGTCGGCCGTGCCGGCGTGCCGGACCTGGACGTGAGCAAGATCGACGTGTTCCTCGGTGACGTGTGCATCGCCAGCCGTGGCGCCCGCGCCGAGAGCTACACCGAAGCCCAGGGTTCGGCGGTGATGCAGCAGGAAGAAATCACCATCCGCATCGAGCTGGGTCGCGGCGAGTGCAGCGAAACCATCTGGACCACGGACCTGTCCCACGAGTACGTGAAGATCAACGCGGAATACCGTACCTGAAGCCCGGAGGATAAACGCGGTGAAACGAGTGCATGTAGCAGCAGCGGTGATCCGCGGCGTCGACGGCAGAATCCTGCTGGCGCGCCGTGCCGATACCCAGCATCAGGGCGGCCTCTGGGAGTTTCCCGGCGGCAAGGTGGAGGCCGACGAGTCGGTCGCCACGGCGCTGTCCCGCGAGTTGCAGGAAGAGCTGGGCATCCAGGTCACCACGGCGCGACCGTTGATCAAGGTGCAGCATGACTACCCGGATAAGCAGGTGTTGCTGGATGTCTGGGAAGTCTCGGCCTTTACCGGCGAGCCACACGGTGCCGAAGGTCAACCCCTGGAATGGGTCGCGGCGCGTGACCTGCTCAACTATGAGTTCCCGGCGGCCAATGCGCCGATCGTTGCCGCCGCACGGTTGCCCGGCGACTACCTGATCACACCGGGCGAGCTGGAAACCGCGCCGCTGTTGCGCGGTATCCAGAAAGCCATCGCGGGCGGCATCAAGCTGGTGCAACTGCGCGCCCCTAACGGTTACGACCCCAAGTACCGTGACCTGGCGGTAGACGCCGTGGGCCTGTGTGCCGGCAAGGCGCAACTGATGCTCAAGGGCCCGTTCGAATGGCTGGGGGATTTTCCCGCGGCCGGTTGGCACATGACCTCGGCGCAACTGCGCAAATACGCAAGCAAGGGCCGCCCGCTGCCGAAGGATCGCTGGTTGGCGGCGTCTTGCCATAACGCCGAGGAACTGGCGCTGGCGGAATTGATGGACGTGGATTTTGTCACGCTGTCGCCGGTGCAGCCGACCCAGACCCATCCCGATGCCCAACCGTTGGGTTGGGAACAGGCGGCAGAGCTGATCCGCGGGTTCAGCAAGCCGGTGTATCTGTTGGGTGGCGTTGGGCCTGCTGAGCGCGAGCAGGCATGGGATGCCGGCGCTCAAGGTGTGGCAGGGATTCGGGCGTTCTGGCCGCAAGATTGATCTAGCGTTTGTTGGCCTCATCGCGGGCAAGCCCACTCCCACATTGGAAGGTGTTCACAAATCCAAATGTGGGAGTGGGCTTGCCCGCGATGGCGCCAGACCAGACACCTGATAATCAGTGGGGTTTGGCCGCCGCCTGCCACAAAATCTCCGCCACACCCTGGCGCTTGGCAATCACCCGCGCCGCCACAAACAGCAAATCCGACAGCCGGTTGATATACGCCAAAGCCACCCCCTCCAACGGTTCAACCGCATTCAGGTGCTGACAGCGGCGCTCGGCACTGCGTGCTGCGCTGCGGCACACGTGGGCCTGGGCGATCAGCGCTGAGCCACCGGGCAAGATGAAGTTCTCCAGCGCCCCGACCTCTTCGTTCCAGCGATCAATCGCTGCCTCCAGCCGATTCACCTCCGCCGCGTTCAGCGCTTTGTACACCGGCATCGCCAGCTCGCCGCCGAGGTCGAACAGACGATGCTGGCAAGGCGTCAGCACTTCGATCACGTCCTTCAGGTGCGGATGCTTGCCGCTTTGCTCTTCAAGGCCGGCCAGCAGCAAGCCCAGCTGACTGTTCAACGTGTCGACTTCGCCGATGGCTTCCACCCGCGGGTGGTCCTTGGGCACGCGGCGACCGTCGCCGAGCCCGGTTTCACCCTGGTCGCCGGTACGGGTGTAAATCTTCGACAGGCGAAAGCCCATGATCAGTGCTCCAGTTGGGTAAGTTCAGCGGGGGACAATTGGCTGCCGGCCAGGGGCAGGCGCAACGTGAAGCAGGTGCCTTGGCCCGGGGTGGAATGCACTTCCATCTGCCCTTTGTGGTTATTGGTGATGATGAAGTACGACACCGACAACCCCAGCCCGGTGCCCTGGCCGATTTCCTTGGTGGTGAAGAATGGCTCGAAGGTGCGTTTGCGCACGTTCTCGCTCATGCCGATGCCGTTGTCTTCGACCTGGATCTCCGCCCAGGGCGGGTTGAGGCGGGTGCGCAGGATGATGCGCCCCGGCTCGCGGTCGTCTTCGCGCTGGTGAATGGCCTGCGCCGCGTTTTTCAGCAGGTTGAGCAGCACCTGTTCCAACTCGTTGGCGGTGCCGGGCACCGGGCCGAGCTGTGGGTCGAACTGGCGGATGATCGCCTGGCCCTTGAAGTCGAAGCCGATCGCCAGGTCAAAGTCGTTGCCGGCGATTTCCACCGCCTGGTCGATCAGCGCCGGCAAATCACACGGCGCCATCTGCCGATTGCTGCGCCGGCTGAAACTGAGCATGTGGGTGACGATTTTCGCCGCCCGCGCGCCGGCCTGCTGGATACCGTCGAGCAATTGTGGGACTTCGCGGCTTTGCAGGTAACGGTTGACCGTCTGCAGTTCGATGCCCACTTGTTCGGCGTGTTCCAGGTTCTTGGGCAGGTCGGGGGACAGCCGGCGGCGGATGTTCTGCACGTTATGCAGGATCGCCCCCAGCGGGTTGTTGATTTCATGGGCCATACCCGCAGCAAGGCCGCCGACGGAGAGCATCTTCTCCGACTGCACCATCATTTCTTCCAGGGACAGGCGCTGGGTGATGTCATCGATCCGGATCACCACACCGCGCCCGGCGCCGCCCATCAGTGGATAGAACGTCAGGGCGTAATGCTTGGATTCATCGTCCTTGACCCAGGTGACACGCTCGATGCGCTCCACCGTGTGTTGCTCGACCGTGGCCTTGATCTGCGGCAGGTAGGGTTTGAGCGGCTGGAAAGCGAGGTAGATCGGCTGGTTCAGCGCTTCATCCAGGCGTGTGCCGGAAAGTGCGGTGGCTTCCTGGTTCCACTGGGTGACATAGAGCTGTTCATCCAGGGCGATCAGCGCCGAGGGCATCGAGTCGATGATGCTGTTGAGATAGTTCTGGAAACCGGTGAGTTTTTTCTCGATCTTGCTGCGCACCTGGACTTCCAGCTCCAGTTTGCGGTTGGTGTGGCGGGTTTCTTCGGCCAGGCCCTGTGCCTGGTCGTAGGCCGCCTGGGACTCATCGCGCGCGCGCTTGAGCTGCTGCTCGCGGGCCTCGATGCGCGACAGCATGGTGTTGAAGGCTTCGGCCAGGCTGCCGATTTCGTCATGATTGCCACGGCCGGCGCGCAGGGCGTAGTTCTCTTCGCGGGTGACCTGGCGCGACAGCTCTTCCAGCTCATGGATCGGCCGGGTGATCAGGCGTTTGATCTGCCGGGCGATGACCAGCCACAGCAGCACGCTGAAAATCAGGATGCCCAGGCTCGCCGTCAGCGTGCCGGTATAGAACGCCACCGGTAGCTCACTGCTGGCCACCAGCAACAAATGCCCGGAAGGCTGGCCGGGGCGGGGCAGGGTGATGACTTGGTTACTGCGAAACTCGGTGAGGCGCCAGGCTTCGATATCCCGGTAGTTGCCCGGCAGGTGCAGGCGGTCGCCGTGTTGCATCTGCGCCAGGCGGTTGCCCTCGGCGTCGTACAACGCGGCTGCGCGCAGCGGCGAATAGCTGGTCAGCTCATTGAGCAGGGCGTCGGCCTTGGCCGGAGACTCAAGGGCTTCGGCGGCAAGCGCCGGGTTGGACACCAGCCGGCCAATCGCCTGCAGCGCCTGGGGCGCCATGCTCTCCTGGGAGATCCAGTAAGCGGCGCTGATAAAAGTCAGGTTGGCCACCAGTAACACAGTGGTCAGCAACACCAGCAGGGCGGCCAGCAGTTTCTGCCCTACCGGTAGGTTTTCAAGACGCTGGCGCAGTGGCATCAGGGGTTTCACAGGTAATAGACGAGTGGGCAGGGTAGCGCGTGCCTCAGTCGCGGGGCAATCCGCGTGCAACCAGCTGGTCGACGAGGCGCGTGTACACCTGTTGCAGATGCGGCAGCGTCAGCCGATGCCGAGCGGCGGCCTGGCAGGCGTAGCCCAGCAGGTAGCTGATTTCGGTGCGCCGCGCGCTGGCCACGTCCTGGTACATCGAAGAGTAATTGGCCGCCGTGGCCTGGATCACCCGTTCCACTTCCGTCTGCAGGTCCTGCGCCGCTGCCGGCTGGCCGCAGCATTGCAGCAGCTCGGTGAGTTCGGCGCACAAGGTTGCGACTTCGCACTGATGGGCTTGCAGGCCGCCATTGCGGCATTGGTACAGCACGGTCAGCGGGTTGATGGCGCAATTGAGTGCGAGCTTGCGCCACAGGCGCGTAAGAATGTCGCTGCTCCATTCGTGAGGGATGCCGGCGGCGCGCAAGTCGTCCAGCCACACCGGGGCCGTGGGGTGACTGGCGTCCCCCAGCCAGGTGTAGCCGTGGCCGGCAAACACCACGCGCCAATCGCCGTCGCGAAACGCGCCTTCGGTGCTGGAGGCAAAAATGCAGCGGGCCTGGGGATATTGCGCGGCGACGGCGTCCTGGCTGCCCAGGCCGTTTTGCAGCAGGATCAATTCGACGCCGGGCGCGAGACGCGATTGCAGGTGTGCGACGGCGCTTTGAGCGTCGTAGGCTTTGCACGCCACCAGCAGGCGATGGATCGGCTCGGGGCTGTCAGGCGTTTCGGCGAGTACCGGGTAAGTGTGCGCTACGCCGTGCTCCACCAGGGTCAGCCCGTCGGCCGCCTGATAGCTGGCCAGGCGTGCCGCATCGCGCAGGATCAGCTTCACCGGCAGGCCGGCGCGGGCCAGGCGGGTGGCCCACAGCGTGCCGAGGCTGCCGGCGCCGAGAATATGCCAGGTGGTCGACATCAGTTTGTGCTCCGTAGGGTCGCTCACAGCGAATGGGGCGAAAGAACCGCTATAATGCCCCGGCATTTTAGCTTGGGCGCGCTCCATCTCTACTGAGCCCGCCCCTTATATTGGAGAAATGACATGCCTTCGTTCGACGTGGTATCCGAACTGGACAAACACGAAGTCACCAACGCCGTCGAGAACGCCGTCAAGGAACTGGACCGTCGCTATGACTTGAAAGGCAAGGGCAGTTTCGAATTCAAGGAAAAGGAACTGACCGTCAACCTGACCGCTGAAGCCGATTTCCAGCTGGAAGCGATGATCGAGATCCTCAAGCTCGCCCTGGTCAAGCGCAAGATCGACGTGCAGTGCCTTGAAGTCAAGGACGCCTACGCGTCCGGCAAGCTGATGAAGCAGGAAGCCGTCCTCAAGGAAGGCATCGACAAGGAACTGGCGAAGAAGATCGTGGCGCATATCAAGGACGCCAAGCTGAAAGTCCAGGCCGCCATCCAGGGTGAGCAGGTGCGCGTCACCGGCAAGAAACGTGACGACCTGCAAGAGGCCATCGCTGCCCTGCGCGCCAAGACCTTCGAGATGCCGCTGCAGTTCAATAACTTCCGCGACTGATGGCACTTTGGGGAACCTGCGGCCGTTTTTGACGTCCCACGCCCCAGAACCTGCGCCTGCCATTGAGCCCTTCGGGGCTCAATTGCGTTAGTGGGCACAAAAAACGCCGTACATCCGGCAAACAGGAGAATGTAGATGGATTTGAACGCTGAAGTGGATCACCTGATCAAGACCTCCCAGTCGTGGATCCCGATGATCATGGAATACGGCAGCCGGGTATTGCTGGCCGTGATTACCCTGGCCATCGGCTGGTGGCTGATCAACCGCCTGACCCACAGAGTGGGGCGTTTGCTGGCCATCCGTAACGCGGACCTGGCGCTGCAGCACTTCATCACCAGCCTGGCGAACATCGTGCTGAAGGTCATGCTGATCGTCAGCGTGGCCTCGATGATCGGCGTGGAAACCACCTCGTTCGTCGCCGCCATCGGTGCCGCGACCCTGGCCATCGGCCTGGCCTTGCAGGGCAGCCTGGCTAACTTTGCTGGTGGCGTGCTGATTCTGTTGTTCCGCCCGTTCCGTATCGGTGACTGGATCGAAGCCCAAGGTACGTCCGGTACCGTCGACAGCATCCAGATCTTCCACACCGTGCTGCGCACCGGCGACAACAAGACCGTGATCGTGCCGAACGGCATCCTCTCCAACGGCATCATCACCAACACCAACCGTCAGCCTACCCGCAAGGTGGTGTTTGATGTGGGGGTGGACTACGAGGCCGACCTGCAGAAAGCCCGCGAAGTGTTGCTGGAGCTGGCAAAAGACCCGCGTGTATTGGCTGATCCGGCGGCAGTGGCCGTGGTTTCGACCTTGGGCGACAGTTCGATCACGGTGTCTTTGCGGTGCTGGACCAAGACGGCGGATTATTGGGACGTGATGTTCATGTTCAATGAACTGGCACGTGATCGCTTGAAAGCGGCGGGGATCGATATTCCATTTCCGCAGCGGGTTATTCGGGTGATGCAGGAAACAGCGGCGAAGTAATGAAAGGCATTTGCACTTAACTTGGCTGATAGGTCACGTTAAGTGCGGGAACGATACTGTCGTTAGTTAGCTTGCTAGTTATTTTACTGCTGAAATAATATTGCAATAAAAAAGCCGCTCCCTTGCATGCAGGGGAGCGGCTTTTAATTTAAGGCCGAAGCCTTAAGTCATCGTTGTAATCGAACGGGCAATTACAAGATGTTCAGCGGGTATTGCGCGATCAGACGCAGTTCGTCGAGCGACGCCGAACCGTAGTACACGCCGTCAGACGAGCGATAAGTCGCTTGGCGTATACGCAGGCTCAGGTCTTTCGCTGGGCCGCTCTGGATCACGTATTTGGCTTCGATGTCGCGTTCCCACTCTTTGCCGTTCGACGTGGTGCCAGTGTTGGCGCCGCTACCGTTGACGTAACGAGTCATGAAGCTCAGGCCTGGCACGCCGAAGGTGGCCATGTTCAGGTCGTAGCGAGCTTGCCAGGATTTCTCGTCTTCAGCGTTGAAGTCGGAACGGGCGATGGAGTTGGCCAGGAAAACCGTGCCGCCGCCGTCTACGCCGTAACCGTAGTCACCGTCACCGCTAACTTTCTGGTAAGCGAGGGTAAAGGTGTGAGCCTGGTAGGTGTAAGCGCCTTGCAGGCTGTAGGCACGGTTATCCAGCTTGGTGGTGTTGTCTTTTTCTGCGCGTTGCAGACCGGCGCCGTCGCTTTTGGTGCTGTAGATGTTGAAGTCTACGGCCAGGGACTGATCGGCGCTCAGCGCGTGGGTCCAGTTCACGTTGGCGTAAAGTTTCTTCCAGTAGTCTTCTACTTTCGAGTAGTAGAGGCTGGTAGTGAACTCTGGGGTCCAGGCGTAAACACCGCCCAGGAAGTTGGCATCACGCAGGCCACGGCCGGTAATCGGCTCGGAGCTGGAGATACTGTCCTTGTAGGTATGGTCTTGGGCGACGATCGAGGTGAAGTGACCGGCTTCAAGCTTCAGGTCTTTGATCTCGTTGCTGGTGATCGAGATACCTTGCGGCAACTCAGGCAGCAAGCGGCTGTCATCAGAGGCGAATACAGGCGCTGTGGTGTATTGATCGCCGGCTTTCAGCACGGTATTGGAGACGCGGAATTTAACTGCGGCGCCGCCTTTGGAGTAGTCGTCTTGCGAACGACCATCCGAACCTGTTGGGAACAGACCAGTGCCAGCACGGCCCTTGCCGCTATCGAGCTTGAGGCCCAGCAGGCCGATGGCGTCGACGCCGACACCGATGGTGCCTTGGGTGAAGCCCGATTGGTACAGACCGTTGAAACCAAGACCGGTTTCTTCGCTGCGGCTTTGGCCGGAGTCATTGTTGCGTTTGTCGCGGCTGAAATACAGCGCACGGGTATTGATACTGAAAGTGCTGTCTTCAACGAAGCCCTTGGCATCGTCTTGGGCAGACGCCATTGCGAACTGCGAGGTGCCTGCTGAAACAGCCAGGGCGATCATGCTCCACTTCATCACGCGCATCGTGATTTGCTCCTTTGGTTTTAGGAAGAGTACTGCCGTCCCACCTGTATTTTTATCTGGGCGGCTCTTTCTTTTTTTGTGTCCGCGTAAAGTTATATCACGCTGACTCTAATGACGATACTTACCCATCTTTCCTTTCAGCTTCTTTACGAGGCTGTCGTGAATTGCTAGGTCCATGTCGCAAATTCACAGTCCGAATGTTACCGAACTGACAACTTCAATGCTGTTTTCAAACCCTTTTCTAAGTTTGAATGCATCCTTGATACGCATTGACTCGCTAGTGTTCTTATCGCGAAACACCCGCTTCCCGAAGGGTGCCGTTGCCGACGATGTGGGTGTGAATGCAACAAGCGCGCCCAAACCGGTAACTGAATGTCATTTTTTCGTGAAAAGCCTCACTGCAGTGTAAAAACCGCATAAACACGGGCCTCTCAAGCCGTTCAGTTTGTCCTTGACGGCCATGCATTCCGTTGATTCGGTGGTGCATGAATCCTGTACCTGCGCGAAACGTTACCGGTTCACCCTCATGGGTGGGTACTTGGCGGATCTCTTTGAGGCATGAGTGGGTCATTTTGGTGCACTCCGATGAGTCCCGATTCAGCGTAGCTCAATTATTCGCCTGCCTCGAAAAGGGGCAGGTTTTTTATCGGGATGCGCGTTGGCGTCTGTATTCGAAGTGAAGCCGTCGGCGTTCGAAGGTATGCTGGGCGCCAGAATCTGACCTGCCGAACGGAGTGCCCGCGGTGTTCGCCTTAGATCAACGCCTGCAACAAGACACACTGACCATCGGGGACTTCCCGTTGTGCCGCCTGCTGCTGTCCAATGACTCGAATTACCCTTGGTTTATTCTGGTACCGCGCATAAACGGTATCAGCGAAGTTTTTCAATTGTCTGTCATAGATCAACAAAAACTGTGGAATGAAACGACAACCCTTGCGCAATTGCTGAGTGAAGGTTTCGGCGCCGACAAGATGAACATCGGCGCGCTGGGGAACGTTGTCAGCCAGTTGCATGTGCATGTGATCGTGCGCAAGCGCGATGACATGGCCTGGCCTGCGCCGGTCTGGGGCAAGCATCCGGCCCGGCCGTATACTGAAGAACAGGTGGCAGCGATCCGTGCGCGGTTGCGCGAGCTGTTACCTGCCGACTTCATCTTTAGCCAGGACTGAACCATGGATCTGCAAGACCGCGTGACCGACCTGGAAAGCCGCCTGGCCTTTCAGGACGACACCATCGAAACCCTCAACGACATCCTGGTCACCCAGCAGCGGGCGGTCGAACGCCTGCAGCTGCAGATGACCGCGCTGCTCAAGCGCCAGGAAGAAATGGGCGGCCAGTTCGAGTCGTCCGAAGAAGAAGCGCCGCCGCCTCACTATTAATAGCCGCGCAATAAAAAACCGCGATCCAGCTTGTGCCGGATCGCGGTTTTTTTTGCCTGGCTTGGAATCAGCGACGCGGCAACGCGGCGATCACATCTTCGGCTTGCAGGCCTTTGTCGCGGTTCATGACGGAGAATTCCACACGCTGGCCTTCGACCAGGACGCGATGGCCTTCGCCACGGATGGCCCGGAAGTGGACGAAGATATCGTCGCCCGAATCGCGGGAAATAAAGCCGAAGCCCTTGGACGTGTTGAACCACTTGACGGTCCCGGTATCCCGATTGGTCATGTCGTAGTTTTGCGACGCGGCCGCAGGGGACGAACGGTAGAAGCTGATGGCCAGGTGAAGAACGATGGCGACCAGCGCAATCACCAGGCTGAGCAGGATGGCCGGGTGGCCGCCGACTTCAGGCATGGGTGCCAGGAGGGTGAGGGTTTGTACGACAACAGTCAGCACCAGCAGCGCGCTGACCAGGTTTTGCAGTTGATGACGCGTGCCTTTGTTCCAGTAAGGGATCACTGGCGCCAGCGTCAGGTTAAGAAGGCCGAACAAGGCCAGGTACAGAGCGTCATGTTGTTGCAGGTAGGGCAGGCTTTCAGGCTGCAGGCTCGGGATAAAGGACAGCAGCAAAGCTGCAACGCCCGTTAGCAGGTGGACGATTTTCAACATTTTGATTAACTCACGTTAAGACGGATCACAAGGAAGAGCTGACTGGCACGGTTCGCTTCTGAACAATGGGAGGCGTTGGGCACGTGCGCGGGTATCAGCCTATGCGCTGGCCGAAGAAAATAACGGCAGCGACACGCTGCCTATTTAACAGCAAAGGCTGTGCCTACTCAAATCAAGCATTTCCGGGCGTTGCAAGGGGCGGGGCATTTCTGCGTCAAACGCTTGTCCTAGACAGTTGCAGGCGTTTTGCCTGCTGTCGGGGAAATTTTCTGTCGCGCCTAAAGCCTTCACCGTCGCGGGCCAGCGAGGCCGCGCAGGGCGATTTGCCGCACGTCGCCTCGGTGCGTCGGGCTGCACACAGTGGGTACTCTTGCTAGAGTGATCCGGCACCTGATCAATGAATGCTGTTCAATTGAAGGGGATAAACATGGCAATCGATATCGGTATCAGTGAAGAAGATCGCAAATCCATCGTCGACGGGCTTTCGCGCCTGCTTTCCGATACCTATGTACTGTACCTGAAGACCCACAATTTCCACTGGAACGTCACGGGCCCCATGTTCCGCACGCTGCACTTGATGTTCGAAGAGCAGTACAACGAGCTGGCGCTGGCGGTGGACCTGATTGCCGAGCGTATTCGTGCCCTGGGCTTCCCGGCGCCGGGTGCCTATTCGATCTATGCGCGTCTTTCTTCGATCAAGGAAGAAGAGGGCGTGCCCAGCGCTGAAGAGATGATCAAGCAACTGGTGGCGGGCCAGGAGGCGGTTACGCGTACCGCGCGCGGTATTTTTCCGCTGCTCGATAAGGTCAGCGACGAACCGACGGCCGACCTGTTGACCCAGCGTATGCAAGTTCACGAAAAAACTGCGTGGATGCTGCGTTCCCTACTCGAAAACAAGTAAACACCGACCTCGGGCGGCGCCGCCCTGGCGCCGCTCGCTTGTTTCTCCGTGCTTCCTGGCGTTGTCCTACGACTATCAACTCCCCGTCTTCTGGCTGCCCCCCGTCGTCCTGCTGTTTGATAGGCCCACTGTCCAATGGGAGAAGCCCATGGACTGCTGTTTGGCAATGGAGTGTCAGGTGTATGTCGCGTGGAGTGGGTAGTAGAGTGATGGAGACCTGTGGTTTTCATAAGATAAACGTCGACCCCTTTGTCAAAGGGTTCGATATGGGGCTGGCGCGGCCGTTGTCCCGATCGGTAAGGCTCAATGGGTTTTCCACTTGCCTGCGGCTGGAACAGATCTACTGGAATATCCTCACGGAAATAGCCAGGCTCAATGCCTGTTCAGTCAGTGCGCTGTTGTCTTATGTCGATCGGGAAGTGCATTTGCGCTATGGCGGCGTGAAGAACTTCAGCGGGCTGGTCAGGGTGGTCTGCGTGGTTCACGTATTGAAAGGCCGCGCTTGCCTGTCCAATCCCGAGTAATCCGGGGGTTCCGGGGCTGGCCCGGCGTTCAGGCGGGCCGGGCCTCGGGCAGAAAGCCGGCTGCGCTGCCTCGATTTACCAGATATAATCCCGCGCTTTGCCGCTGCAGGCGCTTTCTGCGCAGTGGCCTCTATCCGGAGGCCGGCGCGGCACAGTAACGATCTGATCGCCGAGACATCTCCATGCCCATGTACGACTATCAATGCGCTTCCTGTGGTCATCAGTTGGAAGCCATCCAGAAGATCAGCGACGCGCCGCTGGTCGATTGCCCAGCTTGCAAGGCGCCTGAGCTTAAAAAGATGTTGTCCATGCCGGGCTTCCGCCTGAGCGGCAGCGGCTGGTACGAGACCGACTTCAAGACCGGCTCGAAGAAGAATCTGGCGGGCGGCGACAAAGCAGACTGAGTTGAACTCTACGCGCAGGCTCCTGCATTATCCGTCCCCTGACTTATGTACGGTGACTGAGGCCAAGCCTGCCACCGAATTTCGAATTACGAGAAGTGAAACCACTACCATGATGCGCAGCCATTATTGCGGCCAACTGAACGAGACCCTGGAAGGTCAGGAAATCACCCTTTGCGGATGGGTTCACCGTCGCCGCGACCACGGCGGGGTGATCTTCCTCGATATCCGTGATCGTGATGGTCTGGCCCAGGTGGTGTTCGACCCGGACCGCGCCGAGAGCTTCGCCGCCGCCGACCGCGTGCGCAGCGAATACGTAGTGAAGATCACCGGCAAGGTGCGCCTGCGTCCGGCCGGTGCGGTGAACCCGAACATGGCGTCCGGCGCGATCGAAGTGCTGGGCTACGAGCTGGAAGTGCTGAACGAGTCGGAAACCCCGCCGTTCCCACTGAACGAATATTCCGATGTTGGCGAAGAAACCCGCCTGCGTTATCGCTTCCTGGACCTGCGTCGCCCGGAAATGGCCGAGAAGCTGCGTCTGCGCTCGCGCATGACCACCAGCATCCGTCGCTTCCTCGATGAAAACGGCTTCCTCGACGTTGAAACGCCGATCCTCACCCGTGCCACCCCGGAAGGCGCGCGTGACTATCTGGTGCCGAGCCGTACCCACGCCGGCAGTTTCTTCGCCCTGCCGCAATCGCCGCAGCTGTTCAAGCAACTGCTGATGGTGGCCGGCTTCGACCGTTACTACCAGATCGCCAAGTGCTTCCGTGACGAAGACCTGCGCGCCGATCGCCAGCCTGAATTCACCCAGATCGACATCGAGACCAGCTTCCTCGATGAAAAAGAGATCATGGGTATCACCGAACAAATGATCCGCAACCTGTTCAAGGAAGTGCTGGACCTGGAATTCGGCGAATTCCCGCACATGACCTTCGAAGAAGCCATGCGCCGCTACGGTTCCGACAAGCCTGACCTGCGTATCCCGCTGGAACTGGTGGACGTGGCCGACCAACTCAAGGACGTCGACTTCAAGGTGTTCAGCGGCCCGGCCAACGACCCGAAATGCCGCATCGCCGCCCTGCGCGTGCCTGGCGGCGCGAGCATGCCGCGCAAGCAGATCGACGACTACACCAAGTTCGTCGGCATCTACGGTGCCAAGGGCCTGGCGTACATCAAGGTCAACGAGCGTGCCAAGGGCGTTGATGGCCTGCAGTCGCCGATCGTGAAAAACATCCCGGAAGCCAATCTCAATGTGATCCTCGATCGCGTGGGCGCAGTCGACGGTGACATCGTGTTCTTCGGCGCCGACAAGGCCAAGATCGTCAGCGAAGCCCTGGGCGCGCTGCGGATCAAGCTGGGCCACGACCTGAACCTGCTGACCTGCAAGTGGGCACCGATGTGGGTCGTCGACTTCCCGATGTTCGAAGAGAACGACGACGGCAGCTTCAGCGCCTTGCACCACCCGTTCACCGCGCCGAAGTGCTCGCCGGAAGAGCTCGAAGCCAACCCGGCGGGCGCTCTGTCCCGGGCCTACGACATGGTCTTGAACGGCACTGAGCTGGGTGGCGGTTCGATCCGTATCCACCGCAAGGAAATGCAGCAAGCGGTATTCCGTCTGCTGGGCATCAACGAAGCCGAACAGGAAGAGAAATTCGGCTTCCTGCTCGACGCCCTGAAGTACGGCGCACCGCCTCACGGTGGCCTGGCCTTTGGCCTGGACCGTCTGGTGATGCTGATGACCGGCGCCCAGTCGATCCGTGAAGTGATCGCCTTCCCGAAAACCCAGAGCGCTGCGGACGTCATGACCCAGGCGCCAGGTGTCGTGGATGCCAAGGCACTGCGCGAGCTGCATATCCGCCTGCGCGAGGCGCCAAAGGCTGAGTAAGGCCGCTGCGTGAAAGCGCGATAAGGTTTTACGCAGTCAAAAAGGCGCATCTTCGGATGCGCCTTTGCGTTACAAGGGTTGTATCCCGCCTGGGGCGGGGTTGATAAGGTTTCTAGAGAATTTCGGAGTTGTGTTATGGCTGGCCATTCCAAGTGGGCGAACATCAAGCACCGCAAAGAGCGTCAGGATGCCAAGAAAGGCAAGATCTTCACCAAGTGGATTCGCGAACTGACCGTCGCCGCCCGCCAAGGCGGCGGTGACCCAGGCTCCAACCCGCGTTTGCGCCTGGCGCTGGACAAGGCCCTCGGCGCCAACATGAGTCGCGACATCATCGACCGCGCCGTGGCCCGTGGCGCCGGTGCGGCCGATACCGACGACATGGTCGAGCTGACCTACGAAGGCTACGGCCCGGGCGGCGTGGCGGTGATGGTCGAGTGCATGACCGATAACCGCAACCGTACCGCCGCGGCGGTGCGTCATGCGTTCAGCAAGTGCGGTGGCAACCTCGGTACGGACGGCTCGGTGGTCTACCTGTTCGAGCGCAAGGGCCAAATTTCCTTCGCGCCGGGCGTGGATGAAGACGCGTTGATGGAAGCCGCGATGGACGCGGATGCCGACGACGTGGTGACCAATGAAGACGGCTCGATCGATGTGTTCACCTCGTTCGCCGGGTTCTATGCGGTGCGTAACGCGCTGGAAACCGCTGGTTTCAAAGGCACCGACGCAGAAATCGTGATGCTGCCGACCACCAGCGCCGAACTGGACCTGGACGGCGCGCAGAAAGTGCTGAAGATGCTGGATATGCTCGAGGACCTGGATGACGTGCAGAACGTCTACTCGAATGCTGACATTCCAGAGTCGGTCGCCGAGCAGCTAGGCTGACGGACGATGTGGATCTAAATGTGAGAGGGGGCTTGCTCCCGATGGCGGTGTGTCAGTCATTTATGAATCGACTGAACCACCGTAATCGGGAGCAAGCCCCCTCCCACATTGGATTTTACCTGTATCAAAAATTGTGTTTACCCGACCTGCAGGCGTTATGACTTTAATTCTAGGTATCGACCCCGGTTCGCGCATCACCGGTTTTGGTGTGGTGCAACACACCCCGCGCGGCTGCGTGTATGTCGCCTCGGGCTGCATCCGCACCGGCGCGGGCGAGTTGGCCGAGCGCCTGCAGATCGTCTATCGCGGCGTGCGTGAAGTGATCCAGACCTACAAGCCGGTGACCATGGGGATCGAAAAGGTGTTCATGGCCAAAAACGCCGACTCGGCTCTCAAGCTCGGCCAGGCCCGTGGCGCCGCCATCGTCGCCGGTGCCGAGGAGGCCATGGAAATCGCCGAGTACACCGCCACCCAGGTCAAGCAGGCCGTGGTCGGCACCGGCGCGGCCAATAAAGAACAGGTGCAGATGATGGTCATGCACATGCTCAAACTCACCTCCAAGCCGCAGATCGACGCCTCCGACGCCCTGGCCATCGCCATTTGCCACGCGCATACCCGTTCCAGCCTGCTGCCTCACGGCCTGGGGGCGGCACGTAGTCGTGGCGGGCGGCTGCGTCTCTGATAGCATCGGCGCAATCGTTATTTGCGGTCAGACCTCGATCTGACCCCCAAGCTTTAAGGATCTGAACCGTGATTGGACGCTTGCGCGGCACCCTGGCGGAGAAACAGCCGCCGCACCTGATTCTGGATGTCAACGGGCTGGGGTATGAGCTGGAAGTGCCCATGACCACCCTGTATCGCCTTCCGTCGGTTGGCGAGCCATTGACCCTGCATACTCACCTTGTGGTGCGCGAAGATGCGCAACTGCTCTATGGCTTCATTGGCAAGCGTGACCGGGACTTCTTCCGCGAATTGATTCGCCTCAATGGCGTAGGGCCGAAACTGGCCCTGGCGCTGATGTCGAGCCTGGAAGTGGATGAACTGGTACGCGCGGTGTCGGCCCAGGACACCTCGGCGCTGACCAAGGTGCCGGGGGTCGGCAAGAAAACCGCCGAACGCCTGCTGGTGGAGCTCAAGGACCGTTTCAAAGCCTGGGAAGTCGTGCCGAGCATGTTCGCCCTGGTGCCGAACCAGCCGAACCAGCCAGCGGCCCAGGTGGCCAGTGCTGAAAGCGATGCGGTCAGCGCGCTGATTTCCCTGGGCTACAAGCCGCAGGAAGCCAGCAAAGCGGTGTCGGCCATCAAGGACAAGAACCTGAGCAGCGAAGACATGATCCGCCGAGCCCTGAAGGGAATGATTTAAGTGATTGAAGCTGATCGTCTGATCGCGGCCACCGGCCCCCGTGACCGTGAAGAAGTCCAGGACCGCGCCATCCGCCCCCTGAGCCTGGCCGACTACATCGGCCAGCCCACCGTGCGCGAGCAGATGGAGTTGTTCATCCAGGCTGCGCGTGGGCGCAGTGAATCCCTGGACCACACCTTGATCTTCGGCCCGCCGGGGTTGGGTAAAACCACCCTGGCCAACATCATCGCCCAGGAAATGGGGGTGTCGATCAAGTCCACCTCCGGCCCGGTGCTGGAGCGTCCGGGCGACCTCGCGGCGCTGCTGACCAACCTCGAACCGCACGACGTGCTGTTCATCGACGAAATCCACCGCCTGTCGCCCATCGTCGAGGAAGTGCTGTACCCGGCGATGGAAGACTTCCAGCTCGACATCATGATCGGTGAAGGCCCCGCGGCCCGCTCGATCAAGCTCGACCTGCCGCCGTTCACCCTGGTGGGCGCGACCACGCGCGCGGGCATGCTGACCAACCCGTTGCGAGACCGTTTTGGCATCGTCCAACGTCTAGAGTTCTATAGCACCGCGGACCTGGCGACCATCGTCAGCCGTTCGGCCGGCATTCTCGGCTTGCCCCTGGACCCCGAAGGCGCGTTTGAAATCGCCCGGCGGGCGCGGGGCACGCCTCGGATCGCCAACCGCTTGCTGCGACGCGTGCGCGATTTTGCCGAAGTGCGGGCCAAGGGCCATATCACCAAGGCCGTGGCCGACCTGGCGTTGAACCTGCTGGACGTGGATGAACACGGCTTCGATCACCAGGATCGACGGCTACTGTTGACCATGATCGAGAAATTCGACGGTGGCCCGGTGGGCGTGGACAGCCTGGCAGCGGCCATCAGTGAAGAGCGCCATACCATTGAGGACGTGCTGGAGCCGTACCTGATCCAGCAGGGCTACATCATGCGTACACCAAGGGGCCGGGTGGTTACCCGCCATGCCTATTTGCACTTTGGGCTAAACATTCCGTCACGATTGGGCGAGATGCCCGTGCTAGACGAATTCCTCGATGCAGTGGACGATTAAAAAGGTCACTCGGGTCGATTTATTCAAGGTTTGTGCTGTCCTAGTGGCTGGCGTCGTCATTCAGTCGTTAGAAATGTTTCATAGAATGAAAAAACAGTTGCCCAGCCGGATTGGCAACCTGAGGAGTAAGCACTAGAGTATGCGCGCGCAAAACGGGGATCAGTCGTTCGCACATCGCTGTCGCGTTTATTACGAGGACACCGATGCTGGCGGCATCGTGTATTACGTCAATTACCTCAAGTTCATGGAGCGGGCTCGAACCGAGCGGCTACGGGAGCTGGGCTTTGCCCAATCCCAGCTGGCAGGGGAGGACCTGTTGTTTGTCGTGCATTCCAGCGAGGCGCGTTATTACGCGCCGGCGCGATTGGACGATGAGCTGCTGGTCAGCGCTGAAGTAATCGAATTGAACCGTGTCAGCCTGCGCTTTAAACAGCAGGTCAGGCGGGCTGCGGATGCAACGCTGCTCTGTGAGGGGCAGTTCCTGGTGGCGTGTGTGCGCCCCAATAGTTTGAAACCTCGGGCCATTCCCGAAACTCTACGTGCGGCCTTTGCCGCCGTGAGCGGCGCGGGTAAACAATCAAAGCAGGAGATTTAGCGTGGAACCTACCGTCGTCGACCATTCCTCCATGTGGAGCCTGGTCAGTAATGCCAGTGTTGTGGTTCAACTGGTGATGCTGATCCTGTTAGCCGCATCGGTTACATCCTGGGTCATGATTTTTCAGCGCAGCAACCTGCTGCGTGCCGGTCGACGTGCCCTGGAGAGCTTCGAAGAGCGCTTCTGGTCGGGTATCGACCTGTCCAAACTGTATCGCCAGGCCGGTAGCAACCCTGACCCGGATTCGGGCGTCGAGCAGATCTTCCGTGCCGGCTTCAAGGAGTTCTCGCGCCTGCGCCAGCAGCCGGGCGTCGATCCGGAAGCGGTCATGGAAGGCGTGGCCCGTGCCATGCGCGTGGCCATCTCCCGCGAAGAAGAGAAGCTGGAGCAGAGCCTGCCGTTCCTCGCCACCGTGGGTTCCGTCAGCCCGTACATCGGTCTGTTCGGTACCGTGTGGGGGATCATGAACTCCTTCCGCGGCCTGGCCCAGGCCCAGCAAGCGACCCTGGCCACCGTGGCCCCGGGTATCGCCGAAGCCCTGGTCGCCACCGCGATCGGCCTGTTCGCTGCGATCCCGGCGGTTATCGCCTACAACCGCTTCGCCGCGCGCGGTGAGACCCTGATCAGCCGTTACTACACCTTCGCCGACGAATTCCAGGCGATCCTGCACCGTAAAGTGCACACCAGCGAAGAATAAGCAGGTACTCCCCGATGGCTTTAATCACTCGAGCACGAACCAAGCGCAAGCCGGTCGCCGAGATGAACGTAGTGCCTTACATCGACGTGATGCTGGTGCTGCTGGTGATCTTCATGGTGACCGCGCCGATGCTCAACCAGGGTGTGAAGGTTGATCTGCCCAAGGTTTCCAGCGAAGCCTTGCCCCAGGACAACAACACCCAGGTGCTGACGATTTCGATCAAGGCTGACAAGACCTACTACTGGAACCTTGGCAGCGAAGTCGATACGCAGAAACAACAGGACAAGGCCCTGACCTTGCCGGCGATGACCGATGCGGTGACCAAGATCATTCGCTCCGGCAACGAAGGCGGCAAGCACACCCAGGTGTTCATCCGCGGCGACAAGTCGGTCGACTACGGTTCCGTCATGGGCGCCATGGGCGGGCTGCAGAAGGCCGGCGTCGGTAACGTTGGCTTGATTACCGAGGCGCCCTGATGCACCAACAGCGAGAGCCGTCCGCCTCGGAAAGCTACTTCTGGCCTAGCGTCTGGGCAATTGCCCTGCACGTCCTGGTGTTTGGCATGCTGTTCGTCAGCTTTGCCATGACCCCGGACCTGCCGCCAGCCAAGCCGATCGTGCAGGCGACCCTGTATCAGCTGAAATCGAAAAGTCAGGCCACTACCCAGACCAATCAGAAGATTGCGGGTGAGGCCCAGAAGTCGGCTGCGCGCCAGACTGAAGTCGAGCAGATGGAACAGAAGAAGGTCGAGCAGGAAGCAGTGAAGGCTGCTGCGGAACAAAAGAAAGAAGAGGCGGCTCAAAAGGCCGAGGAATCGAAAAAGGCTGACGAAGCGAAGAAGGCTGACGAGGCGAAAAAGGCTGATGAAGCCAAGAAAGCCGAGAAAGCTGCCGAAGCTAAAAAAGCCGAAGAGAAACAATTGGCTGATATAGCCAAGAAGAAATCTGAAGAAGAAGCCAAGAAAGCTGCCGAAGAAGAGGCCAAGAAAAAGGCCGCTGAAGACGCCAAGAAAAAGATAGTCGAAGACGCGAAGAAGAAAGCCGCCGAAGACGCCAAGAAAAAAGCTGAAGCAGACGAGGCGAAGAAGAAAATCGCCGACGACGCGAAGAAGAAAGCTGCCGCCGATGCCACCAAGAAAAAGGCCCAGGAAGCAGCGCGTAAATCCGCCGAAGAGAAAAAGGCCCAGGCCTTGGCAGATTTGCTCTCCGACACGCCGCAGCGTCAGCAAGCCTTGGCCGATGAACGTGGCGATGAAGTCGCGGGCAGTTTCGACGACCTGATTCGGGCGCGGGCAGCAGAAGGCTGGACACGTCCGCCTTCGGCACGCAAAGGCATGACAGTAGTGCTGCAGATCGGCATGTTGCCGGACGGTACGGTGACTTCGGTCAGCGTGGCCAAGTCCAGTGGTGACGGTTCGTTCGACAGTTCGGCGGTCGCGGCGGTCAAGAATATTGGCCGGTTGACCGAGATGCAGGGAATGAAACCAAGCGACTTCGCTCCCTATCGTTCATTCAAGATGACATTCACACCTGAGGATTTAGCCTTGTGAGAAACCTTCTTCGAGGAATGCTTGTCGTTATTTGCTGTATGGCAGGGATAGCGGCGGCGGATGAAAAGAACATCCTGGTCACCAGCGGTAGCGATCGGGCCACCCCGATCGCCGTTGTACCGTTCGGCTGGCAGGGCGGCAGCGTGTTGCCGGACGACATGGCCCAGATCGTCAGCGACGACCTGCGCAACTCCGGTTACTACGCGCCGATTCCCAAAGGCAACATGATCAGCCAGCCGACCCAGGCCAGCGAAGTCATCTTCCGCGACTGGAAAGCCGTGGGCGCCCAGTACCTGATGGTCGGCAGCATCGTGCCGGCCGGCGGTCGCCTGCAGATCCAGTACGCCTTGTTCAACGTGGCGACCGAGCAGCAGGTCTTGACCGGCAGCGTATCGGGCACCGCCGAACAACTGCGCGACATGGCCCACTACATCTCGGACCAGTCGTTTGAAAAGCTCACCGGTATCAAAGGGGCTTTCTCGACACGTCTGCTGTATGTAACGGCCGAGCGTTTCTCCGTAGACAACACGCGCTACACGCTGCAGCGTTCCGACTATGACGGCGCGCGCGCTGTGACCTTGCTGCAATCGCGTGAGCCAATCCTGTCGCCGCGCTTCGCGCCGGACGGCAAGCGCATTGCCTACGTGTCCTTCGAGCAGAAGCGTCCGCGCATCTTCGTCCAGCACATCGATACTGGCCGTCGTGAGCAGATCACCAACTTCGAAGGCCTCAACGGTGCGCCAGCCTGGTCGCCGGATGGTTCGCGCCTGGCTTTCGTGCTGTCCAAGGACGGCAACCCGGATATCTACGTGATGAACATGGCTTCGCGCCAGATCAGCCGCGTGACCAGCGGTCCTGGTATCAACACCGAACCGTTCTGGGGTAAAGATGGTTCGACCATCTATTTCACCTCCGACCGTGGCGGCAAGCCTCAAATTTATAAAACGAGCGTGGGTGGCGGTGGCGCGGAACGCGTGACCTTTATTGGTAACTACAACGCCAACCCTAAGCTTTCGGCTGATGAAAAGACGTTGGTGATGATTCACCGTCAGGATGGTTTCACTAATTTCCGGGTTGCGGCCCAGGATTTGCAGCGCGGAACCGTAAAAATCCTTACAGATACCAACCTAGATGAGTCAGCCACTGTTGCGCCCAACGGCACCATGGTAATCTACGCCACCCGCCAGCAGGGCCGGGGAGTCTTGATGCTCGTGTCCATTAATGGACGCGTAAGGCTCCCGCTTCCTACCGCACAAGGCGAAGTCAGAGAACCATCCTGGTCCCCTTACCTGAACTGACGCGGCGCTACATGATTTGCTTAACACACTGGGGTTCATTAGGAGTTTCACGATGGAAATGCTGAAGTTTGGTAAGTTTGCTGCTCTGGCTCTGGCTCTGTCCGTAGCCGTTGGTTGCTCGTCTAAAGGCGGCGACAATGCCGGTGAAGGCGCAGCTGTTGATCCAAACGCTGGTTATGGCGCCAACACTGGTGCAGTTGACGGCTCCCTGAGCGAAGAAGCTGCTCTGCGCGCAATCACCACTTTCTACTTCGAATACGACAGTTCGGACCTGAAACCAGAAGCCATGCGCGCTCTGGACGTTCACGCGAAGGACCTGAAAGCTAACGGCGCTCGCGTTGTTCTGGAAGGTAACACCGACGAACGTGGTACTCGCGAGTACAACATGGCACTGGGCGAGCGTCGTGCGAAAGCCGTTCAGCGCTATCTGGTACTGCAAGGTGTTGCTCCAGGCCAACTGGAACTGGTTTCCTACGGTAAAGAGCGTCCAGTTGCTACTGGCCACGACGAGCAGTCCTGGGCTCAAAACCGTCGCGTCGAACTGCGTAAGTAATTCGTCATGCGAACGTGCCGTCGTGCTCTAACTGTATTGGCTCTCAGCCTCGCGCCGCTTGCGGTGTGGGCTGCGGTTCCTGTGGAAGATAGCAACTCAGGCTATAACAATAGCGGGAGCAGTTATCCGCCAGCAGGTTATGGCACGAACGGCGCCTATGCTGGGGGGGCGGCTACGTCCGCTCCCTCGGCACAGGGCGAACTGTTCAACCAGTTGCAACGCATGCAGGATCAATTGTCGCAGCAACAAGGCGCCATTGAAGTTCTGCAGAATCAAGTGAACCAGCTGAAGCAAGAAGGCCTGGAGCGATACCAGGATCTTGATCGACGCATAGGAGCCGGCGTTACACCTGCCGCTACTCCTGATAATTCTTCTGCCGGTGGCGCGCCAAGTGCCGCCGCCGGTGGTGCAGCAGCCGGGGCCGCAGCCCCTGCCGCCAGCAGCGAACCGGGTGATCCGGCGAAGGAAAAACTGTATTACGATGCAGCCTTCGACCTGATCAAGGCCAAGGATTTCGACAAGGCCAGCAAGGCCTTCACCGCATTCCTCGGTCGTTACCCAAACAGTCAGTACGCGGGCAACGCCCAGTACTGGCTGGGTGAGGTAAACCTGGCAAAGGGTGATCTGCAGGGGGCGGGCCAGGCATTTGCCAAGGTCAGCCAGCTGTACCCCAAGCACGCCAAAGTGCCGGATTCGCTGTACAAACTCGCTGACGTAGAACGCCGCCTGGGTCACACCGACAAGGTCAAAGGCATTCTGCAGCAGGTCGTTGCCCAGTATCCGGGGACTTCCGCTGCCCAGTTGGCTCAACGCGACCTGCAGCGCTTGTAAGCGATGCTGTCCGTTTAGAAGAAACCCGCGCCTGGCGCGGGTTTTTTCGTTAGAATCCACGCCCTTTTATGAAACACGCTTCCTGGGGTTTACGCGTTGGCGGAATTCCTTGAAGTGCCTGACGGAGGCGGACAGCCTGTTTAGCTGTTACGCCCGTGGCGACTATGCAAGACACATTACGCATCACCGAAGTTTTTTACTCGTTACAGGGTGAAACGCGAACGGCCGGCCTGCCCACAGTATTTGTGCGCCTGACCGGTTGCCCTCTGCGTTGCCAGTACTGTGACAGCGCCTACGCCTTCAGTGGCGGCACCGTGCGAACCCTTGAAGACATCCTTGAACAGGTTGCCGGTTACCGGCCGCGCTACGTCTGCGTGACCGGCGGTGAGCCGCTGGCGCAACCCAACGCCATCCCTTTGCTCAAGCAGCTGTGTGACGCCGGTTACGAGGTGTCCCTGGAAACCAGCGGCGCCCTGGATATTTCCGCGGTGGACCCGCGTGTAAGCCGAGTGGTCGATCTCAAGACCCCTGGCTCCAAAGAGGCGCATCGCAACCTCTACGAGAACCTGGACCTGCTGACGGCCAACGACCAAGTCAAGTTCGTGATCTGTTCCCGCGACGATTACGACTGGGCGAGCTCCAAGCTGATCCAGTACGGCCTGGACCGCCGCGCGGGCGAGGTGCTGTTCTCTCCAAGCCATCACGACCTGAACGCACGCGACCTGGCCGACTGGGTGGTGGCTGATAACCTACCGGTCCGTCTGCAACTGCAACTGCATAAATACCTTTGGAACGACGAGCCAGGACGCTGAAATGACTGAGCAACCGATTGATCAAAAACGTGCGGTAATCCTGCTGTCCGGCGGCCTCGACTCCGCCACGGTGGTGGCCATGGCGCAGGCTGAAGGCTACACCTGCTACACCATGAGCTTCGACTACGGCCAGCGCCATCGCGCCGAGCTGAACGCCGCTGCCCGCGTCGCCCGCGACATGGGTGTGGCCGAGCACAAGGTCATTGGCCTGAATCTCAACGGCATCGGCGGCTCGGCGCTCACCGACAGCAGCATCGACGTGCCGGAAGCACCCAGCGAAGGCATCCCGATCACCTACGTCCCGGCGCGCAACACCGTGTTCCTGTCCCTGGCCCTTGGCTGGGCGGAAGTGCTGAATGCCCGCGATATCTTCATCGGCGTCAACGCAGTGGATTATTCCGGCTACCCGGACTGCCGCCCAGAGTTCATCGAGTCGTTCGAACGCATGGCCAACCTGGCGACCAAGGCCGGGGTAGAGGGGCAGGGCTTCCGTATCCTGGCGCCGCTGCAAAACCTCAGCAAGGCCGATATCGTGAAGGCTGGCGTAGGGCTTGGCGTCGATTATTCGCTGACTGTTTCCTGCTATCAGGCAGACGATGACGGCCGTGCTTGTGGGAAATGCGACAGCTGCCGACTGCGTGCAGAAGGCTTCAAAATGGCCGGAATTACGGACCCAACGCGTTATTTTTGATTTATTTAAAATAAGGTGTTGAATAATCCTTAGAAATCAGTATTATACGCGCCACAACACAGCGGGTCGTTAGCTCAGTTGGTAGAGCAGTTGGCTTTTAACCAATTGGTCGTAGGTTCGAATCCCACACGACCCACCATTTTTGGCGGTTTAGAAAATCCGGAAGGCCCACGCAAGTGAGGATTTCCGGGTTTTTTTTTGCCTTGTGAAAAGCCCGTGTAAGCTGCCAAGTCCCACCACATGCAACCCGCCTTCCGATGCTGAAAGGCGACAGCGTGCTGATCCTAAAGTCGCGTCGACCTACTCCACCCCCATCAAGCCGCCCAGACGGCCCTTGACGACCTTTTGCAGGAGCAAGGCCAGCGTCTCGGTGGCATAGGGTTTCTGCAGCAGTACAAAACGCTTGGCTTCTTCTTGGGCAATGCGCGCGTATTCGTCGTTGTAGCCGGTGGTGAGCACCACCGGCAGCCATGGATAGAGCGCCTCGATCGCGTCGAGCAGTTCCAGGCCGCTCATGCCGGGCATGGAGATGTCGGAGAACACCACCTGGAAACTTTCCGGGTTGGGGGCCAGGGCTTCCAGTGCGCTCTTGGCGTCCGGCACCCACAACACGTGAAAGCCCATCTGTTCCAGGGTCTGCGAGGTGTAGAGGCCAACGTCAGCATTGTCCTCGACCATCAGCACGCACAAGTTCGAGACGATCGGTACGCGATGGTTGTCCTGGGCGGTCGGGATCGTGCTGGCCTCGACCTTGGGCAGGTACAACGTAAACTGGCTGCCTTTGCCGCGTTCGCTCTGCACCAGAATCTCCCCGCCCGACTGTTTGGCAAAGCCGAACACTTGCGACAAGCCCAGCCCGGTGCCTTGGCCGATGCCTTTGGTGGTGTAGAAGGGTTCGAAGATGGCGTCGAGTTTTTCCGGCGCAATGCCTGATCCGGTGTCGCTCAATGCGATGGTCACGTAGTCGGCGACCCGCCCCGGGTGGGCGCGCACCGACGGCAGCCAGGCGGCTGTCGCGACCTGGATGGTCAAGTGGCCATTGCCGGCCATGGCATCCCGCGCATTGACCACCATGTTCACCAGCGCGGTATCGAACTGGCTTTCATCGGCGTTTATAAAGCAGGGCTCATCCGGCACTTCGATGGTGACCTTGATCCGCGAGCCAGTCAGGCTGTCCATCATCTCGCCCACCCGCAACACGCTGTCGCCGACATTGAATACTTCCGGGCGCAGGGCCTGGCGGCGGGCGAAGGTCAGCAGTTGCGCGGTCAGGCGGGCGGCGCGGTCGACGGTGCTGGCGATGGCATCGATGTATTTGATGCGCCGCACTTCGCTCAGGGATGGGGTCTTGAGTAGGTCGGCGCAGGATTTGATTACCGTCAGCAGGTTATTGAAGTCGTGTGCGACGCCGCCGGTAAGTTGGCCAATGGTTTCCAGTTTCTGGGATTGGCGCAAGGCATCTTCCGACAGGCGCAGGGCGTCCTTGGCTTCTTCTTCGGCCTGGATATCCCGGCCCACCGCATGGATGTAGTCGCTGTCGGGTACGGCGGTCCAGGCGATCATGCGATAGCTGCCATCCTGGTGGCGGTAACGGTTCTTGAAGTTGGGGAAGTTCTTGCCGTCTCCCAGGCGGCTGACTGCCGATGCGGAGTCGGCCAAGTCGTCCGGGTGAACCAGGGCCAGCAACTGGCTGCCCACCAAGTCGTGTTCGGCGTGGCCGAGCATGCGAGTCCAGGCTGGGTTGACGGCGGAGATCACGCCGTCGAGTTGGGCCACCAGCATCAGGTCCGGGGACAGGCGCCAGATGCGGTCGCGGTCGCGGGTGCGTTCCACCACCCGCTGTTCCAGGGACTCGTTGAGCTTGCGCAGTGCTTCTTCGGCTTCACGCAGGGCCGTGATGTCGCGGGATACGCAGAGGATCTGTTCCGGCCGGCCGTTACTGCCCAGGATCGGGCTCACCTGTACATGCCACCACTTCAGGTTACCGGCCAGGGTCTGGGCCGGGCCGATAAAGCTGGCGCTTTCGCCGTTTCTGGCGGCCTGTACGGCGTCCTTGGCGTCTAGGTTGCCTTGATCCTGCCAGAAATCGGGCCAGGAGCAGCCACGGATGGTGTTGAAGTCACTGACCTCCATGATGTTTTGGCCGCCTTCGCTCATGAACGTGAGGCGGGCATCGAGATCGAGTACTTGGATGCAATCGTTGATGCTGGCCAGTACGCGCTCGGTGAACGCTTCGTTTTGGCTCAGGCCGGAGGTGGCCAGCTCGCTGACCTCAGAGCCCATCCCGACGGTGCTATTCATTTGAGTTTGGCCGAGCGGGTTAAATGGCCTTCATCATGTCATTAAGATACCTCCCCCCACCAGCGACTTCCTTACGCACTGCACTGCTTTTGCTGTGGGAAGGCATTGGATAATGCCGGCACGTTCTGTACATATTCCTACGAGCGATCGCGCGGTATGTGTGGCGTTGACTTACAGCTCCTGAGTCTGCGTGATGCGGCAAAGAGGCGGTTTTTTTTGATGTGGCTCTTTGCCACTTATTTCGGCTTTAATGCTGTCAATACGCGGCGTATCTTGGCTAGATTGGAGGCTAAGCTTTCAAGACATGGACTGTCATGACTACGCTAACTCCGATCATCGCTAGCAATCCCCTCATTGTTCGCGCTGTAGCCACACCGCTCGCCATTTCGGCGAACACTGTCGATGTCTCGCCGGTGCGACCTGCGTCGGTGGTCAGCCTCGGTAATCCGGCTGCCGATGTCGTTGATATCTACTCCCGAGACGGGCAGATGCCGGGTCGGGAAAGTGTGCGAGCCTGGGAAAATAACAGCCAGGACGCAGTCAGCAAGATCATCAACACCCGCTTTAACTCGACCTCCACGGCCAGTCGCTACAGCGGCTTGGGGGCAGCATTGGTGGCGCAGTTCGCCAAAGGCGGCGGCGCGGACATTTCACAGTCGGTGCTCAACACCACGGCCGACCGGGCCGTGGAAGCCTTGAGCAACAATCCGAGCGATAAAGGCTTGCTGACCGGTCTGGCGGACTTCAAGGCTTCCATCAAGCAGGCCGTAGACAGCTCCAACCCGATGCGCCCTTCAGAGGTCGACAGCTTTTCTTACAATGTGTCGAAAAAAAACCAGGTTAATGGTCGCAGCAGCGCGGATCGCAGCGTCACCCAGAACCAGCAATCGGTGCTTTCGGCGAGCTTCCACAGAGGCCTTGATGGTGGGAAACCGCCGGTGTTTGATGGCAGTCGCGAATCGCAGAATTACCTGTATGTGCACGTACAGGACAGGGCCAGCAGCACCGCGAGCTTTGCCTATAAAGACAGCCAATTGCCCCGTGCTTCCGTCACACAGTCGGCTTCCCAGAATACCCACACGCAGAAGTATGTGATGGCCAACCTGGTAGAAGACACCGTGGTGCCGAAGGAAGGCTCATCCAAGCGTGACTACTTGGCGCTGCTCGAACACGCGGGCAGGGAAAGCAAAAAATCCAAGGATGCGCTGGAGCAGTCGACGTTGAAGGATGCATTGGCGAAGATGCATGACTCAGTCCTGTTGCAGGATGATCCGGATGTGCTGATGCGCTGAGGGTCAACGCGCGAAGCCCCAGTGATGCGCCTTCGCGTTTTTTTTGCCCGACAGATGCGTCGCGCCATGCCAGATTAGGCTTTTGAATCCATTCGATATTCTGTAGCCTTGCGCAGCTTCACCTTAACCCGTGCTTGATGACATCATCACTTCGTCCGGCGGCGCCTGAAGGGCTCCAGAGCCGGTGGTACACTCGACTTTCGCGCAACGGCGCCTGCAGGTCTTGCGAACATGACGCAAATTTCCGAACGCCTTCTGGTTCAAGCCCACCTCGACGCCAAGCAGCCCAAGGCCCTCAGTGCCGAGGAAGAAGCTAGCCTGCGTACCGCCATCGCCGCCGAGCTCAAAGCTCAGGACGCGGTGCTGGTCGCCCACTTCTATTGCGACCCGGTGATTCAGGCCCTGGCCGAAGAAACCGGCGGCTGTGTCTCCGACTCCCTTGAAATGGCACGCTTCGGCGCTGCTCACCCGGCCAAGACCGTACTGGTCGCCGGTGTGCGTTTCATGGGCGAGACGGCCAAAATCCTTACCCCCGAAAAACGCATCCTGATGCCGACCCTGGAAGCCACGTGCTCCCTCGACCTGGGCTGTCCGGTGGAGGAGTTTTCCGCGTTCTGCGATCAACACCCCGAACGCACGGTGGTGGTGTATGCCAACACCTCGGCGGCGGTCAAGGCGCGGGCGGACTGGGTGGTGACTTCCAGCTGCGCGCTGGAAATCGTCGAAAGCCTGATGGACAACGGCGAGACCATTATCTGGGGGCCGGACAAGCACCTGGGTACTTACATTCAGCGCCAGACCGGTGCCGACATGCTGCTGTGGGACGGTGCGTGCATCGTCCACGAAGAGTTCAAGTCCAAGCAGCTGGAAGACATGAAGGCGCTGTACCCGGACGCGGCGATCCTGGTCCACCCGGAATCCCCGACCTCGGTGATCGAACTGGCGGATGCAGTGGGTTCCACCAGCCAACTGATTGCCGCCGCTCAGCGTTTACCGAACAAAACGTTCATTGTCGCCACCGACCGCGGCATTTTCTACAAGATGCAGCAGCTGTGCCCGGACAAGGTCTTCGTCGAAGCGCCTACCGCCGGCAACGGCGCGGCGTGCCGCAGTTGCGCGCACTGCCCGTGGATGGCGATGAATACGCTGGAGCGCACGCTGCAGTGCCTGCGTGAGGGCAGCAACGAGATCTTCGTCGAGCCTTCGGTGATCCCGCAGGCGGTGCGCCCGCTCAAGCGCATGTTGGACTTCACCCAGGCCGCGCGCCTGAAGCTGGCCGGCAACGCCTGACCCGGTCGAACATGTGGGAGGGGGCAAGCCCCCTCCCACATTTTGATCCGCACCAGCAGGGCGTTATTTTTTCCGCTTCGGAACCTGCACCAACTGCGTGTCAGAATAAATGTCGTGCCAGCTGCGTTTCTGCTTGTCGAACAGTGACCAGATAAACCCCAGCCCCACGCACAACCACGATGCAATCGACACCACAAAGCGCAACAGCGCCTGCCACAGGCTGATCCGCGAGCCGTCGGCGTTCTGTACGCGCACGCCCCACACCTGCATGCCCAGGGTCTGCCCGGAATGGGTCCAGAACTTGGCGAAGAAGCCAAACAGCACGAAGAACAGAATCGTCGACAGCAGCGGGTCGCCGTCCAGCGCGCCGGATTCGGTGAGGGTACGCATTTTGGCTTCGCCCACGAATGCGATCCACACCAGCTTGTAGAGAAAGGCCGTGACAATCAGTAGCGCCGTGCAGAGGAGGAAGTCATAGAACATCGCTGCCAGACGACGGCCCAGGCCAACGGCGGGGGATTCGCCTTGGGGGCTCAGCAGGGGTTTGGACATGGCCGGCTCTCTGAAGAAAAAAAGCATTTTACGGCGCAATGCCCTTACCGCGCCCATAAAAAAGCCCCTGATGTCACCATCAGGGGCTTTTTGTCGCAGGAGGGATCAGCCTTCGGCGATCACTTCGTCAGCCTGCATGCCTTTCTGGCCTTGCACGGCGACGAAAGACACTTTCTGGCCTTCTTTCAGGCTCTTGAAGCCGTTGCCCTGAATAGCGCGGAAATGCACGAACAGATCCGGACCGCTTTCTGGAGTGATAAAACCAAACCCTTTCTCGTCGTTAAACCACTTGACGGTACCGCTCTGACGTTTATCCGACATTTTCTTATTTCCTTGACGCTAAAAATGAATGACAGCCCCTTTCGCATGAAAGAGTACTGGGCTGGGTTGCAGGAAAGTAAGAGACGTCGAACGGGTTGTAGCAAACTTTGGCTACTGCCCAGGTCCAGGTTCCAAGCGACCCATGCAAACACAGTGAGCAAACTCTACGTCAACTAATGGAGAAAAAACAAGCCCTGCGCAAAGCCCAGGTTTTGCTCGGCTTTGTGGCACTTGGGGGAACAATGGGCGGACGACTTATTCGATAGAAATGGTCACTTGTTATAGGTTGACCCCTATAACAATGACTATCGTCAATGCACTGTTTTATGGCGGTTGCGTTACAGATTAGTGCGCGTTAACGCAACCGCGTTACTTATAGAAACAATCAATCAGCCGCGGTAGTACCGTTGCGGCACAAATGGCATTTTACTTACACGAAGTGGCACCTTTTTCCCACGCACCAGTGCAGAAACTTCGGTATCCAACGCAGTGAACGCGCTGTCCAGGTAGGCCATCGCCAACGGGCCGCCGAGGCTCGGGCCAAAGCCGCCGCTGCAGACGCTGCCGACCACGGTGCCGTGTTCGTCGACGATTTCCGCACCTTCACGCACGGGTGTGCGCTCCTGAGTCAGCAGGCCGACACGTTTGCGGCTCACACCGGCTTGCTGCTGGGTAAAGATCCGGTCGGCGCCGGGAAAGCCACCGGCACGAGCGCCGTCGGCGCGACGGGCCTTGGAGATCGCCCAGAGCAGGCTGGCTTCGATCGGGGTGGTGTCGGTGTTCATGTCGTGGCCATACAGGCACAGGCCGGCTTCCAGGCGCAGCGAGTCGCGGGCGCCCAGGCCGATGGCCTGGACTTCGGTCTCGGCCAGCAGGCTGCGGGCCAGGCTTTCGGCGTGGGCGGCGGGCACCGAGATTTCAAAGCCGTCTTCACCGGTGTAGCCGGAGCGGCTGACATAGCAGTCCACGCCCAGCAGGCGCAGGGACGTGAATTGCATGAAGGTCATCTTGGTCACTTCAGGGGCCAGGCGTGCCAGCACTTTTACCGCTGCCGGGCCTTGCAGGGCGAGCAGGGCGCGTTCTTCGAACAGCGGCTCGATGCTGCACTGGTCGCCAATCCTGGCGCGCAGGTGCGCCAGGTCCTGGTCCTTGCAGGCCGCGTTGACCACCAGGAACAGCTCGTCGTTCCCCAGGTTGGCCACCATCAGGTCGTCGAGAATACCGCCCTGCTCGTTGGTGAACATGGCATAGCGCTGCATGCCTACGGGCAGGTCGATGATATCCACCGGCACCAGGGTTTCCAGGGCCTTGGCGGCATTGGCGCCGGTCAGGCGGATCTGGCCCATGTGAGACACGTCGAACAGCCCGGCCTGATCACGGGTGTGCAGGTGTTCTTTCATCACGCCCAATGGGTATTGCACCGGCATGTCGTAGCCGGCGAAGGGCACCATGCGCGCGCCGAGTTCGATGTGCAGCGCGTGCAACGGGGTTTTCAACAGGGTTTCGGTGGACATATTCAGCTCCTGAAAAACGTGCGGACGCGCTTCTAAGCGTCAGCACTCGATAATGTTGACCGCCAAACCGCCACGGGCGGTTTCCTTGTATTTGCTTTTCATGTCGGCGCCGGTCTGGCGCATGGTGCGGATGACCTTGTCGAGGGACACAAAATGCTGCCCATCGCCGCGCAAGGCCATACGCACTGCGTTGATGGCTTTGACCGAGCCCATGGCATTGCGCTCGATGCAGGGCACTTGCACCAGGCCGCCGATCGGGTCGCACGTCAGGCCGAGGTTGTGTTCCATGCCGATCTCGGCGGCGTTTTCGACCTGGGACGCGCTGCCGCCCAACACTTCGCACAGCGCTCCGGCGGCCATCGAGCAGGCCACGCCGACTTCACCCTGGCAGCCAACCTCGGCACCGGAGATCGACGCGTTTTCCTTGTACAGAATCCCGATCGCGGCGGCGGTGAGCAGAAAGCGCACTACGCCGTCTTCACTCGCGCCGGGGATAAAGCGCATGTAGTAATGCAGCACCGCCGGCACAATCCCGGCCGCACCGTTGGTAGGCGCGGTGACCACGCGCCCGCCGTTGGCGTTTTCTTCGTTGACCGCCAGCGCGTACAGGTTGACCCAATCGAGTACCGACAACGGGTCGCGCAGGGCCGACTCCGGGTTCTTGCACAGCTGGCGATGCAGGGCGGCGGCACGACGCTTGACCTTCAAGCCTCCCGGCAAGATCCCTTCATTGCGACAGCCAGCGTCCACACAGTCCTGCATCACCTGCCAGATCTTCAGCAGGCCGTTGCGGGTTTCGGCTTCGGGGCGCCAGGCACTTTCATTGGTCAGCATCACCTGGCTGATGGACAGCCCGTAGGTGGCGCAATGACCGAGCAAGTCCTTGGCGCTCTTGAACGGGAAGGTCAGCGGCGTGGCGTCTTCGACGATCCGGTCGGCGCCGGCAGCGTCTTCATCTACCACAAAGCCACCGCCCACCGAGTAGTACTCGCGGCTGCGGATCTGGATGCCGGCGGCGTCGAAGGCACGGAAGATCATGCCGTTGGGGTGATAGGCGAGGGGTTTGCGAATCATCGCCAGGTGTTCTTTCTCGTTGAACACAATGCTGTGTTCGCCGAGCAGGTTCAAACGGCCGGCGCTGCGCATCTGTGCCAGGCGCGTGGCGACGGTTTCTGTGTTCACGGTGTCCGGGTGTTCGCCTTCCAGGCCGAGCAACACGGCCTTGTCGCTGCCGTGGCCTTTGCCGGTGGCACCGAGTGAGCCGTAGAGTTCCACCTTGACGCAGGTGGTGGCGCTCAGCAGGTCGTCACGGCGCAAGCCCTCGACAAAGCGCGCGGCGGCGCGCATCGGGCCGACGGTGTGGGAGCTGGAGGGGCCGATGCCAATCTTGAACAGGTCGAACACGCTTAACGACATGAGTTGTTCTCCAGGTTCTTATTATTCTTGAGGTCATACGCGGTCAAGTGTGGGAGGGGCGGTGCGACGATTCGACTTGCCCCCGATGAGGGGGTGTCAGTCACCAGATTTATCAACTGACACTCTGCCATCGGGAGCAAGCCCCCTCCCACATTCTTGACCAGGTTATGCGTAGCTCTCGATCGAAGGGCAGGCGCACACGAGGTTGCGATCGCCGAACACGTTGTCGACCCGGCCGACCGGCGGCCAGTACTTGCCGTCGATCAACGACGCCAGCGGGTACACCGCTTGTTCACGGCTGTAAGGGTGGCTCCATTCGCCCACCAGTTCCGCCGCGGTGTGCGGGGCGTTTTTCAGCGGGTTGTCGTCCTTGTCCAAGGTGCCGTTTTCCACCGCGCGGATTTCTTCGCGGATGGCGATCATCGCGTCGCAGAAGCGGTCCAGTTCTTCCCTGGATTCACTTTCGGTCGGCTCGATCATTAAGGTGCCGGCCACCGGGAACGACATGGTCGGCGCGTGGAAGCCGAAGTCGATCAGGCGCTTGGCCACGTCATCCACGCTGATGCCGCTGCTGTCTTTCAACGGGCGCAAGTCCAGGATGCATTCATGCGCCACCAGGCCGTTGCTGCCGGTGTAGAGCACTGGGTAGTGCTCTTCCAGGCGACGGGAAATGTAGTTGGCGTTCAGGATCGCCAGCTGCGAAGCGCGCTTGAGGCCCGCGCCGCCCATCATGCTGATGTACATCCAGGTGATCGGCAGGATGCTCGCGCTGCCGAACGGCGCCGCGCACACCGCGCCTTCCTTGCGTGCCATGGCCGCGTGGCCGGGCAGGAATGGGGCCAGGTGGGATTTGACGCCGATCGGGCCAACGCCCGGGCCGCCGCCGCCGTGGGGGATGCAGAAGGTCTTGTGCAGGTTCAGGTGCGAGACGTCGCCGCCGAACTTGCCCGGCGCGCACAGGCCGACCATGGCGTTCATGTTGGCGCCGTCGATGTACACCTGGCCGCCGTTGTCGTGAATGATCCCGCAGATCTCGCGGATACCTTCTTCGAACACGCCGTGGGTCGACGGGTAGGTGATCATCAGCGCGGCGAGGTGGTCGCGGTGCTCGATGGCTTTGGCGCGCAGGTCTTCGATGTCGACGTTGCCGCGCGCGTCGCAAGAGGTCACCACCACGCGCATGCCGGCCATGTGGGCGGTGGCCGGGTTGGTGCCGTGGGCCGACGACGGGATCAGGCAGATGTCGCGGTGCTGATCGCCACGGCTCTGGTGATAGGCGCGAATCGCCAACAAGCCCGCGTATTCGCCCTGGGAACCGGCGTTCGGTTGCAGCGAGATGGCGTCGTAGCCGGTGGCCGCGCAGAGCATGGCTTCCAGGTCGGAGGTCAATTGCAGGTAGCCGGCGCTTTGTTCGGCCGGGGCGAACGGGTGCAGGGCACCGAATTCGGCCCAGGTCACCGGGATCATTTCGCTGGCGGCGTTGAGCTTCATGGTGCAGGAGCCCAGCGGGATCATGGTGCGGTCCAGCGCCAGGTCCTTGTCGGCCAGCTTGCGCAGGTAGCGCATCAGCTCGGTTTCCGAGTGATAACGGTTGAACACCGGATGGGTCAGGATCGGCGACTGACGCAGCAGCGCGGCCGGCAGGTTACCTTCGACCTTGGCGGCGAAGTCCGGCAGGGCTTTACCGTCGGCAAACAGTGCCCACAAGGTTTCGATATCGGCCTGGGTGGTGGTTTCGTCGACCGACAGGCCGAGACGTTCGGCGTCGACCACACGCAGGTTGATGCGCTGGGCGCGGGCCTGGTCGTGCAGGGCGGCGGTGCGGGCGCCGGTGTTGAGGGTCAGCGTGTCGAAGAAGTGTTCTTGTTCGACTTTCAGGCCCAGGGCGCGCAGGCCGTTGGCCAGGATCGCGGTCAACTGGTGAATGCGCTGGGCGATCTGGGTCAGGCCTTTGGGGCCGTGGTACACGGCGTACATGCTGGCGATGTTGGCGAGCAGGACCTGGGCGGTGCAGATGTTGCTGGTGGCTTTCTCGCGGCGGATATGTTGCTCGCGGGTCTGCATGGCCAGGCGCAAGGCCGGCTTGCCGAAGCGGTCGACCGAAACACCGACCAGGCGGCCCGGCATGTCGCGCTTGAACGCATCCCTGGTGGAGAAGTACGCCGCGTGCGGGCCGCCGAAGCCCAGCGGGACGCCGAAGCGTTGCGCGCTGCCGATGGCCACATCGGCGCCGAACTCACCCGGTGGGGTCAGCACGGTCAGGGCCAGCAGGTCGGCGGCCACGGCCACCAGGGCGTTGGCGGCGTGGAAGCGTTCGGTCAGCTCGCGATAGTCGAACACGTCGCCGTTGCTGGCCGGGTATTGCAGCAGGGCACCGAAGAACGGGCTGACATCACTCAGTTCGCGTTCATCGCCCACCACCACGTCGATGCCCAGCGGCTCGGCACGGGTGCGCAGCACGTCGAGGGTCTGCGGGTGGCTGTGGATCGAGGCGAAGAAGGCAGTGCTGGCCTTGTTCTTGCTCAGGCGCTTGCAGAAGGTCATGGCTTCGGCGGCGGCGGTGGCTTCGTCGAGCAGCGAAGCGTTGGCGATCGGCAGGCCGGTGAGGTCGCTGATCAGGGTCTGGAAATTCAGCAGCGCTTCCAGGCGGCCCTGGGAAATTTCCGGTTGGTACGGGGTGTAGGCGGTGTACCAGGCCGGGTTTTCGAGGAGGTTGCGCAGGATCGGCGACGGCGTGTGGCAGTTGTAGTAGCCCTGGCCGATGTAGGTCTTGAACAGTTGGTTCTGGCTGGCGATGGCTTTGATCCTGGCCAGGGCCTCGGCTTCACTCAAGCCATCTTCCAGGCCGAGCACGCTGGTGCCCTTGATGCTTTCCGGGATCACACTGGCGCTCAGGGCTTCCAGGGAGTCGAAGCCCAGGCTGGCGAGCATCTGCTGCTCATCTTCCTGGCGCGGCCCGATGTGGCGGGCGATGAATTCGTTGGCGGTGCTCAAGTTGATCGTCATGGCGCGCTCCTCAGGCTTCGGCGGTGGCTTTGATCAGGCGGTCATACGCATCCTGATCCAACAGCGTAGTCACTGCGTCGGCATCGGCGGGTTTAAAGCGGAAGAACCAGCCTTCGCCCATCGGGTCTTCGTTGACCAGTTCCGGGCGGCCCTCCAGCTCGGCGTTCACTTCGAGCACTTCACCGTCCAGGGGCATGTACACGCCGCTGGCGGCTTTGACTGACTCGACGGTGGACGCCTCGGCGCCTTTTTCGTAAGCCTGCAACTCTGGCAGTTGCACGAAAACCACATCACCCAGCGCATTTTGCGCGAATGCGGTGATACCCACGGTGACGCTGCCGTCAGCTTCGGCGCGCAGCCATTCGTGATCTTCAGTGAAACGCAACTCGCTCATGGAAACTCCTCGGGGCCAGATTCGTCTGGTGGACGGGATTGGAATAATGGGGAGTTGCTTAGCAATATCGCGGCCAATGTCATTAAGTGTTTATAAATCAATGACTTGATAAAAATGACGAATGCGTTGCCGGCTGAGGTTGTAGCGATTTCGCTACAGTTCGGCGCTGGAAAAAAAGCCTATGTGGATCAAAGCCTTGCATGGCGCGCAAAAAGCAGGGTTGTAGCGATATCGTTACGCTGTAGCGCTTTCAGTACAGTTGATGTCGTTCTCAGACCCAATTTGGAATGCGAGCCCTGTAGGCGCGAGCTTGCTCGCGAAGATCGTCAACGATGATGTGGGAAGCCTGGATGAACGCGGTGCCCTTGGGTTTTTCGCGAGCAAGCTCGCTCCTACAGTGGACAGCGCCCTGCTCAGGGTTTGTTGGGGATGCCGTATTTGCGCAGGCGATGGGCGATAGCGGTGTGGGAGGTTTGCAGGCGGCTCGCCAACTGGCGGGTCGAGGGGTAGCTGGCGTAGAGCTTCTCCAGCAGGCTGCGTTCGAAGTCTTCCACGGCCTGTTCCAGGCTGGTGATTTCGCTGTCGCTCTGACGTGCGACCGAGGTGCCGGCGATGTCCAGGTCGCCGATGTCCACCAGGCTGCTTTCACAGATGGCGGCGGCGCGGAAGATCACGTTCTGCAACTGCCGCACGTTGCCCGGCCAGCGGTTGCCGAGCAAGGCCGGGTAAGTGCCGGGGGCCAGGCGGCAGACCGGGCGCTGGATCTGCGCGCAGGCTTGCTGCATGAAGTAGCGCGCCAGCAGCAGGATGTCCTGGCCGCGCTCGCGCAGGGGCGGCACTTCGACATTGAGGACGTTGAGGCGGTAGAACAGGTCTTCGCGAAAGGTGCCCTCGGCGACCATCTTCTCCAGGTCGCGGTGGGTGGCGCTGAGGATACGCACGTTCACCTTCACTTCGCGGTCGCCGCCTACCCGGCGAAAGCTGCCGTCGTTGAGAAAGCGCAGCAGCTTGGCCTGCAGGTACGGCGACATTTCGCCGATCTCATCGAGGAACACCGTGCCCTGGTTGGCCAGTTCCATCAGCCCCGGCTTACCGCCGCGCTGGGCCCCGGTAAAGGCGCCGGGGGCGTAGCCGAACAGTTCGCTTTCGGCGAGGTTTTCCGGCAGCGCCGCGCAGTTCAGCGCCAGGAACGGCGCACTGCAGCGTGCGCTGATGGCGTGGCAGGCCCGCGCCACCAGCTCTTTGCCGGTGCCGGTCTCGCCCTGGATCAACAGCGGCGCATCGAGTACCGCGACACGCTGCGCGCGCGCCTTGAGGGTGCGGATCGCCGGCGACTCGCCGAGCAGCGCATCGAAACCTTCGGCATGGTCGTGGTGCAGCGCCGACAATTGTTCGCCGATGCGGTTGGGCTGGTAGAGGCTGAGCAGGGCACCGGCATCGGTGATCGGTGTCGCCTCCAGCAGCAAGGTCTGGCCGTTGACGCTGATCTCGCGCAGAGGCAAGCGAAAGCCTTGCTCCAGCAAGGTGTCGAGCAAGGCCGGATCATTGAACAGTTCGCTGATGCTTTCGCCGGCCGGTTCGCGACCGTACAAGGCGATCAACGCCGGGTTGGCCAGCAGGATCTTGCCTGCGCTGTCCAGGGCCAGCACCGGGTCGGTCATGGCCGCCAGCAGGGCGTCGAGTTGCAGGTGGCGGCGTTGGCCGGGGAGGATGTCCACCACGGTCACTGCCTGCACGCCGTTGACGCTGAACAGCGCGTCCCGCAGCTCTTCGAGGACTTCGGCGCTCAGGGTCGGCGCGTCGATGTAGACGTTGGGCGGCACCATCTCGACCGCGTCCAGGTTGAGATTGCGCCCACCGAGCAAGGCCAGGACTTCCTGGGTAATGCCGACGCGGTCGATGAAGCTGACGTGGATACGCATGGGGCGGCTGACAATTCTGGGGAGCGAGAGGCGGCAAGTATGCCAGACAGGGGGGGAGATCAAAAATGGGGGAGGGGCGGTGCGACGATTCGACTTGCCCCTCCCACATTTGGACCGAGTTATGCGAGGTGTTCGGGTTTGACGGGGTCGCCGGGCTTCACATTCAACTGATGCCGCACATCTTCGAACATCGAGTCGTACTGCTTGTGCATCTCGCCATTGAGTGTCGCGCTCTTCGGCATCCCGTACTTCTGCGCGATATTCATCGCGTGCCGGGCAAAGTCGAAGGCCTGGTCCTTGGGCAGGAAGAATTCTTCCTTGAGGTCCTTGCCCTGCACCGACCCATGCAGGGTGAACAGCATCCCCTGGCCTTCCTTGGGATGCTGGCTGATTTCATAGTCGATGCACAGGTTGTAGCTGTAGTCGCCGTCGTGCAGCGCGTGACGTTCGATGTGCAAGTGCCCGGGTGCAAAGGTAGCCATAGGCGTTTCTCCTCAACTTCACAGATAACGGATGCCAGGGGTCGCTGTGCTGACACGGGTGCCGGCGGTGCCCTGGACGATGGCTTCGATGTCCGAGAGTGAACCGATCACCGCGGTTTTGCCAGTCTGGCGGGCGAACTCGCAGGCCGCTTGGACCTTGGGCCCCATGGAACCGGCGGCGAAACCGAGTTTTTCCATGTCGTCCGGGTGGGCCTGGCTGATAGCCTTCTGGGTGGGTTTGCCGTAGTCGATAAACGCCGCGTTGACGTCGGTGGCGATCACCAGCAAATCGGCTTCCAGTTGCGAAGCCAGCAGCGATGAGCACAGGTCTTTGTCGATGACTGCTTCAATGCCGCGCAGTTTGCCGTCTTCGCCATACATCGTCGGGATACCGCCACCGCCGGCGCAGATCACGATGCTGCCTTTCTCCAGCAGCCATTGGATCGGGCGAATTTCAAAGATGCGTTTCGGCCGCGGGCTGGCCACCACGCGGCGGTATTTATCGCCATCCGGGGCAATGGTCCAGCCTTTCTCCGCGGCGAGTTTCTCGGCTTCGGCCTGGGAGTACACCGGGCCGATCGGTTTGCTGGGTTTTTTGAAGGCCGGGTCGTTGGCGTCCACTTCGACCTGGGTGAGCAGGGTGGCAAACGGGACTTCGAAGTCCAGCAGGTTGCCCAGTTCCTGTTCGATGATGTAACCGATCATGCCTTCGGTTTCGGCACCGAGCACGTCCAGCGGGTACGGCGAGACGCTGGTGTAGGCCGCTGCCTGCAACGACAGCAGGCCGACTTGCGGGCCATTGCCGTGGGCGATCACCAGTTCGTTGCCGGAATGGATTTTGGCGATCTGTTCGGTAGCGATTCGGATATTGGCGCGTTGGTTGTCCGCTGTCATGGGTTCACCACGGCGGAGCAGGGCGTTACCGCCCAGTGCAACGACGATACGCATAATGCAATCCTTCTAGAGTTCAGCGTGTGAACACAGGACTAAGTGTGGGAGGGAGCGTGCTCCCGATGGCGGGCTAACATTCAATACTTGTGTCGACTGATACACCGCTATCGGGGGCAAGTCGAATCGTCGCACCGCCCCTCCCACATTTTGACCGTGTTCCTACAGTAGACGTTGTGTCGAAATCAGATATCCGCCAACGCCGACACCAGGATCGCCTTGATGGTATGCATGCGGTTTTCCGCCTGTTCAAAGGCAATGTTGGCCGGGGATTCAAACACCTCTTCGGTCACTTCCACGCCATTGGCCAGGTTCGGATAACGCGTGGCGATGTCCTTGCCGACCTTGGTTTCGCTGTTATGGAACGCCGGCAGACAGTGCATGAACTTCACCCGGGGGTTGCCCGAGGCTTTCATCATCTTGGCGTTGACCTGGTACGGCAGCAGTTGCTCGATACGCTCGTCCCACGCTTCCACTGGTTCACCCATGGACACCCAGATATCGGTGTGGATGAAGTCCACGCCCTTCACCGCTTCAAGAGGGTCTTCGGTGATGGTGATGCGCGCGCCGCTTTCTTCGGCAAAGGCCTGGCACTGTTTGATGAAGTCTTCGTGGGGCCACAGGGCTTTCGGCGCGCCGATACGCACGTCCATGCCCAGCTTGGCGCCGATCATCAGCAGCGAGTTGCCCATGTTGTAGCGTGCGTCGCCCAGGTAGGCGTAGCTGATGTCATGCAGCGGCTTGTCGCTGTGTTCGCGCATGGTCAGGGTGTCGGCGATCATTTGGGTCGGGTGGAATTCGGCGGTCAGGCCGTTGAACACCGGCACACCGGCGAACTTGGCCAGTTCTTCGACGATTTCCTGCTCGAAGCCACGGTATTCAATGGCATCGAACATCCGACCGAGGACGCGGGCGGTGTCTTTCATGCTTTCTTTGTGGCCGATCTGCGACGACACCGGGTCGATGTAGGTGACGTGGGCACCCTGGTCGTGGGCCGCGACTTCGAAGGCGCAGCGGGTGCGGGTCGAGGTTTTTTCGAAGATCAGCGCGATGTTCTTGCCCTTGAGGTGCGCGCGCTCGGTGCCGGTGTATTTGGCGCGTTTGAGGTCGCGGGACAGGTCCAGCAGGTAGTGCAGCTCGCGATTGGTGTGGTGCATCAGCGACAGCAGGCTGCGGTTGCGCATGTTGAAAGCCATGGTGGATCTCCTTGTGTTCAGGTTATCCCCTTGGCCGACGCCTTGTGGGCGGCGGCCAAGGCCTGGAAATTAATAGTCGATAGGGTCGCGGATGATCGGGCAGGTCATGCAGTGGCCGCCGCCACGGCCACGGCCGAGTTCACCGGCACTGATGGTGATGACTTCCACGCCGGACTTGCGCAGCAGGGTGTTGGTGTAGGTGTTGCGGTCGTAGCCGATCACCACGCCAGGCTCCAGGGCCACGACGTTGTTGCCGTCATCCCACTGCTCGCGCTCGGCGGCGAAGCTGTTGCCGCCGGTTTCGACCACACGCAGGGTTTTGAGCTTGAGGGCGGTGGCGACCACATCGAGGAAGCTTGCGTCTTCACGGCGCACATCGATGCCACCGGGCTTGCTGTCGTCCGGGCGCAGGCTGAAGGCGACGATCTGGCTGACCACTTCGGGGAAGATGGTGACCAGGTCGCGGTCGCAGAAGCTGAACACGGTATCCAAGTGCATCGCCGCGCGGGATTTCGGCAGGCCGGCGACGATGACGCGCTCGACGGCTTTGTGCTTGAACAGGTTCAGCGCCAGTTGGCCGATGGCCTGGCGCGACGAACGCTCGCCCATGCCGATCAACACCACGCCGTTGCCGAGCGGCATGACGTCGCCGCCTTCGAGGGTGGCGTTGCCATGGTCCTGGTCCGGGTCGCCGTACCAGATCTGGAAGTCGGCGTTGGTGAACTCGGGGTGGAATTTGTAGATGGCGCTGGCCAGCAGGGTTTCCTGGCGTCGCGCCGGCCAGTACATCGGGTTCAGCGTCACGCCGCCAAAGATCCAGCAGGTGGTGTCGCGGGTGAACTGGGTGTTCGGCAGCGGCGGCAGGATGAAGCTGGAGTGGCCGAGGAAATCGCGGAACATCTCGATGGTCTTGCCACCGAAGCTGTCCGGCAGGTCATCGGCCGACACGCCGCCGATCAGGAACTCGGCGATTTTGCGCGGCTCCAGGCTGCGCAGCCACGAGCCGACTTCGTTGATCAGGCCGAGGCCGACCTGGTTGGCGGTGATCTTGCGTTCCAGAATCCAGTCCAGGGCTTCGGGGATGGCGACGATATCGGTCAACAGGTTGTGCATTTCCAGCACATCGATGTCCCGTTCGCGCATCTTGGTGACAAAGTCGAAATGGTCGCGCTTGGCCTGGGCCACCCACAGCACATCATCGAACAGCAGTTCGTCGCAGTTGTTGGGGGTCAGCCGCTGGTGGGCCAAACCTGGGGAGCACACCATGACTTTACGCAGTTTGCCGGCTTCGGAATGTACGCCGTACTTCACTTTTTCCGTGGTCATTACAGATCCTCCAGTGAGCAACAATTACATAGTCAGGAAGCCGGCGTAGAGGCCATAGGCAGCCACCAGGGCGCCAACGACCACCGCAGCGAAAATCAGCTTCTCGACGTTGGTGAAAATCGGTTTGCCCAGTTCATGCTTGGCCTTGGCGAACAGGATCGCGCCAGGGGCATAGAGCAGGGCGGAGAGCAGCAGGTATTTGGTACCGCCGGCGTAGAGCAGCCAGACCGCATAGATCAGCGCGATCGCGCCGATGATCAGGTCCTTTCTGCGCTCGGCCGGGGCGTTTTCGTAGGTCTCGCCACGTACCGCCAGCAGCAGCGCATAAGCTGCCGACCACAGGTAAGGCACCAGGATCATCGAGGTGGCGAGGTAGATCAGCGACAGGTACGTGCTGGCGGAAAACAGGGTAATCACCAGGAACACCTGGACCAGAGCGTTGGTCAGCCACAGGGCATTGGCCGGCACGTGGTTGGCGTTCTCGCGGCGCAGGAACTCCGGCATGGTGTGGTCCTTGGCGGCGGCGAACATGATCTCCGCACACAGCAGCACCCACGACAGCAGCGCGCCGAGCAGCGAGATGACCAGGCCGACGCTGATCAACACGGCGCCCCAGTGGCCCACGACGTGCTCCAGCACGGCCGCCATCGACGGGTTCTGCAGCTTGGCCAGTTCCGGTTGGGTCATGATGCCCAGGGACAGCACGTTGACCAGCATCAGGAACAGCAACACGGTGATAAAGCCGATCACAGTGGCCTTGCCCACGTCGCTGCGTTTTTCGGCCCGCGCCGAGAAGATGCTTGCGCCTTCGATGCCGATGAACACCCACACGGTGACCAGCATCATGTTGCGCACTTGGTTCATCACGCTGCCCAGGTCCGGGTTTTTCAGGCCCCAGATGTCAGCGGTGAAGATGTCCAGCTTGAACGCGAATACAGCGATCAGCACGAACAGCACCAGCGGCACGACCTTGGCGACGGTGGTCACCAGGTTGATGAACGCCGCTTCCTTGATCCCGCGCAATACCAGGAAATGCACGGCCCACAGCAGCACCGAAGCGCCAATCACCGCGGCCGGGGTGTTGCCCTCGCCAAAGATCGGGAAGAAGTAGCCGAGGGTGCTGAACAAGAGCACGAAGTAGCCGACGTTGCCCAGCCAGGCGCTGATCCAGTAACCCCAGGCGGACGAGAAGCCCATGTAGTCGCCGAAGCCGGCCTTGGCGTAGGCATATACGCCGCCGTCGAGATCGGGTTTGCGGTTAGCCAGGGTCTGGAACACAAACGCCAGGGTCAACATGCCTACAGCCGTAATCACCCAGCCAATCAGGACGGCGCCGACATCGGCGCTGGCCGCCATGTTTTGCGGCAGAGAGAAGATCCCGCCGCCAATCATTGAACCCACGACAAGTGCAACCAGTGCGCCAAGTCGAAGTTTTCCGGCAGATTCAGACATTGTATGACTCCAATGCAGGAGAAGAGAGACCACAGAATAATTCCGTGCGCTAATCAAACAGCTGACTTAGATCACATCATTGGCACATTCCATTGTGAATTAATGACTTAGAGTGAAAATGCCGTGCGCGCGATAGTGCCGCCAAGACGCTCGTCATAGAGCCTCTATGCGCTTTTTTATTGTTAAGGTTTCCTGATTGCCGGGACGTTTCAAGCTAGTCCCTTTTGGTGAATGTGCAAACTTTTTCCGGGCCGGCTTGGCAAGACGCTCAAAACCTTAAAGTTCAATACTTATTTAATTTATAAATTTGACTAAACTCTATTTTTTGACATGCCTTTGGGTTATTAGAGCCTGCGTTTTATTCGCGATATCTGATAAACGCTAACGCGCCTGCGTAAATTAGTTGAGTACACGGTGGTTCTTTTAATTCTGGAGAATTCATGTCGCAATCGTCTGAAAAGCTTCGACTCAGCGCCTTGATCGCCCTGGTGGTGGGCTCCATGATCGGCGGCGGGATTTTTTCCCTGCCACAAAACATGGCCGCGCGCGCGGAAGTCGGCGCGGTATTGATCGGCTGGGCGATCACCGCCGTGGGCATGCTGACCCTGGCATTTGTGTTCCAGACCCTGGCTAACCGCAAGCCCGAGCTGGATTCCGGGGTGTATGCCTACGCCAAGGCCGGTTTTGGCGACTACATGGGCTTCTCGTCTGCCTGGGGTTACTGGATCAGTGCGTGGATGGGCAACGTCGGTTACTTCGTGTTGCTGTTCAGCACCCTTGGCTATTTTTTTCCGGTATTCGGCGAAGGCAATACGCCAGTGGCCATCGGCTGCGCCTCGGTGTTGCTGTGGGCCGTGCATTTTCTGGTGATGCGCGGGATCAAGGAGGCGGCGTTCATCAACCAGATCACCACCGTGGCCAAGCTCGTGCCGCTGCTGATGTTCGTGGTCATCGCCGGCGTGGCGTTCAAGGCCGATGTCTTCACCGCCGACATCTGGGGCCTGGGCAAGCCGCATTTCGGCAGTGTGATGAATCAGGTGCGCAACATGATGCTGGTCACGGTGTTCGTGTTCATCGGCATTGAGGGCGCCAGCGTGTACTCGGCGCGGGCGCAGAAGCGCTCGGACGTGGGCCGGGCCACGGTGATCGGGTTTCTCGGTGTGCTGGCGTTGCTGGTGCTGGTGAATCTGCTGTCCCTGGGGATCATGAGCCAGGCGGAACTGGCGCAATTGCAGAACCCGTCCCTGGCCGGCGTGCTGGAGCACATCGTCGGTCCCTGGGGCGCGCTGCTGATCAGCATCGGTTTGGCGGTATCGCTGCTGGGCGCGTTGTTGTCATGGGCGCTGCTCTGCGCGGAAATCCTCTACGCCACGGCCCATGACAAGACCATGCCGGCCTTCCTGAAAAAGGAAAACGCCAATCAGGTGCCGGTCAATGCGCTGTGGCTGACCAATGTGATGATCCAGATATTCCTGGTGATCACGCTGTTTTCCGAAAGCACCTACACCACCCTGATTTACCTGGCTTCATCCATGATCCTGGTGCCTTACCTGTGGTCGGCGGCCTACGCGGTGTTGTTGAGCGGGCGCGGGGAAACCTACGAAGGCGCCCAGCGCCAGCGTCTGAAAGATCTGCTGGTGGGCCTGATTGCATTGGGCTACGCGGTGTGGCTGCTGTACGCCGGGGGCCTGAAGTACTTGCTGCTGTCGGCGTTGCTGTATGCGCCGGGCGTGGTGCTGTTTGCCCTGGCCAAGCGCGAGCAGGGCCTGCCGTTGTTTACCCATGTGGAAAAAGGCATTTTCGCCTGTGTGATTGCGGGCGCGGGGTTGGCGGCGTATGGGCTGTATAGCGGGGTGTTGTCGTTATGAGCTGGGTGGCTTGATCGTGTGGGCCTCATCGCGGGCACGCCCGCGATGGCGGTCTCAGGTCACCAGCGAGGCCGGTGCGACCCCAATTCCCCTGCCGGCAAATCCCACTGCAACGGTGTGCCGCTGATGGTCAGCGGCGCGAGCAATCGGTGCGCCGGTCCCCAGGCGGTTTGCTCCACCACCAGCCCCTGGTCTTCGAGGGCTTCGGCCCGCAATGCCGGTTGCTCCGGAACCGGCCCGGCCTCCATCAAGCATTTTGCCGTGCGCGCCAACGATAATCGCGCCGAGCCGCCACGGCCGGACTCCAAGCGCTCGCGCAGGGCCAGGATCGCGCTGGCCGCCATCAAGTAGCCGGTGGCGTGATCCAGCGCCTGCAACGGTAGCGGCACAGGTTCATTCGTGTGTTTCCAGGCCATGCCCGCGTCGGCGATGCCGCAGCTCATCTGCACCAGGCTGTCGAAGCCCCGGCGGTTACGCCACGGGCCGCTCCAGCCATAGGCGTTGAGGCTCACGTCGATCAGGCCGGGGGCGAGCTGTTGCAATGCGCTGGCGGTGTAGCCCAATTGCTCGAGGGCATCGGCGCGGTAACCGTGGAACAGGATGTCGGTGTCTTTGAGCAACCCTTCGAAAACCTGGCGGTCTGCGGCGGTTTTCAGGTCCAGGCGCGCACAGCGTTTGCCCAGGGTCATTTCCGGCACTACGCCCGGCTCGTTCCAGGTCGGCGAGTCGATGCGCAGCACGTCCGCGCCCAGCCCGGCGAGAAAACGACTGGCCACGGGGCCGGCCAGCACGCGGGTCAGGTCCAGCACTTTGAGGCCGGCCAGCGGGCGGGCCGCCGAGCCGCGCCAGGGCCTGTTGGCGGCGGGTTCAAAAGTTTGGCGCTGAACCAGGTGCTCGGCATTCACCGCCAAGCCTTGGGGATGTTGCTGCCAGGCCTGCCACGACCGCATCTGCGCGGCACAACCGCCGGCATCGACAATCGCCTGCTCCAGCTCGGCAGCGTTCCACGCGACGACCTTGCTCGCCATCTCGGCACGGTCAGCGACGTGGCCCAGCACCCGCTCGGCAGCCGCACGGTGATGGGGCGCGTTGGTGTGCAAGCGAATCCAGCCGTCGGCGCTGGCATAGTCGCCGGCCACCGGGTCCCACAGTGGCGGTACTTGCCAGCCTGTGGGGCGGATCGAAGAAGAGAACCAGAAAGACGCGAGGCGTCGGTCCACGCTGACGCTGGGCAAGCGTCCGGTCTGTTGCAGGATGAGTTGGGCAACCGCCTGGCCGGCGGCGCCGATGCTGGCGCAGGCCAGGTCGCTCACGGCGAAGATCGACGGCAGGGCGCCGGCCCCGGTCGAGGTCAGCGGGGTGCGCGGTAGATCGAGTGCGGCTTGGATGGGAGTCAGCAGGTCAGTCATCGAAGGCCCTCCATAAGAGAAGGGCCACTATAGAAGATCATCACACCGGTGTGACAACCCCCGGCGTCAATGGCAGGTCGATGCTGGCGCTGAAACCGCCGTCGGGATGATTGGCCAGGATCAGGTTGCCGCCATGCCGTTCCGCTGCGCGCCGTGCAATCGCCAGACCCAGGCCGTGGCCCTGCGCCGTTTGGCCGGGGGCGCGGTAGAACGGCTCGCCCAGTTGGCTCAGGTGCTCGGCTTCGACGCCGGGGCCGTGGTCGCGCACGCTGATCAGAATGCGTTCGCCCAGGCGGCGCGCCTGCAACTCGATCGGTTGGCCGGGCGGGTTGAAGCGCTGGGCATTGCGCAACAGGTTATCCACGGCGCGTTCGATCATGGTCGGCCAGCCTTTGAGGCGCAGGTCGGGATCGGCGCTCAGTTGCACCACTTGGTCTGGCGCGCTGAGTTGGGCGTCCTTTTGCAGGGTCTTGAGCAGCGGGATGAGGTCGACGTCTTCGGCACTGGCGTTGTCGGCATCGACCCGGGCCAGCACCAGGATTTCGCTGATCAGTGCTTCCAGGCGGTCGCACTCGCGGGTCAGGCGCGGCCAGAGTCTTTCCCGTTCCTCGGGGCCGGCCCGCTCGGCCAGGGCCAGGGCGATACGCAGGCGGGCCAGGGGCGAGCGCAGTTCGTGGGACACGTCTCGCAGCAGCTGGCGCTGGCTGCCGATCAGGCTCTGCAAGCGTGCGCCCATGCGGTTGAAGTCGGTGGCGAGTACGCCGAACTCATCGCGGCGGTTGGCCAGTTGCGCCAGGCTGTTCTGCTGGTAGGTGGCCTGGCCGAGGTCGTGTACCGCGCCACGCAGGCGGCTTAAGGGGCGGGTGATGGACAGCGTCACCAGCAGGCTGAACAGGGTCAGCACCACCAGGGCAATCGCCAATGCGCTCAACGGCCACATCAGGCTGCTGCGGTGCCAGGCGTCCAGCTCCGGGTGGGGGATGCGATAGATCAGCAGGTAGGTGTCGCCGGTCTTTTCGCTGGTGTACTCGGCGGTCAGGCGCCGCCAGGGCAGGTGGCCGTCCTTGCTGTCGTTCTGCCGGGCTTCGAAGGCGGCGGCGCGGCGCGGAAAGGTGCCGCGGACCACGGGCTCGCCGCTTTCGTTGAGTACTTGCACGTCAATGTGATACTGACGCTTGCGCTGTTGCAGCAAGTCTTGGGCGGCGTCCTCGCCCTGGGCTTCGTAGAGTTGGGTCCACTCTTCGGCCAGGTTATTGAGGCCGGGGTGGCGGCTGAGAATCCAGGCGTCCTGGTTGAGCATATGCCCAAGCAGGATCGACAGCCCGGCAACCAAGGCGATAGCCAGCCAGAAACTGGCCAGGATGCGCCAGAACAATGAACGCACAGGAAACCCTCAAACAGGAAAAGCCCAGCGGCGCGAACCGCTGGGCTGGGGCAGTGAAGCTAACGCATTATTGCGCTTTTTGCGGCTGCTGCGCTTTCCAGGCCTGGAATTCCTTCCATTCGGCGCGGCGTTGTTCCTGTTTCTTGACGATCTCGTCGAATTTCTTCTGCTGGTCAGGCTTGAGTACGGCACGGATATCGGCCTGGGTTTTCTGCTTGCCGGCGGCGATTTCATCTTGCATGGCTTTCTGCTCAGCAGCCGGGAGTTTGTCCAGGTACTTTTTGACCAGGTCTTTGCGAGCCTGCCATTGGTCACCCATCAGCTTGCCAATTTGCTCGCGCTGTTCCTTGCTCAAGTCCAGCTGGCTGAGTGGGCCACCTTTGCCACGCGGACCGTGTTCACCGCCGTGGCCCGGGCCACCCATCATCATGTGGCCTTCTGGGCCGCCCATCGGGCCTGGGCCTTCGGGCATTGCCGCCATGGCAACGGTGGGCAGGGCAGCGGCGAACATCAGAGCGATTAGGGTCTTGCGCATGGTGATTCTCCTGTCTCTATTCCGGTGAGTCCGGATGTGAGTAGATTACGGAGATCAAGGTCAGCGGCGGTCAGGTGTGGGTAAAGCTTGGGTAAAGAGGGTTTTGGCGGCGCCTGACAAAACCCTTGGGAACGAGCAGATCAACGGTGGGATCAGTGTGGCGCGGGGTTCAGAGGCTGTAGTAGTAGCCGCGGCTGCGCAGCGCCACGATCCGTGGCCGGCCATCCGGGTGCGGGCCGATCTTCTTGCGCAGATTGCTGACGTGCATGTCGAGGCTGCGATCGTAGAGGGTCAACTTGCGGCCGAGGGCGATCTGCGCCAGTTCCTGTTTATCCAGCGGTTCGCCGGGCTGGCGCAGCAAGGCTTCGAGCAGGCGGCTTTCGGAGACGGTGAGGGTGAATTCCTGATTGTCGATGCTGACCACGCCGCGCACCGGGCTGAAGCACAGGTCGCCCAGTTCCAGCTGGGTCGACACGGCAGCCGGGTGGCTGCGGCGCAGCACCGCGCGCAGGCGGGCAGTCAGTTCCCGCGGGTCGCAGGGCTTGGCCAGGTAATCGTCGGCGCCCAGTTCCAGGCCGAGGATGCGGTCCAGCGGCTCGCCCCGGGCCGACAGCATCAGCACCGGCAACTCCGGATGGTCGTTGCGCAATTGCTTGAGCAGCTCCAGGCCGCTGCCGTCGGGCAACATCACGTCGAGCACCACGGCCGCCGGGGCGCTGTCGGCCAAGGCTTTGCGGGCGCTCAAACCGTCGTGGCAGGCGCGCACCTGGAAGCCTTCCTGGCCCAACCAACTGGTCAGCAGCTCACAGAGCTCCTGGTCATCATCTATCAGTAACAGCTCGCTCATGACTCACTCAATTTAGCCATTGTCGACGGCGACGGTGCCCACCGCTGGCGAAGATCCCGCACAGCAAGGCGATCAGCGCGACGGCCGCGCCGGTGACAAACCACTGCTGCTGCTCGGTCAGCCATCGGGTCAAGCCGCCGCCCTGTACCTCTTTGAGTTGCTGGGCCAGGCGTTGGTTCTCTTGGCGCAAGCGACTCAACTGGGCACTGTCACGCGCAGCATCCGTGGTTTGCAGTTGCTTGCTCAGTTCTTCACGCAGCCGTTCGCTTTCTTTCAAGCGTTGCTGCAATTCGGTGATCTGGCTGCCGGCGCTCAAGGACAGGGGCGTAGAACTGCCGGTGCTTGAGGTTTCTTCAGCGTGGGCCGTAGCCCCGATCATTAACACTGCCAACAGACACAACTGACGTAAGCGCATCGGAACTCCTGATTCCACACGAATATTCAGAACGTTGTCGGCAGGTTACCCAGAATAATGAGCAATTAGGAGTGCGCCGAACCGAATTGGTTCGGCGCGACCGGGGTCAAGGCAGGACTTGCTTGAACGGTTTGATCACCACGTCCGCGTAGACGCCGGCCGCTACATACGGATCGGCCTTGGCCCAGGCCTGGGCATCGGCCAGGGACGCGAACTCGGCAACGATCAGGCTACCGGTGAAACCGGCGTCGCCCGGGTCGTTGCTGTCGATCGCCGGGAGCGGGCCGGCCAACACGATGCGGCCTTCGGCCTGCAGTACTTTCAGGCGCTCGACGTGGGCCGGGCGCGCGGAGAGGCGTTTTTCCAGCGAGTTGGCAACGTCGGTGGCAATGATGGCGTAGAGCATGTCAGTCCTCGGTTTTCGGCGAAGTGGGGTCGGTGTCATGCAGGTGGCGCGACAGGTAGATGCCTTGGCCGACCAGGAACAATACGGTCATGCCCAGGCTGCCGAACACCTTGAAGTCGACCCAGTAGTCCTGGAAGGTGAAGGCCACGAACAGGTTGGCGGCGCCGCAGAACAGGAAAAACACGATCCAGGCCATGTTCAGGCGCGTCCATACCGGCTCCGGCAGGGTCAGGGCGTGGCCCATGATCCGCTTGATCAGCAGGCGGTCGCCAACGAAGTGGCTGCCGATAAACGCCAGGGCGAACAGCCAGTTCACCACCGGGGCTTTCCATTTAAGGAAGGTTTCGCTATGGAAGGCCAGGGTCAGGCTGCCGAAGACCAGGCAGGCGACGAGGGTCAGCCATTGGCTTTTTTCGAGTTTGCGCTGGGAGATGAAGATGGCGCCGTAGACCACGATGGAGCTGATGATCAGCACGGCGGTGGCGCTGTAGATGCCTCCGAAGGTCAGTTCATGGCCGGCGAGATCGATGACCCTGGGGTCGAGTTTGTAAACGATGAAAAACAGCAACAGCGGGATGAAGTCGATGAATTGTTTCACAGTAAGAGCCAGAAGCTGGATGTGGCGGCATAATAACAAACATCCTTGGTAGCGAAAGCGCCACCTGACTTGAGGTTACACACTTCCGTGAATGTTGATTTGCACTGCCACAGCACGGCCTCCGATGGCGCCCTGGCGCCCGCGGTGCTGGTTGCGCGTGCGTTTGAAAAAGGCGTGCGAGTCCTGTCGTTGACCGACCACGATACCCTCGAAGGCCTCGACGAAGCCCGCGAAGCCGCCCAGGCCCTGGGCATGCAACTGGTCAACGGCGTGGAATTGTCCTGCACCTGGGGTGGCGCCACCATTCATGTGCTTGGCTACGGTTTCGACCAGAAAGCTCCGCCGCTGGTGGAGGCCATCGCCCAATTGCGCGATGGCCGCTGGCTGCGCTCCGAAGAAATAAGCCGCAAGCTCGGCCTCAAAGGCATGTCCAACGCCCTCGACGGCGCCCGGGCCATCCAGCAGGAACTGGGCGACAGCGGCAACGCACCGGCCCGGCCGCATTTCGCCGATTGGATGGTGCGCGAAGGGTTTGTCAGGGACCGCGCCGAAGCCTTTCGCAAATGGCTGGGCGCCGGCAAGCTGGGCGACGTCAAGCAGCACTGGCCGACCTTGGACGACACCGTCGAGACCCTGCGGGCCTCCGGGGCCTGGGTCAGCCTTGCACATCCCTGGCATTACGATTTCACCCGCAGCAAGCGTCGCAAGCTGATTGGCGACTATATTGGTGCGGGCGGCCACGCAATTGAAGTGGTCAACGGGCATCAACCCGCCGAACAGGTTGGCAGCCTGGCGATTCTTGCCCGCGAATTTGGTCTGCTGGTCAGCGCCGGCAGTGACTTTCATGGCCCAGGCGGCTGGTCCGAGATCGGCGAATATCGCCCGGTCCCGGAAGACTTGCCGCTCTTGTGGGGGCGATTCAAGCATGACCCCATTATTGCCACCGTCTGAACAGGTAGAGCACGTGAGTCAATTCTTCCAGATTCATCCGGAAAACCCTCAGCCACGCCTGATCAAGCAGGCTGTGGAGATCATTCGCGCCGGTGGCGTGGTGATCTATCCAACGGATTCGTCCTACGCCATCGGTTGTCAGATCGGCGACAAAAACGCGGTCGAGCGTGTCAGACGCCTGCGTCAGTTGGACGACAAGCACAACTTCGCGCTGATCTGCAGCGACCTGTCCCAACTGGGCCTGTTCGCCAAGGTCGACACCGGCACCTTCCGCCTGCTCAAGGCCCACACGCCGGGGCCGTACACCTTTATTCTCAACGCCACCCGCGAAGTGCCGCGCCTGCTGCTGCATCCGAAGAAGCGCACCATCGGCCTGCGCGTGCCGGAACACCCGATTGCCCTGGCGCTGCTGGCCGAGTTGGGCGAGCCGCTGATGAGCGTGTCGCTGATCATGCCCGGCGCCACCGAACCGCTGGAAGACCCCTACGAAATGCGCCAACTGTTGGAAAAACACGTCGACCTGATCATCGACGGTGGTTTCGGCGGTGGCAAGGCGTCCACCGTGATCAACCTGGCCGACGGCGACCCCGAAGTGATCCGCGTTGGCTGCGGCGACCCCGCGCCGTTTATGGCCGAGGCCTGAATGTCGGCCGTGGAAACCGTCGACAGCCAGGCCGGCGCCCAGCAGGAACTGCCGTTTGCCATGGTGTATGGCCAGGCGGTCATGGAAATGCCGCTGGACCTGTACATCCCGCCGGATGCCCTGGAGGTGTTCCTCGAGGCCTTCGAAGGCCCGCTGGACTTGCTGCTGTACCTGATTCGCAAGCAGAACATCAACATCCTCGACATCCCGGTGGCGGAAATCACCCGCCAGTACATGGGCTATGTCGAGCTGATGCAGTCGGTGCGCCTGGAACTGGCCGCCGAGTACCTGGTGATGGCCGCGATGCTCGCCGAGATCAAGTCGCGCATGCTGTTGCCGCGCTCGGAGACGATCGAGGCCGAAGAGGACGACCCGCGCGCCGAACTGATCCGACGCCTGCAGGAGTACGAACGCTTCAAGGCCGCCGCCGAAGGCATCGACGGCCTCAGCCGCGTGGGCCGCGATGTGGTGGTGCCCAAGCTCGATGCCCCGGAAGCCCGGGCGCGCAAGCTGTTGCCGGACGTGAGCCTGGAAGAGTTGCTGATGTCGATGGCCGAGGTACTGCGCCGTGGCGACATGTTTGAACACCACCAGGTCAGCCGCGAGGCGTTGTCGACCCGCGAGCGCATGAGCGATGTGCTCGAACGCCTCAAAGGCGGCGGTTTTGTGCCGTTTGTCGAGCTGTTCACCGCCGAAGAGGGGCGCCTGGGGGTAGTGGTGACCTTTATGGCGATCCTTGAGCTGGTCAAGGAATCCTTGGTCGAGCTGGTCCAGAATGAGCCTTTTGCGGCTATCCACGTGCGGGCGCGAGCCGAATAACGAGCTGAATCGATGAATCTGACTGAACCCCGCGAACTGGCCCCGCTGCTGGAGGCCTTTCTTCTGGCCTCGGGTAAGCCGCAATCCCTGGAGCGCCTGTTCGAACTCTTTGAAGAGGCCGAACGTCCTGAACCGCCGGTCTTCAAGAAAGCCCTGGAGATCCTGCGCAAGTCCTGCGACGGCCGCGCCTTTGAACTGCGCGAAGTGGCGTCGGGTTATCGCCTGCAGATACGTGAGAAGTTTTCCCCATGGGTCGGCCGCTTGTGGGAAGAACGCCCGCAACGTTATTCCCGGGCGATGCTGGAAACCATGGCGCTGATCGCCTATCGCCAGCCGATCACCCGTGGTGAAATCGAGGACGTGCGCGGTGTGGCGGTCAACAGCCATATCGTCAAGACGTTGCTGGAGCGCGAGTGGATTCGCATCGTCGGTTACCGCGACGTGCCCGGCAAACCGGCGATGTTCGCCACCACCAAGGTGTTCCTCGACCACTTCAACCTGAAAAACCTCGACGACCTGCCGCCCTTGGCCGAATTGCGCGAGATGGAAACCGAGCCGGAACTCGACTTCGACGACGCCCCGGTCCCGGCGAGCCTGCAGGAACTGGCCGATGCCACGGCCGAGCCGGAAGAACCGAAGGACGAAACCAGTTTCCATACCTTGTTGCTGGAACTGGACGACATGGAGCAGGGGATCAAGACCGACTTCGATGACTTGCTGCGTGATGGCGCGGCCGAGCCCGAAAGCCAGGTGAATGTTGAAGCCGAGCCAGAGCCCGAAGCGGAACCTGAGGAAGACATTCTCGGCGTCGCCCAAGCCCGCGAAAAACTCCTGGCCGCCGTCGCCGCCCTCGAACAGCCGCCGCTGAGCGACGAAGAGGACGAAGCCCGTGCCCTGGCCGAAGCCATCGAGGCCGAGCGCCGCCAGCTCGACGACTGACGCCCACCTTGTAGGAGCGAGCTTGCTCGCGAAAAACCCAAGAGCACCGCAGACAACCAGATTCCCCGCGTTATCGTTGACGATTTTCGCGAGCAAGCTCGCTCCTACAGCCGGTGGGCACCACCGGTCGGCGGAAAAACCACCGACTCGGCACTTATCGACTAGCCTCTGATGCGCAACGCGCGCCATGCGCGTATGATTCGCGACCCTTTGCCGATGTATTCGGCCAAAGCCCCGCTTTCAACACTCTTCAGGCCACGCCTGAATCGACCCACCGGGAGGTGCTTAAGATGAACGATAAAGACCAGAACGACAGCCAGGAAATCGGCCCAGCAGGCGAAAAACTGCAAAAGGTGCTGGCGCGTATCGGCGTGGGCTCGCGCCGCGACGTCGAAGCCTGGATCACCCAGAAGCGCATCAAGGTCAACGGCGTCGAGGCCACCCTTGGCCAGCGCGTCGACCTGCACGATGCAATCACCATTGATGGCAAGGTCATCAAGCGTGAAGAGGCCGCCGAATCGGTGCGCCGCGTGATCATGTACAACAAGCCCGATGGCGAGATCTGCACCCGTGACGACCCGGAAGGCCGTCCGACCGTGTTCGACAAGATGCCAAAGCCCAAAGAAGGCCGTTGGATCAACATCGGCCGTCTCGACATCAACACCACCGGCTTGCTGATGTTCACCACCGACGGTGAGCTGGCCAACCGCTTGATGCACCCGTCCTACGAGATGGACCGCGAATACGCCGTGCGTGTGCGTGGTGAAGTCGACGACGAGATGATCGAACGCTTGAAAGCGGGCGTCGTCCTCGAAGACGGCCCGGCCAAGTTCACCGACATCAAGCAAGCACCCGGCGGCGAAGGTTTCAACCACTGGTACCACTGCGTGGTGATGGAAGGTCGCAACCGTGAAGTGCGTCGCCTGTGGGAATCCCAGGGCCTGGTGGTCAGCCGCCTGAAGCGCGTGCGCTTCGGTCCGGTGTTTCTCAACTCCGACCTGCCGATGGGCCGCTGGCGCGAAATGAGCCAGTACGAAGTCGACATCCTCAGCGCCGAAGTCGGCCTGACGCCGGTCGCGATGCCGCAGATGAACGCCAAGAGCAAAGACAAGCTCGAACGCATGCAGCGTAAATCGTCGCGCCCGGTGGCCCGCACCGAACGCGTTGCCCGCACCCTGCGCCCGGCGCTGGATGCACCGGCTACCGGCGGGCGGATTTCCCGTGAGCCGCACATTGAAGGCGAGCGTCGTCCAACCGCGCCATCGCGTCAGGAAGGCGAACGTGCGCCACGCACGCCGCGTCCTGCCGGCCGTGGCGAAGCGCCAAGCGGTGGTCGCGGTAATCGCGGTGAAGCCGGTCGCGGTGCGCCCGCAGGTCGCCCGGCCGACAACGCCAGCACCAAGCGCCCAGCCAAGCCCGCGCCGAACAAGCGCCCAGGCCTGAAACTGGTGGCGGACGAGCCGTCGGGCAAGCGCCGTGGCGCGCCGGCCGGTTCCGGTCAACGCCCGGGTTTTGGTCGCAAGAAACCGCAGTGATGTAACGGCTGCATAAAAACGCCAACCCTCGGGTTGGCGTTTTTTTTGGATCTGCATTTGCAATGCCATCAACTGTGGGAGGGAGCAAGCCCCTCCCACAGTTGGATCTGATCAGAACGCAAAGGTGCCATCGAACACCGGCTTGTCATCCAACGCCAACACCCCGCTGGCGAAGATCAAATCCAGGTGATGACTGCCTTTCTGCCCGCCACCCAACCCAAGGTGCAGGCCGCAGTGACGCTCTTCGAACCCGGCGTTGCGCGCATACAGATCCTTGACCCCTTCATTGGTACCGATCCCCAGTTCCTCCACGCGGCGGTTCGATGGGTTGGCGTTCAGGTACTTGTTGAAATCGTCCGCCAGCCCCGGGACGTCGCTGGCCACACTGCAGATGGTCGAGTTTTCGATCCACAGCTCCAGCGGTGATTGCAGCACGCCATATTTGCGTGCGAAGGGGATGGTGCTGAGGAAGGTGCCGACAAACCGCACCTGGCCGTTGATGGCTTCGCTGTGGGTGGCGATCTCGCCGGGGGCCAGGTCGTGGTTGCCGATGCCGTTGATATTGGTCCACTTCTTGATGCTGCTCAGCGGTGCTCGCAGGCGTGAGCCGTGCCGATCGCTGAAGCTCAGCACCGAGGCCTGGGACATGCGCCGGATCAGCGTGGCGTTGAGGTCGGCGATGCGTTGCGGCTCGACGCTGAAGGTGTCGTAGAAGTAGTCGCCGTAGTCCTTGAACAGCAGGGATTTTTTCCAGTGCTCGGCCATTACGCCATGCAAGGCGCGGATAAAGTCCGGGCCTTCGGCGCGGGGGTTGGGCAGGGTCGAGGCGTCGTAGAAAAACAGGTACAGGTCGCAGGTTTCGATGGCTTCGGCCAGGGTGTCGCTGGCGGCCAGGTCCAGGCGCTGCACCTGGAAGTTGAAGCGGGCGGCGCTGCCGAGGCTGATCGCCTGGGCAATCGCCTCGTAGCGTTCGGTATGGCCCAGCAGCACGGTCGGCCGGCTCAAGCCGCTGAGGGCCGGATGGTGGGCCAGGTAGTAGAGAAAGTGTTCGACGGCGCGGGCCTTGTCCATGACGGGTGTCCTTGTGTGCCTTGGGTAAGGGGGCAGGCGCAGCGCACTGCGCCTGCCGGATGCCTGCCGAGGGTTAGAACGGCCACATCGCGGTGCCAAAAGGCACCACGGCATCGGCTTGCATCATTTCAACGGCGGCCTCATGGGTCGGCGCTTCAAACCAATCGTCGAGTTGCAGTTCGGTTTCCAGGTCGTTTTCCAGTGCTTGCATGGTGTATCTCCTAGAGGACGTTGTTTGAGAACGGCTTACCCGCGGGCTTCGCAGGGCAAGTGAAAGAACCTAGGTGAGAGTGTTTCGGAATGCAAAAATTTTATTGACACGGTCTCATTTGGATTTTTTGTTCTGTTTTTGACGCGCCATTTTTTCCTCATGCAAAACAGCGCACTGGGGCAGGCGAGTGTTCGGATATGTCCTACCGCCAATTTTTTGTGAACTGACAGATACTGGCTGGGTGTAACGCCGATTTTCCGCGCTGTAACGATTGATTTACGCAAAAGGCCTGCGGTATCGGGCCGGTGCCGTGCTGTAAGGAATACCTGACAGATTGTCGCGGAGGCTCGCCAGGGCCGTCCGCAAGCGGTCGAGCGGTGTACAATGCGCCGCGTTTTACTGTGACCCCCTTGCGTAACCGCGCAAAAGGCCAAGACCTCAGGGTTTATCCACCCTGATCACTCCGCCTGGCCACGAGCCAGACGGGTTCGATTTCGTCACAGATAAAAACAAACAGGTGACGCATGACCGATAGAACGACGCTGTATTCCTGGTGCCTGCGCTGGGGTTTGAGCGGCGCTGCTTGAGTCGCACATCAAGGCAGCAACCTGCATTCAACATCATCAAACCTTGCGTGAGAGCCTTTTCATGAGTGGACCCGATTCCTCTTCAGGCGAACTGAAACGTGGCCTGAAAAACCGTCATATCCAGTTGATCGCCCTCGGTGGCGCCATCGGCACCGGCCTGTTCCTGGGCTCGGCCGGGGTGCTCAAATCCGCCGGCCCGTCGATGATCCTGGGCTATGCCATCTGCGGCTTCATTGCCTTCATGATCATGCGCCAACTCGGCGAAATGATCGTCGAAGAGCCGGTAGCCGGTTCCTTCAGCCACTTTGCCCACAAATACTGGGGCGGTTTCGCCGGCTTCCTGTCGGGCTGGAACTGCTGGATTCTGTACATCCTGGTGGGCATGTCGGAGCTGACGGCTGTCGGCAAATACGTGCATTACTGGTGGCCGGAGATTCCGACCTGGGTGTCGGCGGCGGCGTTTTTCGTGTTGATCAACCTGATCAACCTGGCCAACGTCAAAGTCTTCGGCGAGGCCGAGTTCTGGTTCGCCATCATCAAGGTGGTGGCCATCGTCGGCATGATCGCCCTGGGCAGCTACCTGCTGGTCAGCGGCAGCGGCGGCCCGCAAGCCTCGGTGAGTAACCTGTGGGAACACGGCGGCTTCTTCCCCCACGGTGTCGGTGGGTTGGTGATGGCCATGGCGCTCATCATGTTCTCCTTCGGCGGCCTGGAAATGCTCGGCTTTACCGCGGCCGAAGCCGACCAGCCACGCACCGTGATCCCCAAGGCGATCAATCAGGTGATCTACCGCATCCTGATCTTCTACATCGGCGCCCTGGTGGTGCTGTTGTCGCTGACGCCGTGGGACAGCCTGCTGGCGACCCTCAATGCGTCCGGCGATGCCTATAGCGGCAGCCCGTTCGTGCAGGTGTTTTCGATGCTCGGCAGCAACACTGCCGCGCATATCCTCAACTTTGTGGTGCTGACCGCCGCGCTGTCGGTGTACAACAGCGGCACCTACTGCAACAGCCGGATGCTGCTGGGCATGGCCGAGCAGGGCGACGCGCCGCGGGTGTTGGCGAAGATCGACAAGCGCGGCGTGCCGGTGCGCTCGATCCTCGCCTCGGCGGCGATCACCCTGGTGGCGGTGCTGATGAATTACCTGGTCCCGCAACACGCGCTGGAACTGCTGATGTCGCTGGTGGTGGCCACGCTGGTGATCAACTGGGCGATGATCAGCTTCTCCCACTTCAAGTTCCGCCAGCACATGAACCGCACCGGCCAGGTACCGTTGTTCAAGGCGCTGTGGTATCCGTATGGCAATTACCTGTGCCTGGCGTTCGTGGTGTTTATCCTGGTGATCATGTTGATGAGTCCGGGGATTCAGGTCTCGGTGTATGCGATCCCGGTGTGGGTGGCGTTCATGGGGCTGTGTTACTGGATCAAGAACAAGCGCCGCGCGGATCAGCGTCTGGCGATGGCCGCGCTGGAGTAACCCTTCGATGCTGTTGAGCAAACCCGGCCGCGTGCCGGGTTTGTCGTTTGAAGGGATGGGCGGGGCGCATTCGCGTATCCTTGGGCTCCCCTTAGAGGAACCCGTTGCTCATGCTGGTGATTTCCAACAACGTCCACTTGCCCGACGCCGAGATCGAGCTGACCGCCATTCGCGCCCAGGGCGCCGGCGGGCAGAACGTCAACAAGGTGTCGAGCGCGGTGCATCTGCGCTTTGATATTCCGGCCTCGTCGTTGCCGGAATTCTATAAGGAGCGCTTGCTGGCACTGCGCGACAGTCGGATTACCAGCGACGGCGTGCTGGTGCTCAAGGCCCAGCAATATCGCACCCAGGAACAGAACCGCGCCGATGCGCTGGAGCGCCTGGTGGAGTTGATCCTCAGCGCCACCAAGGTGGAGAAGAAACGCCGCCCGACCAAACCGACCCTGGGCTCGAAGAAACGCCGCCTCGAATCCAAGACCAAGCGCGGCAGCATCAAGGCCGGGCGCGGCAAGGTCGACTTCTAGGCGTCGCGTGCCTCGCGGGCCCTAGGGGCTTGCCGGTACAGGTAGACACTCAGCAGCAGCCCGACCAGGGCGGCGAGGGCGGCGAACAGGAAGATCGACGCAAAGCCAAAGCCGGCCGCCACGGCCCCGGCCAGCGGGCCGGTGATCCCCAGCGACAGGTCGATGAACAGCGAGTACGCGCCCACCGCCGAACCCCGGCTGGACGCAGGCACCAGATTGACCGCCTCCACTCCCAGCGCCGGAAACACCAGAGAAAAACCGAAGCCGCTCAACGCCGCGCCCGCCAGTGCCCACGGCGCATCCGGCGCCAGCCACAGCAGCAGCAAGCCCAGCACCTCCACCGACAGGCAGGCGATCGCCACGCGAAAGCCGCCGATGCGGTTGATCAAATTGCCGAACAACAGGCGCGCGCCGATAAAACTGGCGCCGAACAGGCTCAGTGCCCACACCGCGTTATCCCAATGCTGGGTGGTGTAATACAAGGTGATGAAGGTGGCGATGGTGCCAAAGCCGATGGAGCCCAGCGCCAGTGCGCAACCGTGAGGCAATACCCGGCCCAGCACATTCATGAAAGGCAGGCGCACCCCGGCGACAATCGGTGCCGGCTCTTTGCGCCACGCCAGCAGCAGACCCACCGCCGCCAGCAGCAGGATACTCACGCCCATGCTCCACAAGCCGAGGTGACGCACCAGCAGCACCCCCAACGGCGCGCCGACCGCCAGGGCGCCATAGCTGGCGATGCCGTTCCACGAGATGACCTTCGCCGTGTTCGCCGCCCCCACCCGGCCAATGCCCCAGCCGATGGCGCCCGAACCTACCAGGCTTTCGGCACTGCCCAGCACCAGGCGGCCGATGAGCAGGCTACCCAGGCTCAGCGCCGGCAGGCTGGAAAACCACGCCGCGAGCAACATGAACACGCCGCTCAGGCCGCAGCCCGCCAGGCCGATCAGCACGGCGCGCTTGCTGCCCAGGTTATCGATGATGCGCCCGGCATACGGCCGGCTCAGCAGGGTGGCGAGGTATTGCACACTGATCACCAGCCCGGCGATCACCGCGCCAAAGCCCAGCTCACTGTGGACATAGCCCGGCAACACGGCCAGGGGAATGCCGATATTCAGGTAGCCGATAAAGGTGAACAACACGATGGAAACAACTTGCAGCGTGACCGCCATGGGGCGCTGGGTATCTGGCATGGGAAGGGTCCACTGTCGCAGCAGGTAAAGATAGGCTGCTAATGATACCGATGCTTTGGCCCGCGCAGGGCAGTAAAAAGCCAAAACGTCGGTCTAAACCGCGTCAGGACCGGGCAGGAGCGAGCAATTGCGTGGTGACCAGGGCGGCCAGGGCGTTTTCCTGGGTGCCGAAGCGCTTGAGCAGCAGGGCCTGTTTGTCCGCGTTGAGGCGGTTCCATACGTCGACCATCTGCAGGGCAGTGTCGAGTATGGCGGCGTTGGGGCTATCGGAGTGGTTGTCGGTCATGGCGGGTATCTCGGGAATTTCAGGCAGTGTGGAAAGCGCTCAAAGGTGCGCTTTCCACACGGTCTGGTACGGCGTCAGTCCTGGCTTTCGCGGTCGACTGGTTTTGCTTCTTTGGCCTCAGGCTGCTTGTCGCTGGCCTGCTGCGGTGTTGGCTGCTCTGTTGGGTGCAGGCTTGGGAAGGGGAGATTAGGTATCTCGTGCATCGTCGTCGCTCCTCGCAAAGTCTGTTTTTTCAATCGCAGGTGATTCCGCGCTCTCAAAAAGCCTTGGCAGGATACAGCACTGTAAATGACAAAAAGACTTTTATATCGACGGATGGACAAAGCGTCATCGTTAAAGCACAAGTGACCAGACGTCGCACCACTAGAACGGCACTTTGCCCAGGATCATGTCGCGGTACATCACGAAATCCCCGAGCAGGCTGTAGAACGGATGCTGGAAGGTCGCCGGGCGGTTCTTTTCGAAGAAGAAGTGGCCCACCCAGGCGAAGCCGTAGCCGGCGATGGGCACCGCAATCAGCAGGCCGAGGGCGCCTTTGCCCAGCACATACGCCAGAAGCCCAATCACCAGCGTGGTGCCGATAAAGTGCAGGCGCCGGCAGGTGCTGTTGCCGTGTTCTTTCAGGTAATACGGGTAAAACTCGGCGAAGCTATTGAATTGCTTGGTATTTCCCACGGTGATCGGCCCTCTGATTGTTATGCCGTCGAACAGTTGTTCGGCGGGGAGCTTATTTGAGTCTAGAGTGATCAGTGGTAACAGCCAGTGACATTAGATGCCACTTTAGTATCCTTGCCTTCCTGGCTGCGGTTTCAGCCTGCTTTATTAAGAAGACGCCATGAGCGAACGAACAACTTCTGCAAGCTGGGCGATGGGGATAGTCAAGGCACTGGAAATGGACGGCCTGGATTGCCAGGTGTTGTTCAAGCAATTGGGCCTGGACTATGCCGCCCTCAACGACCCCGATGCGCGCTTTCCGCAAGACTCCATGACGCGGCTGTGGCAGCGTGCCGTGGAATTGTCGGGCAACCCCGCGATTGGCCTGAACATGGGCAAAGTGGTGCGCCCGGCGTCGTTTCACGTGACCGGTTACGCGCTGATGTCCAGCAACACATTGGCGGAAGGCTTTATGCGCCTGGTGCGTTACCAGCGGATCATCGCCGAAAGCGCTGACCTGAGTTTCCGATTATTACCCGAAGGCTATGCGCTGATTCTGACAGTACATGGCGATCACCTGCCGCCCACCCGGCAAAGCGCCGAAGCCTCGCTGGCCTGTGCGCTGGCGCTGTGCGGTTGGTTGACCGGGCGTACCCTGCAACCGCGCAAGGTGCTGCTGCAAGGTGAGCAACCCGCCGACCTCGCGCCCTACAAACAGGCGTTCCATGCGCCCCTGGAATTCAACGCGGCCTATGACGCGCTGATTTTCGAGCGCGCCGACATGGAGGCGCCGCTGCCCACCGCCAATGAGGCAATGGCGCTGCTGCACGACCGGTTTGCCGGTGAATACCTGGCGCGCTTCTCCGAAAGCCGCGTGACCCACAAGGCGCGGCAGGTGCTGTGCCGCCTGTTGCCCCAGGGCGAACCCAAGCGCGAAGTGGTGGCCCAGACCCTGCACCTGTCCCAACGCACGTTGCAGCGACGTCTGCAGGAAGAGGGCACCAGTTTCCAGACCCTGCTGGACGACACCCGCCGCGAACTCGCCGAGCAATACCTGGCGCAGCCGAGCATGACCCTGCTGGAGATCGCCTATCTGCTGGGCTTTGCCGACCCGAGCAACTTCTTCCGCGCCTTCCGCCGCTGGTTCGACGCCACGCCCGGCGAGTACCGCGCGCGCTTGCTGGATGCGTCGACGGTCAGTGACGCCAGAACGCCGGGATGCACAGAACAAAGACTGTAATGATTTCCAGCCGGCCGAGCAGCATGCCCAGCGCCAGGATCCACTTGGCCGCGTCCGGCAGGCTGGCGAAGTTGCCGGCCGGGCCGATGGTTTCGCCCAGGCCCGGGCCGACCCCGGACACCGTGCTGGCGGCGCCGGTCAGCGCGGTCATCCAGTCCAGGCCGAGCAGCGACAAGGCCAGGGCGATCATGCAAATGGTGATGGCGAAGAAAAACGAGAAGGTCAGGATCGAACGCACGATCTCTTCGTCGAGACGGTGGCCGTTGTACTTCTGCTTGATCACCGCGCGCGGGTGAATCAACTGGTTCAAGTTGGCCTTGAGCAGGATATAGGCGACCTGGAAGCGGAAGATCTTGATCCCGCCTGCCGTTGACCCCGAGCAACCGCCGATAAAGCCCAGGTAGAAAAACAGCATCAGTGAGAAATTGCCCCACAGGCTGTAGTCCCCCAGTGCAAAACCGGTCGTCGTCACCACCGACGTCACGTTCAGGGCCACATGGCGCAGCGCATCCAGCCAGTGCAGGTTGGTGGTCCACCAGTACCAGGTGCCGAGCACCAGCCAGGTCATCAACAGCAAGGCGAGCAAACCCTGCACCTGCTGATCCTTGATCAACGCCCGACGGTTGCCGCGCAACGTGGCGACGTACAGGGTGAACGGCAGGCTGCCGAGGATCATCACTACCACCGCCACCCAATGCACCGCCGGTTGTTTCCAGTGCGCCAGGGACTCATCGGAGGTGGAAAACCCACCGGTGGAAATCGCCGACATCGCATGGTTGATCGCATCGAACAAGCCCATCCCGGCCCACCAGAACGCCAGGCTGCCAAGGATGGTGATGCCCACATACGCCGCCACGATCAGCCGCGCCACCATGTGCGAACGCGGCATGACCTTTTCCGAACGGTCCGAGGACTCGGTCTGGAACAGGCGCATGCCACCGATGCGCAGCAGCGGCAGGATCGCCACCGCCATGCCGATAAAGCCGATCCCGCCGAGCCAGTGCAGCAGCGAACGCCACATCAAAATGCCGGGCGATATGGTGTCCAGCCCGCTCAACACCGTGGAACCGGTGGCGGTGATGCCGGACATGCTTTCAAAAAACGAGTCGGTGTAGCTGATGTTCTGCGTCAGGAAAAACGGCAGCGCGGCGAAGATGCACACCACCACCCAACTGCTCACCGTCAGCAGGTACATGTCCCGGGGACGCAGGTGGATATGTTCCGGGCGACCGGGAATCACCAGGGCCAGGCCGGCGATAAAGGTAATCAGGCTGGCCCACAGGAACGACGGCAGGTCGCTGGTGCGTTCGAAGATCACCAGGATGGCCATCGGAACGACCATGGCGATCGCGAGGGTGATCAGGAAGATGCCGATGATAAAGCCAATGATGCGAAGGGTCGGCAACGCCATGAAGTCTGCTCGGGTGACAGGGGAAGGGCGCCATTCTACCTGGGGTGCAGGGCATGTAAACCTTGGCCGCCGATCGGCGGCGCGTAGCTATGTAGCGCATGGTTCAGGGGGGGCTTAGGCACGATGGGCCGGTATGTTTCCTATTCGAGAGGCCACCATGCCGTCTGATTTATTGTTATCTGCACCGCCAACTGTCAAGGACGCACCGCAACAGGTCGCGTTGCGCGAACAGTTAATGGCGCTCGACCGCCAGATCGCCGAGCAGTTTCAGTCGCCACCGACGTTCCATTCATTTGTGCAGCATGCGTTCGAGCAAGCATTCCCGACCTTGACGCCCAGCCTCGATGTGCGCCACGCCTTCATCCGACTGCCGGAGACGTCCATCCCGCCAGCGACGTCAGAGGCGCAACCGCCCGCCGAGGTCGAGTTGCTGCCCACGCTGTTCGATGCGGTGGTGCAACGTATCACCGCTGACCAGCCAGCGAGTTATGCGGGGCGCATGGCGACCCTGCATCGGCTGCCGGCGACGGGCGAAGCGCTGCTGCCCTTGAGCGGTATCACCCCGGCCGGGCTGGATAAATTCCTCGACCGTCTGGCCACCGGGCTGACTGCTTCTTACAGCGCTTTCGTGCAAGCCTTCTGGACGCGCGCGCGCAGCCTGACCGATGCGCGCACGCAGAAACAATGGTTGGTGCAAACCCGTATCGAACTGCTGAAAACCGAAGTGGCGCTACTGGCTGCCGACCGCCTGCTCAGCCCCGCCGACCAGGACCTGTTCGCCCTGGTGCTGCGTCACCCGCACGCCCAGGCACGACAGGCGCTGCGCGCTGACCGGCCGTGTGTCTACGCGGTTGCCCTCAAGGGGGCTCCTGGCGCTGCGGACCTGACCTTGCGCGGCGCCTTTGTGCTGACCTCCAGAGACCCGGAACAAGCCGTGGTGAGGGCGCAGGAGGCGGTCGAGCCGGCCCGGGTGCGCCCCGTGGACCCAAGCATGAACGTCGGCACGCTGCTGCTGTTTCTGCCGGACTCCGGGCTTGAAGCGTTTGACTCCCTGGCCAGCCTGGATCGGGAGCTGCATCGGCGTTTGAACCACCCCGTCGAATTCGCCGCTGTGCTCGCTGGCCTGGCGGTGGCGGATCAGGCGCAAGGCTTGGCCCTGCATCGTCAGCTCAAGGCCACGGGGCAGGTGGTCTACCATGAACAGCTCGAGTCGCCGTTCGTTGAGAGTGTCGAGGCGCAATGCCGGTTGATGCTCGACAACTTCACCTCAACCCTGTCGCGCTACCCGTCACCGGTCGACCCCATCGAAGTGGCTGAGCTGCCGCAGGTGCTGGACCGGGTCACGGACCCCGCTCGCCTTTTCAGTGCCGGCGGGGTGTTGTGGGGCCGCGAAATCAAGCGCGGGCAGGCGCAGCTCCGAACCTTTCTGCACGACGCATCCCCCGCCGATAAACAGGCGTGGCGCGCCGCGATGGCCGATTATTACGAGCTGCTGTCGCGCCTGCCGGACGCCGAGGGCTTGCCGTCGCTGGCGCAATTCAGTGATAAACCGACGCTGCTGGCATACGCCAACCAACAGCTGCGCATTCGCCTCAAGGCTGACTATGCACTGGACATCGACCCCGACACTGTCCGCGTACACACCAAAGAACCGTTCGTGCCGGCGACTGTCGTGGTTCCGGGCGCGCCTGCTCCGGCGCCGCGCGAGCCCGGTACAGCGTTGTTCCGGCAGCGAAGCCGCACGCTGACCGAGTTGGCCCTGGAGAATCTCGGCGGGCTGGATTTCAACTTCACGCACTTTTCCAGGCTCAGTGAAAACACGCGCAAAAAGCCTGATGAAGCACTGCTCCCCGAAGATCTGGAGGCGGCCCCGGCCTATGACGGGCTGACCCTGCAACAGGTCAAGGATCTGGTGCGCGCGGTCAATGTCGGACAAGGCTACGACGCCTTTCTGAAGGACCGCCTTATCACCTCGCCCGCTGCGCTCGCGCAAAAACACACCTATGGCCAAGTCATGCGGCGGCAACTGCGTCTCGACGCCATCGAGGCCAAGATCCACGGCGACTTCCTCCCGGACCGCCTGGACCGTGGCTTCAATTGGGTGCGGGCGGTGCTCGATGCCCCCGTCGACAGTGATCGGCGCGAGCGCGTCGACGGGCATCGGATTCTCGTGCAGCACTTGAAACTGCGCGGTCAGCGCGTGCGCGGGGTACTGCTGTTCGGCACGGCCGCCGCCGGGGTCGGCTCGATCGTTGTGTACACCCCGCAGGCGCCCGACGGCCGCGTGTTCCACGAGTACGCCAAAGACCGCCTGATGAGCGACTTCATCATCAACAGCAGTTGGCGCGCCTACCTGCTGGGGCGCGTGGAGCGGGCCTTCGAGCCTCACGTCCGCGCCGTGCTCAGGGGCCGCGGCGACGTGTCGATGGTGAGCCTGAGCCGGATTGCCGACGACTTCTTCGAGGAGGCTTATGAGGCTGAAGCGAACTGCGTGATCAACGACGCCGCCGCGCAAGCGAAGAGCACCCGGCAAGTCGACATTGAAACCGGCCTGAACGTCGCCACCGTGGCCTTCGACGTGCTGTCCATGGTGCTGCCGGTCAGGATCATGTTGCCGATCGGTTTGGCGCGCAGCCTGTTTTCGGTGTTCAACGCCGTCGAGGCGCTGGACCTGGGCGACCGCGCCGGTGCCGCACAGTCTTTCGTGCGCTCGCTGGGCGAACTGGTCGGTGCGCTGGTGGACGGCGCGGTCGGCGCCCGCGCACCGGTGGCGGGCTCCCGGCCAAGGGCGTTGCCGGCGGAGATGGCGCTGGGGAAAAAGCCCGACGGCGTGGCACCGTTGGCCGGATGGGAAGGCCAGGGCGTGTATCACGCGCCCTCGAACGCCGCGGGTGCCCAGCACTACTTCCTCAATGAGGGTGGGCGTTGGTACTCGATCCTCGATGACGGCGACAAAGCCGCCTGGCGGCTCAGGGACGCACGCAAGCTGACGCAATATCACTACGCGCCGATTCGGCGGAATGCGTCGGGGCAGTGGGAAATAGGTTCCCATCCGCTAGCCGGACTCAAGGGCGGCAACGCGCCGGAGCGTGCCCTCAGGGACCTTTACCCTCGGCTGGATGAGGTGCAGGCCAGACGCGTGTTTGAGTCGTTCAACTTCCCGGCGGGGCGCGAAATCGAATATCGGCTGGCCCTGGTCGAAAACCTGCGGCTGAGGCTCTCCACGGCGGCCTTCGAGACCTATCTGAACGTACCGCTTCTGCGGTTTCAGTGGCGTCTGGACGGGATTGATCTGCCAGACCTGCCGGTGGTGGCGACCCGCCATCCGCCGCCCGAGGCCACGGTGGTGCGTCCTGCAAACGAACAATTCATCGAGTGGGGCAGAACCCTCGACGTGGCCGAACTCGAGGTGGTGGATGCGACGCGGGGCATCTATCGGCGGGTTGCCGGTGATCCGCAGTGGCTGGGGCAGGAATACATCAAGATGGACCAGCGCTATTTCGCGATTTTGCCCCGCGACCCCAGCGCGCCCAACGACGTATTGATTCGTGACCCGAGGCGGCCGGCCATGCATTTCCTGGATCTGGAAAACCTGCTGCTCTCCGGCATTTACAATCAGCCCCGACAGGTGAAGTTTGCCACCGGTGACGGGCTGTGGGTCGTCGCCAGTGGCGTGCCCTTGAAAAAACTGGTCACCGCCTATGTGCGCGAGGCGTTTGCGCTGTTGACCACCCGCAGCCAAGTCGAACTCGCCCAGATCCTGTTCAATCGGGCCAACCCGGGGGGCTTGACCCAACTGGGCCTGCGCTCGCTGATACGCACCCTGCGGGACTGGCAGTTCTGGCTGCCCACGGCGCAGGGGCGGTTGGCCGATCCGTTTTCGTTGCTGCCGCCCACCCACACGCTCAGCGACGGCAGTTGGCTGTTACCGACCGCGCCCGGGCATTACCGCCGCCTGGACTTTCGTCCGGAGCCCGTCGCGGTGCCGCTGTTCAACGCGCTCCCGCCCGGCTCGGCCGGCTGGTTGCGGAGCTTGATGAGCGAGGTGGTGAGCCGCTGTCGCTACGGCGTGCTTGGCGGCTATGACGTTGCCGGCGAGCTGCTGTTCCGGCGTGCGGGGGATGTCAGGCTGTATTGGTTGAGAACGCGGCGTGTGGTCGGTGAGCGGATTGCCGCCGACGCGCAGGTTGCGCCCTACCGCAGCTTGATGGATGAGCCGACGCGAACCCTGGTCGCTCAGGCTGAGGCCAGTCATAACCTGGTACCGCTGATCGGCGGCATCCAACTGACGACGCCCATCGCGTCGCCGCAGATTTTTATCATTCGGGTGTAATGCCTTCGACTGCGGGCGTAAAAAAAATGCCCCGAGCGAGTCGGGGCATTCTTTATGGCACTTAGGCGTCGGCAGTGATCAGAACTCGTGATCAGCGCTATCCGGGTTCAGGTCGCTGATCCCCAGCTTGCCGGCAGCCGCTTCGATCGAGCCGGTCTGCTTGACCAGTGCGGCGATGGCGTCCCGCACGATCTGGTTGCCCGCGTCGTTACCCGCAGCGATCAACTGGTCGTAGTGCTCACCCTTGTTGGCGTGGTCAACCATGACCTGGATCTTCGCTTCGGTCGCCGCCAGGTCCGCTTTCAACGCGGCGTCGGCGGCCGGGTCGGCCTTGGCCACCAGGGATGACAGGCTGGCGCCGGTCATTTTGCTGCCGTCAGTGCGGGTGTATTCGCCCAGGTAGACGTTGCGGATGCCCTTGGCGTCGTAGAAGTGCGAGTTGTGGGTGTTGTCGCTGAAACAGTCCTGCTCGTCTTCCGGCGAGTTGGCTTCCAGGGACACCTTCATGCGCTCACCGGCCAGTTCGCCGAGCGACAGGCTGCCCATGCCGAACAGCATTTTGCGCAGGCCGTCGGTGGCCGGTTCGGCCTCCAGGGTGGCGCGGTAGTTGTCTTCGACGTTGGGTTTCCAGTTGCCGACCATTTCTTCCAGGTCGCTGACCAGCAACTGCGTCACGGCGCGCAGGTACGTGCGGCGGCGCTCGTTGTGGCCACCGGTGGCACCGTCGCCGGTCATGTAGTCCGACGCAGGACGGTTGCCGGCGCCCGGGCCGGTGCCGTTCAGGTCCTGGCCCCACAGCAGGAATTCGATGGCGTGGTAGCCGGTGGCGACGTTGGCTTCGGAACCGCCCAGCTCATTGAGGCTGGCGAGTTTTTCCGGGGTGATGTCCTTGACGTCGACCTTGTCTTCGCCGACCTGGATCTCGGTGTTGGCGATGATGTTGGCCGTGGCGCCTGGGTTGCCCAGCGCGTGCTCGTAGGATTTGTCGGTGTAGTCGATCAGGCCTTCGTCCAGGGGCCAGGCGTTCACTTGGCCTTCCCAGTCGTCGATGATGGTGTTGCCGAAGCGGAACACTTCGCTCTGCAGGTACGGCACGCGCGCGGCGACCCAGGCGGTACGGGCGGCTTTGAGGGTCTCGTCGTTCGGGTTGGCGAGGAAGGTGTCGATCGCGGTTTGCAGGGTTTTCGCGGTGGACTCGGCATCGCTGTACACCGCGAACACCATGTCAGCGTAATGCGCGACCACGGCCTTGGCGGCGGTTTCGTCGACCTGGCCGGCAGGGGTGGCAGCCGCCGGAGCGGCAGTGCTGGCGGCCGGGGTCGGCGCCTGGGGCGCGGCGGCCTTGTCTTTACCTTCGCCGCAACCGGCGAGCGAAATGGCAATGGCCAACAGACTGGCGGTGGCCAGGGGCATACGAATCATGGCGAACATCCTGCATCGGTCGTTGATAGGGCGCGCGGGGGCCGCGCAAAACTGCAACATAATGCGAAAGATTTGCATTTTCTGTAAAGGGTTATACGAGGGAAATCTCAACTATCGTTTGGTCGTGTCAGAGAATGGCTGCGTTATTGCGCTCGGCCTGCTTCAAATACGCCGCCAACTCCCGTGCCGGCAACGGTTTGCTGTAGTGGTAGCCCTGACCTTCATGGCAGCCCTCGGAGATGATGTAAGCCTCCTGTTCCGCGGTTTCCACGCCTTCGGCGATCACCTGCATGCCCAGGCTTTTACCCAATTGGATAATCGCGCGCACGATGGTGGCGTCGTCGTCATCGTCGAGCAGGTCCTGCACGAAGCTCTTGTCGATCTTGATCTTGTCCAGCGGCAGGCTTTTCAGATAGCTCAAGGATGAATAGCCGGTGCCGAAGTCATCGATGGCGATCAGCGCGCCGGAGCGGCGCAGGCTCAGCAGGTGCTGGGCGGCGGTGCTGATGTCTTCCATCAGGCCGGTCTCGGTCACTTCCAGTTCCAGGCTGCGTGGCGGCAAGCGATAGATCTGCATCAGGTTATTCACCACCCGTGGCAATTCGGTGTGGTGCAGTTGCACGGTGGACAGGTTGACCGCCATGCGCAGCTCGGTGAAGCCCTGGTCGTGCCATTCGCGCAATTGTCGACAGGCCTGGTCGAGCACCCATTCACCGATCGCGATAATCGTGCCGTTCTGTTCCGCCAGGGGGATGAACAAGTCCGGCGGCACCAGGCCGTGTTCCGGGTGCTGCCAACGGATCAACGCTTCGACGCCGACCACGCGGTGGTCGCGGTAGCTGATCTGCGGTTGGTACACCAGGTAAAACTGATTGCGGCTCAAGGCGTCGCGCAGGTCTTTCTCCAGTTCGCGGCGTCGGCGCATTTCACTGTCGACACTGGCGATATAGAACTGATAGCGGTTGCGCGAGCGGCTCTTGGCCAGGGTCATGGTCTGTTCGGCTTTTTGCAGCAGTTTCTCGGTGCTGTCGCCGTCTTCCGGGAACAAGGTGATGCCGATGGTGGCGCGTAGGCGAATCTGCTCGCTGTCGAGGGCAAACTCCGCTTCCAGGTCATCGAGGATGCTTTGCGCCAGCTCGGCGGCTTCGTAGGGCTGATCGATATCGGCCTGCACCAGGGCGAACTGGTCGCCGCCGAGGCGGGCGAGGGCGCCGAGGCGGCCACTGTGGGCGCGCAGGCGATCGGCCAGGGCCAGCAGCAGTTTGTCGCCGGCCTGGTAGGTGAACTGCTCGTTGACGCTTTTGAAGTCATCCAGGCCCACGCACAACACGGCGACGCGGCGCTGCCGACGGCCGGCGTCGATCAGGATCTTGTCCAGTTGCTCCTGCAGTTTCTGGCGGTTCGGCAGGCCGGTGAGAAAGTCGTACTGGGCCATGCGCAGCAGGCTGGATTCCGCTTCATGGCGCAGGTGGGTGTTGCGTTCGATGGATTCGAGCAACTGGTTGGCCGTATTGATCCACAGCCCCAGTTCATTGCGTTCGTGGCCCTTGAGCTGGGGGATCTTGTGTTCGCTGGGGCGGTCGGGGTTGATCGAGGTCAGGTGCTCGATAATCCGCGACAGCGGCTTGGTCAGCAGCCAGTGATACACCAGGTACAGCACCAGGCCCATGGCCAGTGCGCGCAGCACCCCGGAAATAAAAATGATCACCGAGCTGACAATGAAACCCTTGCCGTAGGTGGCCGTGTCGAGCGTGATGCTCAGGTCGCCGTAATACTCGCTATAGGGGCCTTTGCCGACCAGGGCGGTGGTGAACGTGCGCTCCTGGCCGAGAATCAGGTCGGTCAACCAGCGGCTGGAGGATTGCTGCAAGGCGCGGTTTTTTTCCGCGAGCATGGTTTCGTTGGGATGGCCGATGGAGGCCATGCGGACCGCGTCGTCCTGAAACAGACCTTCGATCACCTGCATGCCCATCTCGCGGTCCAGGCTGTAGACGGCCTGGGTCGAGGGGTCGCGAAACATGTCGAGGATGCGCTGGGCATCATCGGCCACGGCCTGGCGCGTCTTGTAGGCATCGAAAACGATCTGCGCCACGCTCAGCGCCACGCCCACGATCAATGCCGACAGCAGCACAACCCGTAGCAACTTCACCGACAAGCTGTTTTTGAGTTCCAGCTTCAAAGGGGCATTCCTTGTCTCATGCGGGTGGCCTTCAATATGCCATGAGTATTGGCAATCTGGTGATGGCAGTCAAAGGAACATTGCGGCGCGATGCTCCATGACGCCATGGTGGGCCGGTCTGTTGCAGGCGGGGTCGTCAGGCGAGGGGGGAATTCAAGTGATGGCGGACTGATTTTGCTCCGCCACCGTTCACGCTTTCCCAATCAGAATTTGATTTGCTGCTGTTGATTCGTTGCGCTGCCGGCAGCACTCGTTGCGTTTTTCAGAAGGTCTTTTGCGACATTCATGGCCATACCGGCGGCTTGTTCAGCCAACGGCATTAGCACGGGGGCGAGTGCTGCGGCTGCGGAGGCTGCTGCTCCTAATCCTGCTGCGCCTGCGATCATAAGTTAATTCTCCGACATTGAATGAAAGGGACATTCCTCTCACTGCCTGGGTGGCAATTTCCGCGCAGTTGGTTCCGTCATGCCCAGCTGGCGCCGCCGTCGAACGCACAAAAAAAAGCCCGGCAATCGCCGGGCTCTTTTTACTGCAAGGGGTGCTTAGGCAGTGAAGGCCTTGCCTTCGAACTGCTCAGCCACGAACTTCCAGTTGACCAGGTTCCAGAACGCTTCCACATACTTTGGACGGGCGTTGCGGTAGTCGATGTAGTAAGCGTGTTCCCAGACGTCGCAGGTCAGCAGCGGGGTGTCGCCGCTGGTCAGCGGGTTGCCGGCGCCGATGGTGCTGGCCAGGGCCAGGGAACCGTCAGCCTTTTTCACCAGCCAGCCCCAACCGGAACCGAAGGTGCCGACGGACGTCTTGGTGAATTCTTCTTTGAACTTGTCGAACGAACCGAACGCAGCGTTGATGGCCTCAGCCAGTGCGCCGGTCGGTTGACCGCCGGCGTTTGGCGCCAGGCAGTTCCAGTAGAAGGTGTGGTTCCAGACCTGAGCGGCGTTGTTGAAGATGCCGCCCGAAGAAGACTTGACGATTTCTTCCAGGGTCTTGCCTTCGAACTCGGTGCCAGGCACCAGGTTGTTCAGGTTCACGACATAGGTGTTGTGGTGCTTGTCGTGGTGGTATTCCAAGGTTTCCTTGGAAATGTGCGGCTGCAGGGCATCGTGTGCGTAGGGCAGCGGCGGCAATTCGAAAGCCATGATGATTCTCCTAATCAGGTCAGTTGCGGTGAGCGCAAGGCCGATCACGGGCGGCCAAACAAGCGCCGGGGAGTTTGTACTCTTTGCGGCGCAGGGTCCGGATCATAGCACTCGGGGTGTGGCAAAACCACGCAACAACTGTGTGGGATAGAGGTTCCAGAGCGTTTTGGAATATTCATCATGCACTGATCAATTGATAGGCCACGCTGAACATCATCCCGGCCACCAGAAGGTCGAGCAGACGCCACGTCGCCGGACGTGCTAGCCACGGGGCCAACCAGGCGGCGCCGAGCGCCAGCGTGGCGAACCACAGGAACGAAGCGCTGGCCGCGCCGGCCACATAGGCGCCGGGTTCGGTCTGTTGGGCGCCCAGCGAGCCAATCAGCAGCACGGTGTCCAAGTAAACGTGGGGGTTGAGCAACGTCACCGCCAACGCGCTGAGCAACACGGCGCGCAATGAGCGCACCTTGAGGGCGTCGCCTTGGTCGAGGCTCTGTTTCGAACAGGCCCGCCGCAGCGCGCAGGCGCCGTACCACAGCAGGAACGCGGCACCGCCCCAGCGGGCAATCCCCAGCAGGATCGGGCTTTGCGCCAGTATCGTCGCCAGGCCGAATACCCCGGCGGCCACCAGCAGCGCATCGCAGACCACACACAGGGCCGCCACCGGCAGGTGGTGTTCACGACGCAGGCTTTGCGCGAGCACAAAGGCGTTCTGGCTGCCGATGGCCATGATCAGCCCCAACGCGACCAGCAGGCCGTTCATATAGCTTTGCCACATAGTTGAAGATCCTTGCTCAAGCCGAAACGATGCTGGCTATCTTCCCTGGCATAGCTGTATAAGAAAAACCAATATTGCTGATCGCTCATTAGAGAAACTGATGTTCGACTATAAATTGCTCTCCGCCCTGGCGGCGGTGGTGGAACAAGCCGGCTTCGAGCGCGGTGCCCAGGTGCTGGGGTTGTCGCAATCGGCGATCTCCCAGCGTATCAAGCTGCTGGAGGCACGGATCGGCCAGCCGGTGCTGGTGCGGGCCACGCCGCCGACGCCGACCGATATCGGCCGGCGCCTGCTCAACCATGTGCAACAGGTACGGCTGCTGGAGCGCGACTTGCAAAGCCAGGTGCCGGCGCTGGATGAAGAAGGCATGCCCGAACGCCTGCGCATCGCGTTGAATGCCGACAGCCTCGCCACCTGGTGGGCCGAGGCCGTCAGCGACTTTTGCGCCGAGCAGCATTTGCTGCTGGACCTGGTGGTGGAAGACCAGACCGTCGGCCTCAAGCGCATGCGCGCCGGTGAAGTGGCGGCCTGTATCTGCGCCAGTGAACGCCCGGTGGCCGGGGCGCGCAGCCTGTTGCTGGGCGCCATGCGCTATCGGGCGCTGGCGAGTCCGGCGTTTATCGCACGGCACTTCCCCAACGGCGTGCGCGCCGATCAACTGGCGCGCACGCCGGCCTTGGTATTCGGCCCGGACGATTTCCTGCAACACCGTTACCTAGCCGCGCTCGGGGTGGACGGCGGTTTCGAGCACCATTTGTGCCCGTCGTCCGAAGGGTTTATCCGCTTGGCGGAAGCCGGGCTCGGTTGGGGCCTGGTGCCTGAACTGCAGGTCGGCGACCAGCTGCAAAGGGGCGTATTGGTCGAGTTATTGCCAGATAAGCCCATCGATGTGCCGCTGTACTGGCATCATTGGCGCAGTGGCGGGCAACTGCTGGGTTTGTTGACCGACCATCTGGCTCAGGCCTGTGGTCAATGGTTGGTGCCGTTGGACTGATGGCGGGCGTCAAGGCAACAGCGATGAAAAACGAAAGAACACGGAGTAATACATGAAGATTCTGGTCACCGGCGCAAGCGGCTTCATCGGCGGGCGCTTTGCGCGTTTCGCCCTGGAGCAGGGCCTGGACGTGCGGGTCAACGGGCGGCGCGCCGAAGGTGTGGAACACCTGGTACGGCGCGGTGCCGAGTTTATCCAGGGTGATTTGAATGATGCCGACCTGGTGCGCGAACTGTGCCGCGATGTCGAAGCCGTGGTGCATTGCGCCGGCGCTGTCGGGCTGTGGGGGCGCGCTCAGGATTTCCATCGAGGCAATGTGCTGGTGACCGAGAACGTTGTCGAAGCCTGCCTCAAGCAACGGGTCGGGCGCCTGGTTCACTTGTCGTCGCCATCGATCTATTTCGACGGCCGCGACCACCTGGGGCTGACCGAAGACCAAGTGCCCAAGCGCTTCAAGCATCCCTATGCCGCCACCAAGTACCTGGCCGAGCAAAAGGTGTTCGGTGCCCAGGAATTCGGCCTCGAAGTCCTGGCCCTGCGCCCGCGTTTTGTCACCGGCGCCGGCGACATGAGCATCTTCCCGCGTCTGTTGAAAATGCAGCGCAAGAACCGCCTGGCCATCGTCGGCGACGGCCTGAACAAGGTCGACTTCACCAGCGTCCACAACCTCAACGAAGCGCTGCTCAGCAGTCTGCTCGCCACCGGCTCGGCGCTGGGCAAAGCCTACAACATCAGCAACGGCACCCCGGTGCCGGTGTGGGATGTGGTGAACTACGTGATGCGCCAGATGGACTTGCCCCAGGTGACGCGGTATCGGTCCTACGGTTTGTCCTACAGTATCGCCGCGTTGAACGAGGCATTCTGCGCGCTGTGGCCCGGGCGCCCGGAGCCGGCGTTGTCGCGCCTGGGCATGCAGGTGATGAACAAAGATTTCACCCTCGACATCAGCCGCGCAAGGCATTATCTCGACTATGACCCCAAGGTCAGCCTGTGGACCGCGCTCGACGAGTTCTGCAGCTGGTGGAAGGCCCAGGAACCGGGGCTGAAGTAAGCTCACAAGCAGCAACACATCGGGAACCGAATTCAGGGTTCCAGGTCGATCAGTGCGGTAGGACAGCGGTTTATACTGCCGCCGCTCGGCTTTTCAGATAGCTATCTCACCGATTCAGGGTTGATTCATGCGTAACGATGCCAACGACGATTTCGACAATGTTCCCAGCCTGCGGGCCGACTCCTTGGACGATGATGATTTCGTGCCGACCGCCGCCACCTCCGTGCGTTCGCGCAATACCCCTGTGGTCAAGGTCAAGAGCGCCAGTACCGGGCCGCTGTGGGCCTTGGTCGGCGCGCTGCTGATCGCCTTTGCCGGCCTGGCCTGGTGGAGCTTCCAGCAGATCTCCCTGATGGGCCAGCAACTGGTTGCCACCCAGGAAAGTTTTGCACGCATCAGCGAAGAAGCGGCGGGGCGCCTGCAGGATATTTCCGGCAAGTTCGTGGCCAGTGAGGCCAGCGTGAACAACGGCAGCGAAGCGCTGAAACTGCAGATCAAGCAGCTGGAAACCCAGTTGCTGGAGCAGGGCAAGCAGCAAGTCGGCGTGGCCGGCCAGGCCACCGAACTGGACAAGCGCCTGGCCCAGATGACCGCCAGCACCACCGACCTGTCGAACGCCAACGCCAAGCTGCAAGGCCAGGTGCAGGCGTTGACCGACGCCGTGGCCAGCCTCAAGGCGGCACAAGGTGAGGCCGCCAAGCGCGATGCCGAGATCAGGGAACTGGTCGCCGACGTGGCGGCCCTGAAGAAACAGGGCAACCCGAGTGCAGCCATCGCCCGTCTTGAACAAGACCTGGTGGTGCTAAAGAGCGCGCAGGACAACCAGCCGGGCAATAGCGACGCGCCGACCAATAAAGAGTTCGATGTGTTCCGCATCCAGACCACCCGCAATATCACCACCTTGCAGAGCCAGATGCAGAACCTGAACCAGCGCCTCAATGCGCCGGCCGCGGTCACGCCGATCGGTCAGTAAAGGGCTTGGGGGGAATGTCACCATCTGGTGACATTTCCCTGGTCCTTCGTTACATGTGCTCACCTCGCCCTTGTTTAGACTCCGGTCATCCCACAAACAATAATAAGGGCTCCCCATGACCACCCAACCACTGCCTGCCAGCAGTTGGCTGAACGCACCTGCCCACCACGCCTGGCTCGCCAGCGAAGGCCAGCGCCTGCTGTCATTCGCCAAGGCTTCGCGCCTGCCCGACGGGTTCGGCAACCTGGACGATAAAGGCCAGTTGCCGGCCGATGCCGTTGCCGAGACCATGAACACCGCGCGCATGACCCATAGCTTCGCCATGGCTCACGCGATGGGGTTGCCCGGTTATGCCGGGCTGGTCGAACATGGGGTGGCCGCCCTCAGCGGCGCGCTGCGCGATAACGCGCACGGTGGCTGGTTCGCCACGCCCCGTGCGGTGGATGGCAACCGCACCAAAGCTGCCTACCTGCACGCCTTTGTCGCCTTGGCCGCCAGTTCTGCGGTGGTCGCGGGCGCACCCGGCGCACAAGCCCTGTTGAACGACGCGATCCAGATCATCGAGCAGTTTTTCTGGAGCGAGGAAGAGGGCGTCATGCTCGAATCCTTTGCCCAGGACTGGAGCGGCGTCGAGGCCTATCGCGGCGCCAACAGCAACATGCACGCGACGGAAGCGTTCCTCGCCCTGGCCGACGTCACCGCCGACACACGCTGGCTGGACCGCGCGCTGCGCATCGTCGAGCGCGTGATCCACACCCACGCCGCCGGCAACCAGTTCATGGTGATCGAGCACTTCGACGCCCAGTGGACACCCTTGCGCGGTTACAACGAAGACAACCCCGCCGACGGCTTCCGCCCCTATGGCGTGACCCCCGGCCACGGCTTCGAGTGGGCGCGGTTGCTATTGCACCTGGAGGCTGCGCGCCTGCGGGCCGGGCTGGCCACGCCGGACTGGCTGGTGACCGACGCCAAAGGCCTGTTCGCCAGCGCCTGCGACAGCGCCTGGGCCGTGGATGGCGCCCCCGGCATCGTCTACACCCTGGACTGGAACCAGCGCCCGGTGGTGCGCGAACGCCTGCACTGGACCCACGCCGAAGCCAGCGCCGCCGCGCAGGCCTTGCTCAAACGCACCTTCGAGCCGCATTACGAAACCTGGTACCGGCGCTTCTGGGAGTTTTGCGACAGCCATTTCATCGACCGTACCCACGGCAGTTGGCACCACGAACTCAGCCCGCACAACCAGCCCAGCAGCAAGATCTGGGGCGGCAAACCGGACCTGTACCATGCCTGGCAAGCGGTCTTGCTGCCGGCGCTGCCGTTGGCGCCGAGCATGGCCAGTGCGTTGGGTTCCGGGTGCTATGTCACCAAGTGGTGACATTTGTACATCCCTTTGTTACCTGCGCTTAAAAATTCCCTGTTTAAACTCCGTGCAGCGCAAGCTCCAGACTTGCATGCATAACAACAAGAAAAGGTACTCAGATGAACGCGATTAATCGCCTCGCCGTCGCTATTTCCATTGCCTCGTTGTTTCCCCTCAGTGCATTTGCCGCCGACTCGAAAGGGACGGTTGAAGTTGTGCATTGGTGGACCTCGGGCGGTGAAAAAGCGGCTGTAGATGTCCTGAAGGCCCAAGTTGAAAAAGACGGCTTCACCTGGAAAGACGGTGCTGTCGCAGGTGGCGGTGGCGCCACGGCCATGACCGTGCTGAAAAGCCGCGCGGTCGCCGGCAACCCACCCGGCGTAGCCCAGATCAAAGGCCCGGACATCCAGGAATGGGCATCCACCGGTCTGCTCGACACCGACGTCCTCAAAGACGTGGCCAAAGAAGAAAAATGGGACTCCCTGCTCGACAAGAAAGTCTCCGATACCGTGAAGTACGACGGTGACTACGTTGCCGTTCCGGTGAATATCCACCGCGTGAACTGGCTGTGGATCAACCCGGAAGTCTTCAAGAAAGCCGGTATCACCAAGAACCCGACCACCCTCGAAGAATTCTACGCCGCTGGCGACAAGCTCAAGGCCGCTGGCTTCATCGCGCTCGCCCATGGTGGCCAGCCTTGGCAGGACAGCACCGTGTTCGAAGCGGTCGTTCTGTCGGTGATGGGCGCCGATGGCTACAAGAAAGCCCTGGTTGACCTGGACAACGGCGCGCTGACTGGCCCGCAAATGGTCAAGGCGCTGACCGAGCTGAAGAAAGTCGCGACCTACATGGACGTCGACGGCAAAGGCCAGGACTGGAACCTCGAAGCCGGCAAAGTCATCAACGGCAAGGCCGGCATGCAGATCATGGGTGACTGGGCCAAGTCCGAGTGGACCGCCGCGAAGAAAGTCGCCGGCAAAGACTACGAGTGCGTAGCCTTCCCGGGCACCGACAAAGCCTTCACCTACAACATCGACTCCCTGGCGGTGTTCAAGCAGAAAGACAAAGGCACTGCAGCCGGTCAGCAGGACATCGCCAGAGTCGTGCTGGGTGAAAACTTCCAGAAAGTGTTCAGCATCAACAAGGGTTCGATCCCTGTGCGCAACGACATGCTGAACAAAATGGAATCCTACGGTTTCGACTCCTGCGCCCAGACCGCGGCCAAAGACTTCCTGGCTGACGCCAAGAGCGGCGGCCTGCAGCCAAGCATGGCGCACAACATGGCCACCACGCTGGCCGTGCAAGGTGCGTTCTTTGACGTCGTGACCAACTACATCAACGACCCGAAAGCCGATCCGGCCGACACCGCCAAGAAACTCGGCGCTGCGATCAAGTCGGCCAAGTAACGGTTGACCGGATGGGGGAGCCCTGGCCCCCATCCGGTACGTTCCTGTAGTCCTTTTCCTCTGTATTGGATTTTCCCATGAGTTCTGTTGCTGTGTTCAGCAAAGCCTCGCCGTTCGATGCCCTGCAGCGCTGGCTACCCAAACTGGTGCTGGCGCCAAGCATGTTCATCGTGTTGGTGGGCTTCTACGGTTACATCCTGTGGACGTTTGTGCTGTCGTTCACCACGTCGACGTTCCTGCCGAGCTACAAATGGGCGGGCCTTGCGCAGTACGAGCGGTTGTTCGACAACGATCGCTGGTGGGTCGCGAGCAAGAACCTGGCGCTGTTCGGCGGGATGTTCATCGGTATCACCCTGGTGATCGGTGTGACGCTGGCGATTTTCCTCGACCAGAAAATCCGTCGTGAAGGCTTTATCCGCACCATTTACCTGTACCCGATGGCGCTCTCGATGATCGTCACCGGTACGGCCTGGAAATGGCTGCTCAACCCGGGCATGGGCCTGGACAAACTTCTGCGGGACTGGGGCTGGGAAGGCTTCCGTCTCGACTGGCTGATCGACCCGGACCGCGTGGTCTACTGCCTGGTGATCGCTGCCGTGTGGCAAGCCTCCGGTTTCATCATGGCGATGTTCCTGGCCGGCCTGCGTGGCGTCGATCAATCGATCATCCGTGCCGCGCAGATCGACGGCGCAAGCCTGCCGCGCATCTACTGGAGCGTGGTGCTGCCGAGCCTGCGTCCGGTGTTCTTCAGTGCGGTGATGATCCTGGCGCACATCGCGATCAAGAGCTTCGACCTGGTGGCGGCGATGACCGCAGGCGGACCGGGCTACTCGTCCGACCTGCCGGCGATGTTCATGTACTCGTTCACCTTCAGTCGCGGCCAGATGGGCATGGGTTCGGCCAGTGCAATCCTGATGCTCGGTGCGATCCTCGCGATCATCGTGCCGTACCTGTACTCCGAGCTGAGGACCAAGCGTAATGACTAGTCTTGCCGCAAAACCTGCCATCAGCCTGAGCCGCATCGCGATCTACGCGGTGCTGATCTTAGCGGTGCTGCTGTACCTGGTGCCGCTGGTGGTGATGTTGCTCACCAGCTTCAAGACCCCGGAAGACATCAGCACCGGCAACCTGTTGAGCTGGCCGACCGTGGTCACCGGCATCGGCTGGGTCAAGGCCTGGGCCACGGTGGATGGCTACTTCTGGAACTCGATCAAGATCACTGTGCCGGCCGTGCTGATTTCCACCGCCATCGGTGCGTTGAACGGCTATGTGCTGTCGTTCTGGCGCTTCCGTGGTTCGCAACTGTTCTTCGGCCTGTTGCTGTTCGGCTGCTTCCTGCCGTTCCAGACCGTGCTGCTGCCCGCGTCGTTCACCCTCGGCAAGATGGGCCTGGCCAGCACCACCACCGGCCTGGTGTTTATCCATGTGGTCTACGGCCTGGCGTTCACTACGCTGTTTTTCCGTAACTACTACGTAAGCATTCCGGATGCGTTGATCAAGGCGGCGCGCCTGGACGGTGCAGGTTTCTTCACCATCTTCCGTCTGATCATCCTGCCGATGTCGACCCCGATCATCATGGTCTGCCTGATCTGGCAGTTCACTCAGATCTGGAACGACTTCCTGTTCGGCGTGGTGTTCTCCAGCGGCGACTCGCAGCCCATCACGGTGGCGCTGAACAACCTGGTCAACACCAGCACCGGGGCCAAGGAATATAACGTGGATATGGCGGCGGCGATGATCGCCGGGCTGCCGACCCTGCTGGTCTATGTGATCGCAGGCAAGTATTTCGTGCGCGGCCTCACGGCCGGCGCGGTCAAGGGGTAATCATGGCTACGCTTGAACTTCGCAATGTAAACAAGACCTATGGCGCCGGCCTGCCCGACACCTTGAAGAACATCGAACTGTCGATCAAGGAAGGCGAGTTCCTGATCCTGGTCGGCCCGTCGGGGTGCGGCAAGTCCACGCTGATGAACTGCATCGCGGGCCTTGAGACCATCACCGGCGGCGCGATCATGATCGGCGACCAGGACGTCAGCGGCATGAGCCCCAAGGATCGCGACATCGCCATGGTGTTCCAGTCCTACGCGCTGTACCCGACCATGAGCGTGCGTGAAAACATCGAGTTCGGCCTGAAGATTCGCAAGATGCCCCAGGCCGATATCGACGCCGAAGTGGCGCGGGTGGCCAAGCTGCTGCAGATCGAACACCTGCTCAACCGCAAGCCGGGCCAACTCTCCGGCGGCCAGCAACAGCGCGTGGCCATGGGCCGGGCCCTGGCGCGTCGGCCGAAGATCTACCTGTTCGACGAACCGCTGTCCAACCTCGACGCCAAGCTGCGCGTCGAGATGCGTACCGAAATGAAGCTGATGCACCAGCGTCTGAAAACCACCACCGTCTACGTCACCCACGACCAGATCGAAGCGATGACCCTGGGCGACAAAGTGGCGGTGATGAAGGACGGCATCATCCAGCAGTTCGGCACGCCGAAAGAGATCTACAACGATCCGGCCAACCTGTTCGTGGCGAGCTTTATCGGTTCGCCGCCGATGAACTTCATTCCCCTGCGCCTGCAGCGCAAGGACGGCGGCCTGGTAGCGCTGCTCGACAGCGGCCAGGCGCGTTGCGAGCTGCCGCTGAGCATGAGCAACGCCGGCCTGGAAGACCGTGACGTGATCCTCGGCCTGCGCCCGGAGCAAATCGTGCTGGCGACGGGGGAGGGCAACGGTGCGTCGAGTATTCGTGCCGAAGTCCAGGTCACCGAGCCGACCGGCCCGGACACCCTGGTGTTCGTGCAGCTCAATGACACCAAGGTCTGCTGCCGCCTGGCACCCGATGTGGCGCCGCAGGTGGGCGAGACCCTGACCCTGCAATTCGATCCGGCCAAAGTGTTGCTGTTCGACGCCAAGACCGGCGAGCGCCTGGGCACCGCTGCGTCGCTGCCGGCACAGGATCGTGCCGACAACGTGGCCCAGTTCAAGGGTCGCTGAATTAGGTAAGTTGTTGTTTTTATTAAAAAAATGTAACCCGCGTTAGATAAAAACAGTTTAATAACAATAAAGACGAGGATGTAGGGATGAAAAAGCAACACAACAACACCCGGCTGATCTGCCAATTGTCAGCAGTGGCAGCCCTGGTCCTGTCCGCCAATGCGATGGCGGACGACGCGTTCAGCGCCGATTCCAAATGGATGACCGGCGATTGGGGCGGCGAGCGGACCAAGCTGATCGAGCAAGGTATCGATATCAAGGCTGACTACGTCGGCGAAGTCGGTGGCAACCTGAGCGGCGGCTACAACAACGACAAAACGGCGCGTTACGCTGACCAGTTCGGTCTGGGCGTGGCATTGGATCTGCAAAAGTTGTGGGGCTGGGATAACACCCAGGCCAAGATCCAGCTGACCAACCGTAACGGCCAGAACATCTCCAACGACCGTATCGGTGATCCGCGTGCCGGCACCTTGAGTTCGTCTCAAGAAGTGTACGGCCGTGGCCACATGGTGCGTCTGACCCAGTTCTGGATTCAGCACCAGATGTTCGACAACAAGCTGGACGTGAAGCTCGGTTACTTCGGTGAAGGCGAAGACTTCAACACCTTCCCGTGCGACTTCCAGAACCTGTCGTTCTGCGGCTCTCAGGTCGGTAACTACGTCAGCACCTGGTACAACTGGCCGGTCGCCCAGGCCGCGATCCGCGTGAAGTACCACATCACGCCTGAGCTGTATGCGCAGATCGGTGCGTACAACCAGAACCCGTCGCAGTTGGAGCACGGCAACGGCTTCAAACTCAGCGGCAGTGGCACCAAGGGCACCGTGATCCCGGTGGAATTGGTCTGGTCGCCGAAGGTCAATAACCTGCCGGGCGAATACCGTGTGGGTTACTACAAGAGCGCCGCCGACGCCAGCGACGTCCGTGAAGACGTCAACGGCAACGATGCTGCCACCACCGGCGCGGCCTACCGTACCCACAGCAGCAAAAAAGGCTATTGGTTCGTTGCACAGCAACAACTCACTACCCATAACGGCGACGCGTCCCGTGGTCTGAACATCGCGGCCAACGCCACGTTCCACGACAAGGACACCAACACCGTCGATAACTACCAGTCGATCATGTTGGTGTACAAAGGGCCTTTCGACGCACGTCCAAAAGACGATGTGGGGATTGGTGCCGCTCGTCTGCACGTTAACGATGACGTGAAGAAAAACGCCGAGCTGCTCAACGTTGCCAATGGCGTGAGCGACTACGACAACCCACTGTACGCACCGCTGCGCAGCACCGAGTACAACTACGAAATCAACTACGGTTTCCACGTCACCAACTGGCTGACCGTGCGTCCCAACCTGCAATACGTCGTCCACCCGGGCGGCGTGGATAAAGTCGACAACGCGCTGGTGGCCGGTCTGAAAATTCAGTCGGTGTTCTAACGCTGTTGCGATAAGCTCCTTCTCTCTGTGCGCATTTGCGGGTAGCCATGGCTATCCGCTTTTTTTTGGATTGCACTGTGAAGATATTCAGGACCGTGGCACATGCATGAGCATCCGCTGCAACGCTTTTTCAAATCCCTGCGCGAGCGTCCGGTGTTCGCCTGGGAGCGCTTCCAGACGCGCGATGTGTTGGTGATCGACCATCCGTTGTGCCAGGCGGTATTCAGCCGCCAGGGCGCGCAATTGCTGCATTTTCAGCCCCGTGGGCAGAAACCCTGGTTGTGGTGTGCAGCCAAGTGGCCACAAGTCGGTGCCATTCGCGGCGGCGTGCCGGTGTGCTGGCCGTGGTATGGCCGGCATCCCAGCGAAAATGCGTGGCCGTCCCATGGCTGGGCGCGGCTGATCGATTGGAAACTGCTCGACAGCAACACCGACGACGACGGCGTGCGCCTGCACTGGCAGTTGCAGTTGTGCGACTGGCAGGTGGACTTGCACGCGCACCTGGGCGAAACCCTGGAGTTGCGCTTGTGTACCGAGCATCAGGATGAGCTGCCGTGCCAACTGAGCCATGCGTTGCACGCTTACTGGCGGATTGGCAATGTCGGTGAGATAGCGCTGTCTGGGCTCGACGGGGCGCTAGGTTATGACCAGCTCAATCGCCAGGCTTGCCAGCAGGAAGGCGAGTTGCGCGTGGAAGGCGGGTGTCAGCGCGTGTTCCAGCATGAGGGCGAGCTACACCTCAAGGACCACGCCTGGCAGCGCGAATTGTGCATCGACACCGGCGACAGCGCCGACACCGTGGTGTGGCACCCGGGCAGCCGGCCGCTGTTGGGCGTCAGTTTTAATGAGGCGTCGGGGTTTGTATGCGTGGAGTCGGCGATGGCCGGGGCCAGCCTGGCGCCGGGGGAGCGGGCGCATCTGAGTTTGCAGGCCAGGGCTGGGGTTTAGCGCTGTTGCTGATACCGTCTTCGCGAGCAAGCTCGCTCCCACATTTGAACCGTATTCCAAAGTAGGACTCGTCAAAATGTGGGAGCGGGCTGGCTCGCGAAGAGGTCGGGACTGCTGGAGGCATTGTCTGCCTCAGTTGAACTCATCGCCAACCGGATACCGGCTGTCATTCAAGCTCTCTTTGATCTTGCGCAGGTGCGGCTGGAAGTCCACGCCACGGCGCAAGGTCATGCCGGTTGCCAGTACATCCAGCACCGTCAGTTGGATGATCCGCGAGGTCATCGGCATATAGATGTCGGTGTCTTCCGGCAGCGGAATGTTCAGACTCACGGTGCTGACCTTGGCCAGCGGCGAGTTCTCGGCGGTCACACCCAGCACCGATGCGCCGTTTTCCCGGGCAATACGCGCCACTTCCACCAGCTCGCGGGTACGCCCGGTGTAGGAGATGATCACGAACAGCTCACCGGTGTGCGCCACCGAAGCAATCATGCGTTGCATCAGCACGTCGGCATGGGCGGTCACCGACAGGTTGAAGCGGAAAAACTTGTGCAACGCATCCATGGCCACCGGGGCGGACGCGCCGAGGCCGAAGAAGTGGATCTGGCGCGCCTGGATCAACAGGTCCACGGCCTTGCTGATCAGGTTCGGGTCGAGGGCCTGGCAGGCGCTGTCCAGAGAGGCAATGGCGCTGCCGAAGATCTTTTGGGTGTAGGCCTCGGGGTCATCATCGGCCTCCACCGCACGGCTGACATACGCCGCGCCACTGGCCAGGCTTTGCGCCAGTTGCAATTTGAGTTCAGGGTAACCGCTGACGCCGAACGAACGGCAGAAACGGTTGACCGTCGGTTCACTGACCGAGGCGGCTTGGGCGAGGGCTGCGATCGAGAAGCGGGTCGCCTGCTGTGGGTTGAGCAGGATGACCTCGGCGACTTTTTTCTCGGCCTTGTTCAATTCTTCGAGGCGGTTCCGGATCTGTTCCAGAAGATTTCGCACGCGGTCCATACAGTGTTTCCTTGGGGCGACGATGCAAATAAAGGGTGGTCACCAATCGACGAGTGGCCCTTTGCGGTGGCCTATCCTACTTAGGGTAGCTGAACACCACCACTCGGAATGCGTATTTCGGGAAAATGTTGTGGTTATTACTACATTTTTCCTTGAGTGATGCCTTGAAAAAAGGTATTTGTAGCTTAACTTGATAAAAGAACAAACATCATGCCTTCGATAACGGTAGAACCCTGCACCTTTGCCCTGTTTGGCGCGTTGGGTGATCTGGCGCTGCGCAAGTTATTTCCTGCCCTCTATCAACTCGATGGTGCCGGGCTCTTGCACGACGACACGCGCATCCTGGCCCTGGCCCGCGAAGCCGGTTCCGAGCAACAGCACCTGGCGCATATTGAAACAGAACTGCGCAAATACGTCGGCAAGGAACTGGACGAAGCCATCGCCCAGCGTTTCCTGGCGCGCCTGACGTATGTTCACGTCGATTTCATGAACGCCGATGACTACGTGGTCCTGGCTGAAAAAGCCGGCACCGGGCAGCGCCTGATCGCCTACTTCGCCACGCCTGCGGCGGTGTACGGGGCGATCTGCGAAAACCTGTCCAAGGTCGGCCTGGCGGACAATACCCGCGTGGTGCTGGAAAAACCCATCGGCTCGGACCTGGAATCTTCGCGCAAGGTCAACGACGCTGTCGCACAGTTTTTCCCGGAAAACCGCACATACCGCATCGACCATTACCTGGGCAAAGAAACCGTTCAGAACCTGATCGCCCTGCGTTTCGCCAACAGCCTGTTCGAGACCCAGTGGAACCAGAACTACATTTCCCACGTGGAAATCACCGTGGCCGAGCAGGTCGGCATCGAAGGCCGCTGGGGTTACTTCGACAAGGCCGGGCAGCTGCGGGACATGATCCAGAATCACCTGCTGCAGCTGCTGTGCCTGATTGCCATGGACCCGCCGGCCGACCTGTCCGCCGACAGCATCCGTGACGAGAAGGTCAAGGTGCTCAAGGCCCTGGCGCCGATCAGCCCGGACGGCCTGACCACCCAGGTGGTACGCGGCCAGTACATTGCCGGCTACAGCGCCGGCAAGCCGGTGCCGGGTTACCTGGAAGAAGAGAATTCCAACACCCAGAGCGATACCGAAACCTTCGTTGCCCTGCGCGCCGATATCCGCAACTGGCGCTGGGCCGGGGTGCCGTTCTACCTGCGCACCGGCAAGCGCATGCCGCAAAAGCTGTCGCAGATCGTCATCCACTTCAAGGAACCGTCCCACTACATCTTCGCCCCCGAGCAGCGCTTGCAGATCAGCAACAAACTGATCATCCGCCTGCAACCGGACGAAGGTATTTCCTTGCGCGTGATGACCAAGGAGCAGGGCCTGGACAAGGGCATGCAACTGCGCAGCGGTCCGCTGCAACTGAATTTTTCCGACACCTATCGCAGCGCGCGGATTCCCGATGCCTACGAGCGGTTGTTGCTGGAAGTAATGCGCGGCAATCAGAATCTGTTTGTTCGCAAAGATGAAATCGAAGCCGCGTGGAAGTGGTGTGACCAGTTGATCGCCGGGTGGAAAAAATCCGGTGATGCGCCCAAGCCGTATGCGGCGGGTTCCTGGGGGCCGATGAGCTCGATTGCACTGATCACGCGGGATGGGAGGTCGTGGTATGGCGATATCTGAATTGAAACTGCCTCAGGGCGTCACTGCCCATGAGTACCGTTCGCCGGCGTTGCTGGCCGATGGCCTGGCCAACGACGTGGCCGAACAACTGCGCGCGGCCATCAGTGCCCGTGGCGAAGCGACCCTGGTGGTGTCCGGCGGCCGCAGCCCCGTGGCGTTTTTCCAGAACCTGGCCAAGCAGGGTCTGGACTGGTCCAAGGTCACCGTCAGCCTGGCCGATGAGCGCTGGGTGCCGGTGGAGCACGCCGACAGCAATGCCGGCCTGTTGAAGAAGTACCTGTTGCAAGGCCCGGCAGCCAAGGCCAAGTTCCTCAGCCTGTACAGCGCCGCCGCCAATCTTGAAGACGCCGCCGAGCAGGCCGATCGCCTGCTGGCCGAACTGCCAGCCATTGATGTGCTGGTACTGGGCATGGGCGACGACGGCCACACCGCGTCGTTGTTCCCCAACAGTCCGAACCTGAGCGAAGCCCTGCAGGCCGACGGTACCCGCCGTTGCTGGCCGATGCTCGCGCCGACCGTGCCACGCCAGCGCCTGACCATGAGTCGCGCGCTGCTGGCTACGGCGAACTACACCGTACTGTCGATTTCCGGCAGTTCGAAATTGACCACGTTGAGCGCCGCGCTCGCCAGCAACGACGTTGCTGCCATGCCGATTCGCGCATTTTTGCAACCTACATTAGAGATTTACTGGTGCCCATGAGCCAAGGATCAGCCGCTATGAAAAGCCCTCAATCGACCGTGTCCATGGCGGATAAAGTTGCCCTGATCGACAGCCTCTGCGCCAAGGCGCGGATCCTGCCGGTGATCACCATCGCCCGTGAACAAGACATCCTGCCACTGGCCGACGCCCTGGCAGCCGGTGGTTTGACCGCATTGGAAGTGACCCTGCGTTCCGAGTTCGGCCTCAAGGCCATTCAGGTCCTGCGCGAGCAACGCCCGGAGTTGTGTACCGGCGCCGGTACCGTGCTCGATCGGCATATGCTCGAAGCCGCGGAGGTTGCCGGCTCGCAATTTATCGTCACCCCTGGCATTACCCGCGACCTGCTTGAAGCTTCGGTCCACAGCCCTATCCCACTGCTGCCGGGCATCAGCAATGCCTCCGGAATCATGGAAGGCTATAGCCTGGGGTATCGCCGCTTCAAACTGTTCCCGGCCGAAGTCAGCGGCGGCGTCGCAGCCATCAAAGCCCTGGGCGGCCCGTTTGGCGAAGTGAAATTCTGCCCGACCGGCGGCGTCGGCCCGGCCAATATCAAGAGCTACATGGCGTTGAAAAACGTGATGTGCGTGGGCGGTAGCTGGATGCTCGACCCGGAATGGGTCAAGAACGGCGACTGGGCGCGTATCCAGGAAGTCACCGCCGAGGCACTGGCGCTGCTGGACTGAGCTGATTCATCGAATCGTTGTTGCTGTGCTTAACGGCATTTTTGCGGTGCGCTTGGTCGGCGGACCGCTTTTTTTTGCCTGCGCAAAACCTTGAGACCCACACATCTTCAAATGTGGGAGGGAGCAAGCCCCCTCCCACATTTTTCAGTCCGCGCTGAGTGCGGTGATGGCGTTGATCAGTGCATGGATGTCTGCGGTTGATGTCGCCAACCCCGGTGTCACCCGGATACAGGTGCCGAACGCCGCTCCACTGCGGGTAGTGGTAAACAGGTTGTAGTCCCTGAGCAGGCGGTCCGCCATCACCGGCTGATCCCGCCCGATGAACTTGAACGCCGTGATCCCGCAATACAGTCGCGGGTCATCAGAGGTCAGCACTTCAATCCCCGGTAATGGCCGCACCTGGCGTACCCACAGATCCCGCAGGTAATTCATCCGTGCGCCTTTGGCCGCGGCGCCCCCCAATGCGCGGTGTTCTTCGAACACCAGCGGCAAGGTCATCAGCGCCGGGAAGTTCGGCGTGCTGTAGGGCGTGCGGGCGCGCACGTCGGTGATGGGGTAATGGAACTCACCCATGTCCGGGTCGATGTCGGCCAGGCGCTCGGTGGCTATATACAGAAAACCCAGGGTCAGCGGTGCGCCAATCCATTTGTGCAGGTTGAAGCCGGCGAACGCGATACCCACTTCAGCGAGGTTGAACTCGATCTGGCCAAGGGCGTGGGCGCCGTCGAGGATCACGTCGACAGCGTGTTCGCGAGCCGCTCTGGCAATGGCTTCGACCGGCATGACCAGGCCGGTGCGGTGGGTCACGTAGGTCAACGCCATCAGTTTCAGGCGAGGGTATTGGACGAAGGCATCGCGATAGCTCTGCAGCAAGCTATCGAAACTGGACGGGTGGGCGTGGGAAATTTCGATCACTTCCACCCCTCGGTAGCCGGCCAACCAGCGCATGGCGGCCTTGACCGTGTCGTATTCCAAGTCGCTGATCAGCACTTGGTCGCCCGGTTGCAGGCGGTTGTAGTTGCGGATCAGCGACTGCAAGGCTTCGGTGGCGTTGCGGGTGAAGGCGACCGATTCGGGGTCGGCGTCGATCAGTTCGGCCAGTTGGCGGCGGATCTCGACGTTTTCGCCCTGCTCGAAACGCTGGCGCACATGCACCGCGTTACTGCGGTTGATAAACGCGACGTGCTCGAGGTACTGCGCTTGCACCGCACGGCTCATGCGCCCGAAGTAGCCGTTTTCCAGGTTGATCGGGCCTGGCTCCAGTGCATAGCGGTCGGCGATGGCCCGCCAGTGCGCTTCGTTGGCTGCATTGCATGGCATGGTGCGGGTTCCTAGTGACGAGGCGCGGGTTTGCCGTGTTTGGCGCGCAGTGGCTCCAGCAGTTCGGACAGGCCGTTGTGGTCGATTTCCTGCATCAAGGCCAGCAACCCGCCCAGCTCGCCGTGGGGGAAACCTTCGCGGGCGAACCAGTTCAGGTAGGGGCCGGGCAGGTCGGCGATGATCCGTCCCTTGTACTTGCCGAAGGGCATTTCGCGGGTGATCAGCAGTTCGAGTTTTTCGGGGTTCATGACGGCTCAGGCGTTTGCATCGAGGTCTTGGAAAATACAGGCATTCTGCATGAAGGCCAAATGACAGATCATGCAAATAACGCATGTACAGATCGTTCAATTATTTTTAACTTATTGAAATCTAAAGAAAAAGTTGTTTTTTAAAACCTGGCACGGGCGCTGCAATCATTAATGCAACCTTTCTCAACCCACATAAGGAATTGAAAAATGACTGATATCAATAAAGAGTCCATCTCCGTATTGAACGACCTGATCGAAACCAGCATCGACGGTCAAAAAGGTTTCAAAGAGTGCGCTGACGACATCAAGCATCCCGAACTCAAGGCGCTGTTTGCCAAGCGCTCCGCAGACTGCGCCACTGCCGCCGCCGAGCTGAAAACCGCCGTGCGTGCCCTGGGTGGCGACCCGGAACAGTCCGGCAGCGTTGCCGGCGCCCTGCACCGTGGCTGGGTCGATGTGAAGTCGATGGTCACCGGCAAAGACGAAGAGGCTGTGTTGAACGAAGCCGAGCGCGGTGAAGACCACGCCCTCAAGGCTTACAAAGCAGCGATCGAGAAGATCACCCAGCACAACCTGGTGGGCATTCGTGACTTGGTTGAGCGCCAGTACCACGGCGTACAACGCAACCACGATCAGGTGAAAGCCTTGCGTAACCAGGCTCGCGCCCAGTCGTGAGTCGCCGCTGAATAAAAAATCCCCGCCGATGCGGGGATTTTTTATGGGAATTGATCAGCCGATGGTGATGGCTGGCAGTTCGGTCAATGTCACGACCTGTTGCTTGCGTGGCGCGAGGATTTCCGCTTCGCCATCCACCACCAGCTCATCGCGCTGATTGAACACGCGGGTGGCAATACGCACGCGGAACTTTGGCAGCTTTTCGAGGATTTCCAGACGCACGGTCAGGGTATCGCCGATTTTCACCGGTTTCTGGAAGCTCATCTGTTGGCCGATATAGATCGTGCCCGGCCCAGGCAGCTCACAGGCAACCGCCGCGCTGATCAGGGCGCCGCTGAACATGCCGTGGGCGATTCGCTCCTTGAACATGGTCGCCTTGGCAAATTCCGCATCCAGGTGTACCGGGTTGTGGTCGCCGGACATCGCGGCGAACAGTTGGATGTCACGCTCTTCGACGGTCTTGCTGTAGCTGGCGGTCTGGCCGACTTCGAGGGCTTCGTATGGGGTGTTGGTTACCTGGGTCATCTAAAGGTGCATCCTGTGGCTAATCGATAATTTAATTGGCTGATTTTAAACGAAAAATTATTCGCAGCGAGTCGGCCTGCGCGAGGTCAGGGCCTGGTCGAGCCACGTCAGCACATCCGCGGTGACTTCGTCGCGGTTGGTTTCGTTGAACAGTTCGTGACGCGCCTGCGGGTAGATATTCAGTTGCAGGTTCTGGCAGCCGGCCTCACGCAGGGCATGGGCCAGTCTTTTCAGACGCTTGCCTTCACTCACCGGATCACATTCGCCGCCGATCACCAGGATCGGCAAGCCCGGATCGATCTGCGCGAGATTGGACGCTTTGCTGATTTGCTGCAAGCCGCCCAGCAGGTCGATCCACAGTTGGTTGGTGCAGCGGAACCCGCAAAGCGGGTCGTGGCGGTAGCGGTCGACTTCGTCCGGGTCACGGCTGAGCCAGTCGAAAGCCGTGCGGTTGGGCTTGAACGCTTTGTTGAACGAGCCGAACGACAGGAACTCGATCAGCGCACTGCGGCCGCGCAAGCCCTGGCGCAGGCGTTCGGCACGGGCGATCAGCCGCGCGGCGCGGTACAGCGCCACCGGCTGGAAATTCGAACCGCTGAGAATCGCCCCATGCAGGCTGGCGCTGTGGTGCAGCAGGTAAGCCTGGGCGATATAGCTGCCCATGCTGTGGCCCAGCAAAATGATCGGCACTCCCGGCAACTGCTGGCCGATGTGCTGGTTGAGGCTGGCCAGGTCGCCCACCACCTTGTTCCAGCCGTCCCGCTCGGCGAACAGGCCCAGGGTGCCCTCGTCGGCGGTGCGACCATGGCCGCGCTGGTCCAGGGCAACCACCCCGTAGCCCGCCCCACATAACGCTTCGGCCAGGCGCGCATAGCGACCGCCATGCTCGGCCATGCCGTGGGACACCATGATCAACGCCTTCGGCGGCGTGTCCGGCAGCCATTGATTGACGTACAGGCGGCTGTGGTCATTCGCGGTCAGCCAGAAGGTGGTGTGGTTCATGGCGCTTCCTTTGCTCGGGGTCATTGCAGTGTATAGCCCATCCTCGGCCAAGCGGCTGATCAGTACAGACCCTTGTAGGAAGATTCACGCTATCAATGACGCTATTGCCCGTATTTGCCTGTTTGGCCATAGCTGCTAACGTCCCCGAAGCTCCGCTTTTTATAGCAGCAGAAAAGCGGCCAGGCACATTCAGGTAAGAGGACAAGAATAATGCAACCTGATTTCTGGAATGACAAACGCGCGGCGGGCGTTCCCAACGAGATCGATCTGACCGCCTACAAGTCGGTGATCGAAGTCTTCGAGCGTTCCTGCAAGGCCTTTGCCGACCGCCCGGCGTTCAGCAACATGGGCGTCACCCTGACCTACGCCGAGCTTGAGCGCCAGAGTGCGGCGTTCGCCGGCTACCTGCAGCAGCACACCGACCTCAAGCCGGGCGATCGCATCGCGGTGCAGATGCCCAACGTGCTGCATTACCCGGTGGCGGTGTTCGGTGCGCTGCGCGCCGGGCTGATCGTGGTCAACACCAACCCGCTGTACACCCCGCGCGAGATGCGTCATCAGTTCAAGGACGCCGGCGTGCGCGGCCTGATCTACCTCAACCTGTTTGGTTCGCGGGTGCAGGACGTCTGCACCGACACCGAGATCGACTACCTGATCGAAGCCAGGATGGGCGACTTCATGCCAGCGGCCAAGGGCTGGCTGGTCAACACCCTCGTCGACAAAGTGAAGAAAATGGTCCCGGCCTATCACTTGCCGCGCGCGGTGTCGTTCAAGCGCGCCTTGCGCATGGGCGCAGGGCAGGGCGTGACGCGCCACCCGGTGAGCCTCGATGACGTCGCGGTGCTGCAATACACCGGCGGCACCACCGGCCTGGCCAAGGGCGCAATGCTCACCCATGGCAACCTGGTGGCGAACATGCAGCAGGTGCGCGCCTGCATGTCGCAGACCGGCGAGGATGGCCACCCGCTGATCAAGGAAGGCCAGGAGGTGATGATCGCGCCGCTGCCGCTGTACCACATCTATGCGTTCACCGCGAACTGCATGTGCATGATGGTTTCCGGCAACCACAACGTGTTGATCACCAACCCGCGTGACATCGCGGGCTTTATCAAGGAGCTGAAAAACTGGCGCTTCACCGGCTTGCTCGGGCTCAACACGTTGTTTGTGGCGTTGATGGACCATCCCGACTTCAAGAGCCTGGACTTCTCCAGCCTTAAACTCACCAACTCCGGTGGCACGGCACTGATCAAGGCCACCGCCGAACGTTGGGAGCAACTCACCGGTTGTGCGATCGGCGAAGGGTATGGCCTGACGGAAACGTCGCCGGTGGCCAGCACCAATCCGTATGGCAGTCAGTCACGCCTGGGCACCGTAGGCATCCCGGTGCCGGGGACGGCGATGAAGGTGATCGATGATGAAGGCGCCGAGCAGCCCCTGGGCGAACGCGGCGAGCTGTGCATCAAGGGCCCGCAGGTGATGAAGGGCTACTGGCAGCAGCCGGCCGCCACCGCCGAGGCGCTGGACGCCGAGGGGTGGCTCAAGACCGGCGATATTGCCGTGATCGACGAGGATGGGTTTGTACGCATCGTGGATCGCAAGAAGGATTTGATCATCGTCTCGGGTTTCAACGTTTACCCCAACGAGATCGAAGACGTGGTGATGGCTCACCCGGCGGTGGCCAACTGCGCGGTGATCGGCGTACCGGACGAGCGCACGGGGGAGGCGGTGAAGCTGTTTGTGGTGGCGCGTGCCGAAGGCGTGAGCCTTGAGGAGTTGAAGAACTACTGCAAGACCAACTTCACGGGGTACAAGGTGCCCAAGCACATCGTGTTGCGTGAGTCGTTGCCGATGACGCCGGTGGGCAAGATCCTGCGGCGTGAGTTGCGCGACATCGCCTGATGTGAAATGCAGTCGACAATGGGGGAGGGGGCTTGCCCCGATGGCAGTGGATCAGTCACCAAATGTGTTGGCTGATTCACTGCTATCGGGGGCAAGCCCCCTCCCACATTTGTCTGTGTTTATCCCGTTAAGCCCTGTTCTAGAGCCATTTTCAAGCGTATAGAATTTTTGCTCTAAAAATGACTATTAGTTATTCATGAGTCATGTTTATGACTGTAGGGCCCTCTTTTGGCTCTAGTCGGCCCTTGGCAAAGCTGCTACTCTCGGCGCGCTTTGTGACCTCTCGGCCTGCTTAAACGCGCCAGACTCACCTAAAAAACATACACCAATAATAATCGCATCAAATGCGATGATGAATTCGCGTCGCTGAGGAGTGGGCTTCCATGAACGTAGACTTTTGGAAGGATAAGTACCCCGCCGGGATTGCTGCAGACATCAATCCAGACGAGTATCCAAATATTCAGGCGGTACTGAAACAGTCCTGCCAGCGCTTCGCCAACAAACCGGCTTTCAGCAACCTGGGCAAGACAATCACCTATGGTGAGTTGTACGAATTGTCCGGCGCTTTCGCCGCGTACCTGCAACAGCATACCGATTTGAAGCCTGGCGATCGAATCGCCGTGCAACTGCCCAACGTCCTGCAATACCCGGTCGCCGTGTTCGGTGCCATCCGTGCCGGCCTGATCGTGGTCAACACCAACCCGCTGTACACCGCGCGGGAAATGGAACACCAATTCAACGACTCCGGGGCCAAGGCCCTGGTCTGTCTGGCCAACATGGCGCACCTGGCTGAAAAAGTCGTGCCCAAGACTGCCGTCAAACACGTGATCGTCACCGAAGTCGCCGACCTGCTGCCGCCGCTCAAGCGCCTGCTGATCAACAGCGTCATCAAGTACGTGAAGAAAATGGTCCCGGCCTATCACTTGCCCAAGGCGATCAAGTTCAACGACGTGCTGGCCAAGGGGCACGGCCAACCGGTCAATGATGTCAGCCCGGCCAGTAGCGACGTGGCGGTGCTGCAATACACCGGCGGCACCACCGGCGTGGCCAAGGGCGCGATGCTGACCCACCGCAACCTGGTGGCGAACATGCTGCAGTGCAAGGCGCTGATGGGCTCCAACCTCAATGAAGGCTGCGAGATCCTGATCACTCCGCTGCCGCTGTACCACATCTATGCGTTCACCTTTCATTGCATGGCGATGATGTTGATCGGCAACCACAACATCCTGATCAGCAACCCGCGCGATCTGCCGGCGATGGTCAAGGAGCTGTCGAAGTGGAAGTTCAGCGGCTTTGTCGGCCTGAACACGCTGTTCGTGGCGCTGTGCAACAACGAAGGCTTCCGCAAGCTGGACTTCTCTGCGCTGAAAGTCACCCTGTCTGGCGGCATGGCCCTGCAACTGGCCGCAGCTGAGCGCTGGAAGGCCGTGACCGGCTGCGACATCTGCGAAGGCTACGGCATGACCGAGACCAGCCCGGTGGCGACGGTCAACCCGATCCAGAAGATCCAGATCGGCACCATCGGCATTCCGGTGCCGTCGACCTTGTGCAAAGTCATCACCGATGACGGCGTCGAGCTGGGCCTGGGCGAGGTCGGCGAGTTGTGCGTCAAAGGCCCGCAAGTCATGAAGGGCTACTGGCAGCGCGAAGACGCCACCGCCGAGATCCTCGACAGCGAAGGTTGGTTGAAGACCGGTGACATCGCGATCATCCAGCCGGACGGCTACATGCGGATTGTCGACCGTAAAAAAGACATGATTCTGGTCTCCGGTTTCAACGTCTACCCCAACGAACTCGAAGACGTGCTGGCGACCCTGCCGGGCGTGCTGCAGTGCGCGGCCATTGGTGTGCCGGACGAGAAGTCCGGGGAGCACATCAAGATCTTCATCGTGGTCAAGCCGGGCGCCACCCTGACCAAGGACCAGGTGATGGAGCATATGCGTGCCAACGTCACCGGCTACAAGGTGCCCAAGGCCGTGGAATTCCGCGATGCCTTGCCGACCACCAACGTGGGCAAGATCCTGCGTCGCGAATTGCGTGATGAAGAACTGAAGAAACTGGGCCTGAAAAAGTAACCCAGGCCTAAATGTGAGAGGGGGCTTGCTCCCGATGGCAGAGTGTCAGCCACTGCATCGAGTGACTGAACCACCGCTATCGGGAGCAAGCCCCCTCTCACATTCTGACCGCGTTCCTACAGGGTGAATGGCGCGAAGCTGACGCCAGCACCGGCTGGGCGTACATCCTTGAGGAACGAGTCCTTGTCCGCGCTCAGCTCCAGGGTAATCTCTGGCTTGCGCTTGCCCGCATTGCGCACCACCAAGCCTTCGAGCTTTTCACGCAGGAACACCGTCGGCACCTTCAGGTGCAGCAACTGGTCAGTCTCGGCGTTGTGCAGCAACAAGTGAATCCACTCGTACTGGCCCACCGCGATCCGCGCCACCGGCAGGTCGAACCACCAGATGTTGCGTTTGCGGTCCAGGTCGGTGAAGTGGCAGTTGTTGACGCCGAGTACGGCACCGCCCAGTTCCTGGTTTCTGCGGGCGATGGCCTGTGCTTTATTGAGTTTCATAACCTTCCTACGGGATCTGTTATTCAGCGTTGTAGCCTGAATGTGCCGGGCATTCTCGTGGGTTGGCCGCAAAACATAAAGCCAAACCTGCTGCCGGCGATGAAATGCCCGCGTAAAAATAATTGAAACTCTGCCGAACAGCCTTGGGTCAATCTCTAGGTAATGACCAAAACCCCTCGATTGTTCCAGGAGAAATACCATGAGCAGCACATCGGATAAGGTAAAAGGCGTCGCCAACGAAGCAGTCGGCAACATCAAGCAAGGTGTCGGCAAAGTGACCGGCAACGACAAGCTGCGCGCTGAAGGGGTGGTCCAGGAAAAGAAAGGCGAAGTGCAGAAAGCCGTGGGTGATATCAAGGATGCGGTGAAGAAAGCGATCAAGTGACCCTGATTCGCCGGTTGGATTCACCCAGCCCGACGGCCATCCACGGATGGCCGTTTTTGTGTCACCTGAAGCGGTTAATCTTTCGAAATTGTTTCAATGTCGCCAAATAGGCTACCTTGATGTAGAAAACGGCCCCTGAGTCGCCCACGAACCTGACTTTTTGCGGCGAAAGGAGACGCTATGATTTTCCCGGTACTCGATGGTCTCAAGCTGCACCAAGTGCTGGTACGCACGGTCAAGGAATTCGTCAACGACGAGATGTCCACCTACGCCTCGGCACTGGCCTACCAGATGCTGTTCTCGTTGTTTCCGTTCCTGCTGTTTCTCATTGCGTTGATCGGTTTCCTGCATTTGCCGGACTTCTTCACCTGGCTGCGCCTGCAGTCGGAACTGGTGTTGCCGCCCCAGGCCCTCGAGCAGGTCAACCCGGTGATCGACCAGTTGCAGCAGTCCAAGGGCGGCCTGCTTTCGGTGGGTATCGTGATTGCCCTGTGGACCGCGTCGGCCGGCGTGCGCCTGATGATGAGCGCGATGAACGCCGCCTACGACGTGATCGAAGGCCGGCCGATCTGGAAGCGTTTCCCGCTGTCGGTTTTCTACACCGTCGGCATCGCTGGCATGTTGCTCGCCGCCGCCGCGCTGATGGTGCTCGGCCCGCAGGTCATGGAATGGCTGGCAGGGCAGATCGGCATGCAGGAATTCGTGGTCACGCTGTGGACCATCCTGCGCTGGCCGCTGATTGTGATCCTGCTGATGTTCGCCGTGGCCCTCATGTATTACGTGATGCCTGACGTGCAGCAGAAATTCCGCTTCATCACCCCAGGCTCGGTGCTGGCGGTGGTGGTGTGGATCGTCGCGTCCCTGGGCTTTGGCTACTACGTCAAAACCTTCGCCGACTACAACGCCATGTATGGCAGCATCGGCGCGATCATTGTCCTGCTCCTGTACTTCTATATTTCCGCCGCCGTGTTGTTGCTGGGGGCGGAGATGAATGCCGTGATCGAGCACATGTCGGCCGAAGGCAAGGACCCGGGAGAAAAGACATTCGATGAAAACACCCATGCCGGTGAAAAAAAGCACGTCTCCGGTCTTGGCCGAGACCATTCCAAGCCCACTCCCGATGAAGTCTGATTGATGATCCGTGAAATCCTGAAAATGGGCGATGAGCGCCTGCTGCGTATCGCTCCGCCGGTCCCGCCGGAAATGTTCGACAGCCCTGAACTGTGGCAACTGATCGATGACATGTTCCAGACCATGGAGCACGTCGGCGGTGTCGGCCTGGCCGCGCCGCAGATCGGTGTTGACCTGCAATTGGTGATCTTTGGTTTCGAGAGCAGCGAACGCTACCCGGAGGCGCCGGCCGTACCGCAGACGATTTTGATCAACCCACTGATCACGCCGCTCAGTCCGATCATGGAAGAGGGCTTTGAAGGCTGCCTGTCCGTGCCCGGTCTGCGTGGCGCGGTGGACCGTTACCAGCAGATCCGCTACGAAGGTTTCGACCCCAAGGGCGAACCGATCATCCGCATTGCCGATGGCTTCCATGCGCGGGTGGTGCAGCACGAGTGCGATCACCTGATCGGCCGCTTGTACCCGTCGCGGATTACCGATTTCAGCAAGTTCGGGTTCATCGAGGTGATGTTCCCCGACATGGACCCGACGGCCGACGAGTAGCCTCCTGACACAACGCAACGCCAACCTCAGCTCCCACGGGAGGTTACAAGGCGCGTTCCATGCCCATCGCGATCATCGGCTTGTTGCGCTTGTAGCGCACCAACCGTTCGCTGAGGGACTGCGGCAGCACGGTATCCTGGGTGAAACCCATGCGTTGATACCAGCCTTCCAGGTCCGGATGACACATCAGCCAGACCGTACCCTCCCCATCGGCCACCGCTTGACGAATCAAGCGCGCCGCCAGCCCCTGACCGCGATAGGCCGGGTCGACAAACACCCCGGTCAGCCATTGCCCGCCCACCACCGGCGTCAGGCATAAGCCGGCGACGATCTCGCGGTCCCGCGCCACCCACAGACGTCCGCCCTTGAGTGCCTTCATCGGCGAATCGTGGTGGCGATAAAACTTGTTCAGCAGCGGCCACAGGGGCTCTGCCAGCGGTTCGATGTGCAATTCGGGCATGGTGTTCAGGCAGGCGTTATCCAGGGCCGGGGATTATAAGCGCCTAATGTGCGGCAATAGGTGGTATACCCATTGTTACATCCCCTGTAAGTGGAGCATGCATCATGGCCAAAGGTATGGATTCAAAGAAAGCCGCGAAGAAGAAACCGGCAAAGACCGCCGATGAAAAACGCGCTGACAAGAAAGCCAAGAAATCCGAGACAGGGCTGTTCGGTCACTAAGTTGAACGTGTAGAAGCCTACGATCTGCAAGATGTTCCCGCCTTACCGCACAGAGCAGGACACACCTGCTCTGAGCTGTCGATGCCCAACTAGCGTGATGGCACCCAGTGCCGGGAAATCAACGTCCTGGCACACGGCGTTACTGCGCGACCGAATGGCCCCATTGGCCGGGTCGCTTAGATCGCGGCCAAGGTCTCTTTCACCGATTGCGCTTGTGGCTCTGCCGTCTTCACGGCTACCTGCTGCTCTTGCTGTTGCTTCAGACGATCAGCCACTTGCTTGGCGATTGCATCCTGTTTTTCCTGCGGCATTGTCTGCACCTCCGCCTCGGTCAACCCCTGCTCCTTGAGCAACTGTTCGCGAATGCGTTCGGCCGGGGTTTTGCTCATGTAATCGGTGAAGTCTGCGCGCGCGGAACTCGTGGTAGAACCGGCTGCGGGCACATCCGTGGTCGCCGGGGTGGCGGCCGTTGAGGCCTGCAACTGCACGCGGGTCTTGGCGAAGGCTTCGTCGATGCGGTCGGCGGCCTTGTCCAGTTGGGTCTGCGCGGCGGGTACGCTCACACTTTGCTGCGCCGTTTGCAGGGCACCGCTGTACAGCGTGCTGGCGGCGGCGTTGGCGGGGTCCATGTCGGGGCGCTTGAGCTTTTCGACGGTCGACAAGGCTTGAGTGTTGTTGTTAATCAGCATGATCGGTCACCTATGCAAATGTTCGATGCGTCAGCTGGAGCAAATAGCGTGCCGGGTGCACAGCCCCGGTTTTACGGGGGGCTGGCATGGCGCTAGCGGCAAACATTGTTCTGGCGCCGGCCAAACGTTGCCGTCGACAGGCCATCTTGTGCAGTACCTTCCCGGTGGCAGGGCCGTTCAGTCGTGTTTGAAGTCCTCGACGATGAACGATCCGCTCGTGAAGTCCATTTCCAGGGCATGGTGAAGTGCCGCCGTTTTGGCCTTGAAGTGAAAGGACGCCTTCAGGACACGGCCTTGCAGGTACAACACGGTGAATTTTCCGCTGGTTGCCAAATAGGTGCCCTGTTCACCTGACCTCGTGTCGTCAAATTCAAGCCTTACCTTGTGGTCTTCACTGGCCGTTGCACCAATCTCGTAGGTCTCGCCTTCCTTGATATTTTGGTCAATGCTGATTTTAAGCAGGGCGAAATCGGTCATGATCCCGACTGTTGAATTAAAGCCTGACCCGCCATTCAAATGAGCTACAAAGTCTGTGCTAAAGGGAACCGTCCATCCGGCTATTACCCCAGAGATTGCATCGTTTTTACCCAGTACCGAACCCATGATTGCTTCTCCATATTCAAGGGGCAATGTGTTGCACATTGCGTGTGCTTATGAATAGGCGAAGAGGAGAAACGGGGCTACTGTCAGACCTGACAGGTCCCTGCGCTTTCCTGACAGACGGTCTTTCGATGTTTCGAAAAAAGCGTTTTGCCGATTCTGTCGCAGGCACCTGAGAGCTGTGCGTTGAGTCCTTTCACGTTGCCGTCTTTGTGATCAGTCATGGCCGTCGAGGGCGAAGGTCTTAAAGCCGGCATGCTGGCCAAGGCGCTGGTAATACGCGGCAACTGCCGGGTAGGACGGGCGCTCCATCGGCGTCATCTGCCAGCGGTGAACCGAGAGGCCGATGAGGATGTCAGCCAGGGTGAATTCGTCGCCGGCCACGTAGGCACCGGTCTTTGCCAACTGTTGTTCCAGCAGGCCCATCTTGTCGTGCCAGGCTTGCACGCCCGCCTTGATGCGCTGCGGGTCCTGATGATCGGGGCTGTTGCGCACCAAGGCCTGGAAGGCATAGCCCCAGGACGGGTTGAGTTCGGTGGCTTGCCAGTCCATCCACTGCTCGACCCGGGCGCGGGGGGCGGGCTCGAGAGGCAGCAGGTCGTGGCGTTGGTAGAGGTTCACCAGATAGCGACAGATGGTGTTGGACTCCCACAGCACTCCGTGGTCGTCGATCAGCACCGGCACTTGGGCGTTGGGGTTCAGGGCAAGGAATTCGGCGGATTGGGTCGGCTTGAAGCCGATGCCCCAGTCTTCGCGCACATAGTCGATGCCCAGTTCCTGGCAGGTCCAGAGCACTTTGCGCACGTTGATGGACGAAGCGCGACCCAAGATTTTCAGTGAGTGTCCCATGGTGCTTCTCTGGCAGTGGAGAACACTCAATCTAGCAGGGGTCGGGCACTACGGCGATGCCTTCAAGCGGGCACGGTTAAAAATGTGTGTGGGGCCATGGCTTTGCCCACTGGCAATACGCTCAGCTCCCTCAACTGATGAATTGCCAGGGCAACATCGCAATGTCAGCCGCGTCCTACGTGCTCTCCCGCACCTGCAACTCAAACCCCATGTCCACCACCGGCTTGGCGATCTTGTTCCCCGCCATGACCGTCAGCAGATGCTCCGCCGCGCGCCGACCGATGGCCTCGCGCGGCGTGCTGATGCTGCTCAGGCGCGGCACCATGAAGGAGGAGGCGGGCAGGTCGTTGAAACCCAGCACGGCCACGCGCCCCGGGACGTTGATGCCGTGACGCAGGGCTTCGAGCAGCGCGCCCTGGGCCAGGTCGTCGTTGCCGAAGAAGATCGCATCCACATCCGGATGGGCCGCCAGCAACTGCAAGAACAACTCGCCGCCCAGGCCCACGGAGGAGGGGCGTGGCGTCAACAGTTCCAGCGCCGGGTCGTACAGCCCGGCCTGTTGCAACGCACGGCGGAAGCCTTCGCCGCGCAGCAAGGTGCGTTGGTCCAGTTGCGCGCCGATATACGCCAGGCGCTTGCGCCCACGGGACAGCAAATGCGCCGCCGCCGTCTCACCCGCCGCCAACTGCGAAAAGCCCACGCAGTTCACGCCAGCGTTGGGGTCCAGATCCATCATGTACACGCACGGCACATTGCTGGCCTCGACCATCCGTCGCGCGCTTTCGGTCCGATCGAACCCGGTCAGCAGCAAACCCCGCGGCTGGTAGGCCATGTAGTTGCGCAGCAAAGTCTCTTCTTCGTCGCGGGAATAGTGGGAGTTGCCGATCAGCACTTCAAAGCCCTTGGGCCGCAGCACCTGGTGGATCGCTTCGAGGGTTTCGATAAACAGCAGGTTGGACAGCGAGGGCACCAGCACCACCACCGAATGGCTCTGGGCCGAGGCCAGGGCGCGGGCGGCGGGGTTGACCACGTAGTTCAACTCGGCGGCGGCCCGTTGCACTTTTTCCACCAGTTCGGTGGCCACGGTGCTGATGCCACGCAAGGCGCGGGAAGCGGTAATCGGGCTGACGCCGGCCAGGCGGGCGACTTCATTGAGGGTCGGGCGACCCGTGGTGCGCGTATTTTTATCGTTCTTGGAGGTCATCAGGCGGCTTGCCAAACAAAAATCGAGGCACTAAGGTAGCGCTGTCTCCAAACGGCTGCAAATGCTTGAATGCTGGGTTGCCTGATCCAGTTCAAATGCTTGGAGCGGATGCACGCGTCACTCCATAAAAAAAGACAAGACGGCGCGGGAAAAGCCTGTTTTTGCACTAGCCTTACAGCGTGCAAAGGTAGCGCTATCTGCGTCCTGAGGTGTTTCATGAGTCAACCTGTTACCGCCCTGGTCATCATGGGTGTCGCCGGCTGCGGCAAGACCAGCGTCAGCGAGGCCGTGTGCCGTCTGAACGGTGCCACCGCCATTGAAGGCGACAGCTTTCACCCCGCCGCGAACATCGAAAAAATGAGCGCCGGCCACCCCCTCGACGACAACGACCGCGCCGGCTGGCTCGACATCCTGTGCGATGAGTTGCGCCGTTCGCTCAAGGCCGGCGAACACCCGGTCCTCACCTGTTCCGCATTGAAAAAGAAATACCGCGACCACCTGCGCGAAGCCGCGCCGGGCCTGGGCTTTGTGTTTCTGGAACTGAACCGCGAAGTCGCCGCCGACCGCGTGTCCCATCGGCCCGGGCATTTCATGCCGGCAAGCCTGATCGACAGCCAGTTCGCCACCCTTGAGTCGCCCATCGGCGAGCCGCTGACCCTGGCCCTCAACGCCAGCGAAGACAGCGTCGAGGCGTTGGCCGAGCAAACCCATGCGTGGTGGTGCAAACACGGTTTTGAACCAGCTCATTAATTTTTGTGTCGGAAAAGATAGCGCTATCTCCGACAACAAATTCAACACCCGCTTTAATAACAACAACAAACAGGAGAGACCCCCATGTTTGGCATGTCCCACGAGTCCTACCTGCTGCTTGATGCAGTGGTCACTATCATTGGTCTGATCTTCTTGATCACCAAGTTCAAGGTTCACCCGTTTATCGCGTTGATCATCGCCGCCGGCTTCCTTGGCCTGACCTCGGGCATGCCCGTGGACAAGATCATCAAGGCCTTCCAGGACGGCTTCGGCGGGGTGCTCGGCTTTGTCGGCATTATCCTCGCGCTGGGTACGATGCTCGGCAAGATGATGGCCGAATCTGGCGGTGCCGATCAGATCGCCCAGACCCTGATCCGCGCCTTCGGCAAGGAAAAGGTCCAGTGGGCGATGATGTTCGCCGCGTTCCTGGTGGGTATCCCGCTGTTCTTCGAGATCGGTTTTGTGTTGCTGATCCCGCTGGTGTTTATCGTCGCGCGCCGTACCGGCGTGTCGCTGATCAAGATCGGCATCCCGCTGCTCGCCGGCCTGTCGGCGGTCCATGGCCTGGTGCCACCGCACCCGGGCCCGCTGCTGGCCATCGGCGTGTTTGGCGCGGACATCGGCAAGACCATTCTGTACGGCCTGATCGTCGCGCTGCCGACTGCCATCATCGCCGGCCCGATCTTCGGTACGTTCATCGCCAAGTACATCCCGGGCAATCCGTCCCAGGAACTGATCGACCAACTGGCCCGCGAGTCGGAGCACAAGACGCTGCCGAGCTTCAGCATCACCCTGATCACCGTGCTGTTGCCGGTATTCCTGATGCTGCTGAAAACCTTCGCCGACATCGCCTTGGTCGACGGTCATGTGGTGCGCAACTGGATGGACATGATCGGTCACCCGATCAGTGCCTTGCTGCTGGCGTTGCTGCTGTCGCTGTACACCTTCGGTCATCGCCAGGGCATCCACTCCAAGCAGATCCTCAAGCTGCTCGACGCCAGCCTGGCGCCGACCGCCGCGATCATCCTGATCATCGGTGCCGGTGGTGGTTTCAAACAGATGCTGGTGACCAGCGGCGTGGGCGACGTGATCGGCCATATGGCGGTGAACGCGCAGATCAACCCGATCCTGCTGGCGTGGCTGGTGGCGGCGGTGATTCGGGTGGCGACCGGTTCGGCGACAGTCGCGACCATCACTGGCGCAGGCATCGTGGTGCCGGTGGTGGGCATGATTCCGGGGGTTAACCGCGAGCTACTGGTGTTGGCGACGGGGGCGGGTTCGTTGATCCTGTCTCACGTCAACGATGCGGGGTTCTGGCTGGTGAAGCAGTACTTCAACATGACCGTGGCCGAGACGTTCAAGACCTGGACGGCGATGGAGACCATTCTGTCGGTGGTGGCGCTGATCTTCATCATGTTGCTGTCGTTGGTGGTGTGACAGACACACCGTAAGGCAAGGGTGCAAACCCAATCCAAATGTAGGAGGGGGCTTGCCCCCGATAGCGGTGTTTCAGTCACCCGATACAGTGACTGACACCCTGCCATCGGGAGCAAGCCCCCTCCCACATGTTTGACTGAGTTAGACGCCGTTTTTTGGTAAGAGGCCATCGGCGCGGAACATCCCGCGAATCCCGCGTACCGCCTGGCGAATCCGGTCCTGGTTCTCGATCAGCGCAAAGCGCACATGGTCGTCGCCATATTCACCAAAGCCAATCCCCGGCGATACACAGACCTTGGCTTCCAGCAGCAGCTTCTTGGCAAACTCCAGCGAGCCCATGGCGGCATACGCTTCGGGGATCTTGGCCCAGACGTACATCGACGCCTTGGGATTCTCCACCATCCAGCCCAACTCATGCAGGCCTTTGACCAGTACATTGCGGCGCTGGCGGTACTGCTCGGCGATGTCTTTCACGCACTGTTGGTCGCCTTCCAGCGCGGCAATCGCCGCCACTTGCAGCGGGGTGAAGGTGCCGTAGTCGTGGTAGCTCTTGATCCGCGCCAGGGCGTTGACCAGTTCTGCGTTGCCCACCATGAAACCAATGCGCCAGCCGGCCATGTTGTAGCTCTTGGACAGGGTGAAAAACTCCACCGCAATGTCCTTGGCGCCCGGCACCTGCATGATCGACGGGGCTTTCCAGCCGTCGTAGACGATGTCGGCGTAGGCCAGGTCATGCACCACCAGCACGTCGTACTGCTTGGCCAGGGCGATCACCCGCTCGAAGAAATCCAGCTCCACGCACTGCGCGGTCGGGTTGGACGGGAACCCCAGGATCATCATCTTCGGCTTGGGAATCGAACCGCGAATCGCCCGTTCCAGCTCGGCGAAAAAGTCCACGCCCGGAATCAACGGCACCGAACGCACCTGGGCGCCGGCAATCACGGCACCGTAGATATGAATCGGGTAGCTCGGGTTGGGCACCAGTACGGTGTCGCCCTGGTCCAGGGTGGCCAGCATCAAGTGCGCCAGGCCTTCCTTGGAACCGATGGTGACGATGGCTTCCGACTCGGGGTCGATATCCACTTCATAACGGTCCTTGTACCAGCGCGAAATCGCCCGGCGCAGGCGCGGAATGCCTTTGGAGGTGGAGTAGCCGTGGGTGTCTTCACGCTGGGCGACGGTGACCATTTTTTCCACGATATGTGGTGGGGTCGGGCCGTCAGGGTTGCCCATGCTCAAGTCGATGATGTCTTCGCCGCGCCGACGCGCAGCCATCTTCAGCTCGGCAGTGATATTGAAAACGTAGGGGGGGAGTCGATCTATGCGCGCAAAGCGGCGCGGCAAACCTTGGTCGGCCATTGTTGCCTCGAAAGTACGTAAGCGCCCGGAACCGTCCGAGCGACGTCGGCCACTGCGGTGGCCTGCGGGGCAGACAATACGGTTGATGATGGCCAGTTGTCCAGATGCGTAGGAAAAATTTCTACATGCAGTGCAATCCGGATATACCCCTATACTCAATACGGGTTTGTTCTCTCATAAGAAGGAGACTGTTCAGATGGATCAGCAGACGCAACAACCGTTAGAGCCGCGCATGGAAGAGGGCAAGGCCCTGGTGATCGCCGGGGTGCAAGGGCATTATTCGAAGGCCACCACCGGGGATATTCCCAAGTTGTGGGGCGTTTTTGACGAGAGCGTCAAATACATCAAAAAGCGTTTGGGCGGCTTTACCTACGGGGTTTGTCATAACCCCAGACACGATGAGTTCGACTACATCGCCGGGGTTGAAGTCCCCGCCAAGGGCGATGTGCCGAGCAATTTCGAGTTCATCGAAATCCCGCCGCATCACTATGCCGTGTTCGCGCACTACGGCGAGGTGCACGCGTTGCCGCAGACCTACGAGCGGATCATGTTCGAATGGTTGCCGCATTCCGGGTACAAGGTTGCCGGCGTGGATTTCGAGCGGTACAGCGCGGATTTTGATGTGAGAAAGGGCCTCGGCACCGTGGAGGTCTGGCTGCCTGTGGAAGCAAAGGCCTGAAGCGCCGGCCGAAGATGATGGCGACTCTTCGGCCGTTTTTCCTGCGCGGGAATGCTCATGATCCAGCGTCCCCTCAAGCGTTGGTCGCTGTCATCTCTACGTGACATCTACTGCGGCTCCAAGCCCCGACTCAAACGGCGCTCATACCCGACCCGCCCTTTGTACGCCTCCCCGCGATCCACCCAGCCCAGCCCCAGGTACAAGCCCATCGCCGCGACATTGTGCGTGTCCACCGACAACTCCAGCGCCTTGATCTGCGGCCAGGCCTGAAGCGCCGCCGCGGGTAGCGCCTGCAGGCAGGCTTTGCCAAATCCCCGGCCCTGTTGGCTGCGATCCACCTGCAACGCGTGCAGCGTGGCGCTGTGGGCATCGGCCCAATGGGGCAGGCATGGCGGGCATTTGAGCAGGAGGAAGGCCACGGGCACATCGTCGGCCAGCAGCGCAAAGCCTTTGATGCCGGGGCTGGGGTTGACCAGCAGGGTGTTGAGTGCGCAATACATGTCGCCGCAAAACGGCAACTGCTCAGGGTGAACTTCGATCGCGCCGACTTGCTGTGTTTGCACAGCGTTCAGCGCCTCGTAGGCGACAAGGCGGGTTTGCATCGGGGCGTCCGAACGGCTGCAAAGAAGGGCGCAGTCTATCGGGTTTGCACGCTGCGAGATTTTTTTTCAGCGCGCTGTCGATCGGGCGACGGGCCATTCGACTAAGGGTGTCTCTGAAGATTTTCACCCCCCAGGAGTATCGCCATGAACACTGCAATCCACACCCTGATCAAACAATGGAAACAAGCCGTCGTCGCCAAGGACATCGATAAGATTGTCAGCTTTTACGCCGACGATATCATCGCGTTCGACGCGGTTAGCGCCCTGCAGTTCAAGGGTAAGGCGGCCTACCGCGCGCACTGGCAGGCGTGCATGGAAGTCTGCCCCGGCCCCGGTGTGTTCGACTTCCATGAGTTGCATATCGTCGCCGCCGACAACAGCGCCTTTGCCCATTGGCTGGCTCACTGCGGTGGCACCGGCCCGGACGGCGTGCTCAAGACCTGCTGGATGCGCGTCACCGTCGGTTACCAGCGTGTCGACGGCCAATGGAAGGTGGTGCATGAGCATTGGTCGGCCCCCTTCGACATGGCCACCGGCGTCGCGCTGTTCGACCTGAAACCTTGAGCCCCGCGAACTATAGTCAGTAGTCCGAAAACGGAGAACGCCATGAAATACCTGTGCCTGATCTACAGCAACGAACAGGTGCTGCACACCGCGCCGGACAGTCCGGCCGACCCGGAGTGCTTCGCCTACGCGCAGTCCGTCGAAAAGAGCGGGCGCATGCTCGCCGCTGAGCCGCTGGAGTCGGTGAGCACCGCCACCACTGTGCGTATGCGCAATGGCAAGCTGTCGATCACCGACGGGCCGTTTGCCGAAACCAAGGAGCAGTTGGCCGGGTTTTACCTGATCGAAGCCCGGGACTTGAACGAAGCGCTCCAGGTCGCCGGCGGCATTCCGGCGGCCCGGGTCGGTAGTGTGGAAGTACGCCCCGTGCGCCAATTGAATCTCTGAACACAAAACACCCATAACATAAACAGGAGGTTTACCCATGAACACTCAACCTGCCGAATGTGAACGGTTTATCAAACCTGGGGGCGACGCGCCCAATCGCCCGGTGACCCAGGATCTGCCCGATTGACCCCTCCGATCGAGACGATTTACCGCCGCGAATCACGGCGCGTGCTGGCGACGCTGATTCGCTTGCTCGGCGATTTCGACCTGGCCGAGGAAGCGCTGCACGAGGCGTTCCTGGTCGCCATGCAGCGCTGGGAGCACGACGGCGTGCCGAGCAATCCGCGGGCATGGCTGGTCTCGACCGGGCGCTTCAAGGCCATCGATCGCCTGCGCCGCCAGGCCCGTTTCACCCCGTTATTGCAGGCGCAGGCCGATGCGCTGGCAGCGGCCGATTGGGACGACGAAGACGTGGAAGACGACCGCCTGCGCCTGATCTTCACCTGCTGCCACCCGGCGCTGGCGGCTGACGCCCAAGTGCCGTTGACCTTGCGTGAAATCTGCGACCTGACCACCGAAGAAATCGCCCGCGCCTTTTTGGTTCCGCCGGCCACCATCGCCCAGCGGATCGTGCGGGCCAAGGGCAAGATCCGCGAGGCGAAGATTCCCTATCAGGTGCCGTCGCTGGCCGAATTGCCCGAGCGCCTCGACAGCGTGCTGCGTGTGATTTACCTGGTGTTCAACGAAGGCTACTCGGCGTCGATGGGCACGGATCTCACGCGCGACGACCTGACCCGTGAAGCCATCCGCCTCGGCCGTTTGTTGCTGGAGTTGCTGCCGGAGCCGGAAGTCATGGGCTTGCTGGCATTGATGCTGCTGCACGAGTCGCGCCGCCCGGCGCGGACCTCGGCCAGCGGCGAATTGGTGCTCCTGGACGAACAGGACCGAGCATTGTGGGATGCATCCCTGATTGCCGAAGGCTGCGCACTGGTGGAGCAAGCGCTGACGACCCGGCGCTTTGGGCCCTATGGCTTGCAGGCGGCGATTGCGGCGGTACATGCCGAAGCGCCGAGTGCCGAGCACACCGACTGGCCGCAGATTGTCGGGCTATACGATGTGCTGCTCAGCACCGTGCCGTCGCCCGTGATCGAACTGAACCGCGCAGTGGCGCTGGCCATGCGCGATGGGCCGTTGGCCGGATTGCAACAGGTGGAGGCGATTCTGGCGCGGGGCGAATTGCTGGACTATCACCTGGCGTATTCGGCGCGTGGCGAATTCTGCCGACAATTGGGGCGGCTGGACGAGGCGCGGCTGGCGTATGAAAAAGCCCTGTCTCTGACCCGGCAAACCCCGGAAAAGCACTTCCTCGAGCGCCGCCTGGCCAGCCTGACCCCGATCTAGCGTCCAACGCATTTCCACTGTGGGACCACCAAGCGCTGCCTGCTCTGGACGAACTCAATCGAGCATCTGCCCCAACAACCAACTCCCCGCAGGCCCCGGCGGATATTGCCGCGACCACAGCGCATCCACCGCCACCGAGCGCGGCCAACTGCGCACGCTCAGTTCAATCAGCCCGGCATTGCCAAAGCGTTCCACCAACCAGCGCGGCAGTGCGGCCCAGCCAAAACCGAGCTGGGCCATTTCCATCAGCATCAGAAAACTCGGCGCCGACCAGACGCGGCCCATGGGGCGGGTTTCATTCGGGTTGATGATGCTCGCCAGGCGCAGCTCACGGTGTTGCTGCAACACCTGTTGGTTGACGCTTTCCAGGCTGGCCAAGGGGTGCGTGGGCGCGACGAACAGGGCAATTTCGGTGCGCTCTTCCACTGGCGAACGGCTCAGGTCGGGTGGGTAAACCTCCTGGGCCTCCACCAGGGCAATCTGGGCCCGGCCACTTTGCACCAGGGCTATCAGGTCTTCGCACTCGGCGATCAGCCATTCCAGTTCCAGGTCGGGGTAGCGTTGCTCAAAGGCCTTGAGCGCAAGCTCGAAGCGCTCCGACTGGTAGGTGTCGGACATCGCAATCGTCACTTTCGCCTCCAACCCCTGGGATAGCTGACTTGCCGCCAGCGCCAGCCGACTGCTTGCCTCCAGCACCTGCTCGGCGCGTTGCAGCAGCACGTGGCCAGCGGCGGTCAGCGTCGGCTTGCGGCTGCTGCGGTCGAACAGCAGCACATCGAGGTCAATCTCCAGGCTCGCCACCGCCGCGCTGACGGTGGACTGGCTCTTGCCCAGCTTGCGTGCCGCCGCAGAAAAAGAGCCTTGGGTCGCGGCCTGAACAAAGGCCTGGAGCACTTCATGGGAGGCCATGACTATCGCCTTTATCGATGGTTATTGGTTATGAAGTATCGATACAAAACGCAATGATGGCAACACAGTCACTCACGGAGCCGGGGCATGAACCCTACCAAGTCGATTACTGAACGTGTGTGCCAGGCCATCGGTTTCGAGGCCCTGGCGTTGTTGATCTGCACGCCGTTGCTGGCGTGGATCATGGACAAGCCCGCGGTGGAAATGGGCATGGTCACCCTGGCAATCAGCCTGATGGCGCTGACCTGGAACGTGATTTTCAACGGCCTGTTCGACCGCATCAAGGCACGCCTGCAACTGGCCAACAACGGCTGGACCCGAGTGTTGCACGCCTTGCTGTTTGAAGGCGGGCTGGTCCTGATGTGCGTGCCGTTGATTGCCGCGTGGCTGAACATCAGCCTGCTGCAGGCGTTTATCCTCGATATCGGCGTGTTGCTGTTTTTCCTGCCGTACACCTACGTGTACCACTGGGGCTACGACGTGATGCGCGAAAAGCTCTTACAGAAACATGCCGCCCGAAGCCTCGATCCGCTGGCCGGTGATCCAGTGGCTACCGTCCGCCAGCAGGCTGGCAATGGCCCCGCCGATATCATCCGGTAACCCGGCGCGGCCCAGGGCGGTGTTATTGGCGACCATCGCGTTGAGGTTGGCGTTGTCGCGCACGGCGCCGCCGCCGAAGTCGGTTTCGATGGCGCCCGGCGCGAGGATGTTGACGCTGATACCGCGCGCGCCGAGCTCTTTGGCCTGGTAGCGGGTCAGCACTTCCATGGCGCCTTTCATCGCCGCATACGCGGCATAGCCGGGCAGGCTGAAACGGGCGAGGCCGCTGGAGATATTGAGGATGCGGCCACCGTCACGGATCAGCGGCAGCAGTTTCTGGGTCAGGAAAAACGGGCCTTTGAATTGAATCGCGACCAGTTGGTCGAACTGCGCTTCGCTGGTCTCGGCAAAGCTGGCGTGGATGCCGATACCGGCGTTGTTGATCAGAAAGTCGAAATCATCCCGTGCGAAAACACGCTTGAGCACGCCGCTGACGGCTTCGACGAACGCGTCGAAGGTGGCGCTCTGGCTCACATCCAGTTTCAGCATGGCGGCGCGGCCACCCCATTGTTCGATCTGCTCGACCACTGCCTGGGCTTCATCCGCCTGGCTGTGGTAAGTGCCGATGATATCCACGCCTTGTGCGGCCAGGCGCAACGCAGCGCTTCTACCCAAGCCGCGGCTGGCGCCGGTGATCAGTGCGATTTTGCGGGTCATGGTGCAGTCCTCTGAGGTGATCGTGGGAATGAGTGTATTTGTCCGCCTGTAACGTGATAAACAGCGGTAAAGCGAAATCACTGGCCGGAAAAAGCGAACAATCCCATGAACAAACTGGAGTTGCTGCGCACCTTCGTGCGCGTCACCGAACTGTCGAGTTTCACCGGCGCCGGCGAGAGCCTGGGCCTGCCGCGTTCCACGGTGTCCGAGCATGTGCAGGCACTGGAAGAACTGCTCGGCGCGCGCCTGCTGCAGCGCACCACGCGCAAGGTGCAGGCGACCCAGGACGGCCGTGTGCTGTATGAACGCAGCAAGGACTTGCTTGCGCACATGGAGGAACTGGAGGGCTTGTTTCGCCAGGACGAAACACAACTGACCGGACGCATTCGGGTGGACCTGCCGACCATGATGGCGCGGGATTTGATCCTGCCGCGCCTGCCGCATTTCATGGACGCGCACCCGTTGATCGAGCTGGAAATCAGCGCCACCGACCGTCAGGTCGACCTGCTGGCCGAGGGGTTCGATTGCGTGCTGCGCGTCGGTGCACAGCCGGACCAGTCGGTGGTCGCCCGGTTGTTGTGCAGCATGCCGATGATCAACTGCGTGAGCGCGGGCTACCTGCAACGCTATGGCGTGCCGCGGACGCTGGCCGACCTGGCCGACCACCACTTGGTGCATTACGTGCGCCCGCTGGGTTCGCGCTCGGCGGGGTTCGAATACCTGCAGGGCAACAAGGTGCAGCGCCTGCCCATGGCCGGGCGGGTCACGGTCAACAGCACTGATGCCTACAAGTCGGCTTGCCTGGGCGGTTTCGGGATTATCCAGGTGCCGGCCCTGGGCATTGGCGATCAGTTGGCCAGTGGCGAACTGGTGGCGGTTTTGCCGGAATACCCGGCGCCGCCGTTGGACGTGTCCCTGCTCTATGCCGGGCAGCGGCATTTACCGCTGCGGGTGCGGGTGTTCATGGACTGGTTGGCCGCGACGCTGCAAGCCCAACTCTAACGCCGTGCCGACAACTGCTGCGGGGCCAGGAAGGCGTCGTGGAAGTAGTCCCGGAACGCCTGCATCGCCGGGGTAAATGCGCGCTCGCGGTGCCAGGCCAGGCCGACGCTCATGGGCGTCACCGGGTCGGTCACGGTCAGGGTTTCGATGCGCTTGCCTTCCAGGGACCAGGGCCGATGCACCAGGTCCGACAGGATCGCCACGCCGCTGCCATTGGCGACCATGCTGCGCACCGCTTCCACCGAACTGGTGCGCAGCCGCACCTTGGGCGTTTGCCCGGCCTGTTCCCAGTAGCGCATGGCACTGTGTTCGGCTTCGTCGACAGTCAGCAGGATGTAGGGCTCGCGGGCCACGTCCGCCAGGCTGACGGCGCCGCGTTCGCATAATGGGTGATGACTGGGCAGCCACAGGCGGCGTTCGGAGTTGAAGAGGATTTCCGACACGATATCCGCGTGGGTGAGGTTGGCGGTGAGCACCACGGCCATGTCGAACTGGCCGTCGAGCAGGCCGTGTTCGATGGCCTGGCGCTCCTGCTCGAACACCTCGATGGTCACGTCCGGGTGCCAGTGTTCCATGCGCTGCAGATGGTGCGGCAGGAAGTAACCGAGCACCGTGTAACTGGCGGCGACCCTTAGCACGCCGCTGGCGCGGTAGTCGGGCAATGGGCTGTTCAGCGCGTCGTCGACACTGCGCACGATCACATAGGCGCGGTTGAGAAAGTGCCGCCCGGCGTCGGTCAGGTTCATGCCCTGGGCCGAACGCACGAACAATTGCACGCCGAGCATCGCCTCCAGTTCCTTGATCGCCGTGGTCACGGCCGATTGGGAGATGTTCAGGTGAATCGCCGCCTGGGAAATCTGGCCGATCTCGGCGGTGGCGACGAAGTAGCGGATTTGGCGCAAGGTCAGCGACATGGCGATATCTGTTTTTCAGAAGATAGGCCATCTGATAATAGATCTTCCCAAGGGGTCAAGCCGCAGCCTACTTTTCAGCATCACCTTTGGCGGAGCGACTTTTCATGCAGGCAGTGGATTTCAATTCAGACATGGGCGAAGGCTTCGGCCCCTGGACGATCGGCGATGGCGTCGATGCCGAGCTGATGGCCTACATCAGCTCGGCCAATATCGCCACCGGCTTCCACGCCGGCGACCCCGGCACCATGCGCCGCACCGTCGCACGCGCCAAGCAACTGGGGGTCGCCATCGGCGCCCATCCGGGCTTTCGCGACCTGGTGGGCTTCGGTCGCCGCCATATCAACGCGCCGGCCCAGGAGTTGGTGGACGACATGCTCTACCAGCTCGGCGCCCTGCGTGAAATCGCCCGCGCCCAGGGTGTGCCCGTGCAACACATCAAGCCCCACGGCGCGCTCTACATGCACCTGGCCCGCGATGAAGACGCCGCGCGGTTGTTGGTGCAAAACCTGCAACTGATTGAGCCGACACTGTTGCTGTACTGCATGCCGAATTCGGTGATCTGGCGCATTGCCAGGGAACTGGGGCAGCCGGTGGTGCGTGAGTTCTACGCCGACCGCGAGTACGACCTGAGCGGCTCCATCGTGTTCACCCGCACGGTGCGCGCCCTCGACCCTGCCACCGTCGCGGCGCGGGTCCTACGGGCTTGTCAGACGGGTCTTGTACGCACCGTAGAAGGCGAAGACCTGTTTATCGAATTCGATTCCATCTGCCTGCACAGCGACACCCCCGGCGCCCTGGAATTGGTCGAAGCCACCCGTGAAGCCCTGGACCAAGCAGGCATTGCGGTCAGAACACCCGAATAAGATCGACCCCATACTTTTTTGCCTGCCTTTCTATAACGATTCCAAGAGGAACAGACATGGCTGAAACGTCCCCCATCCGCTACAGCTTCGGCGCCGATGAACACCTGTTCGCCGAGGTCAGCGACAGCATGTCCCTGGAGGCTTTCTTCAAAGGCATGGCCGTGACCCGCGCCGTGGAACGCCTGGCGTTGGACGGTGTGCTGGATGTGTGCCTGGCCAACGCCTCCTTCCAGATCCGCTTCGACCCGGACCGCATTGCGCCCCATGTGCTGCTCGACGCGGTGCAAAGCGCCGAAGCCCAGGCCGTGGCCGAACGCACCTTGCACACGCGCATCATCGAAATCCCGGTGCTCTACAACGACCCCTGGACCCACGAAACCCTGATGCGCTTTCGCGATCGCCATCAAGACCCCGGCGGCACCGACCTGGAATATGCGGCGCGGATCAACGGCCTGGCCGATGTCGACGCTTTCATCGCGGCCCACAGTGGCGCGCCGTGGTTTGTGTCGATGGTCGGCTTTGTCGCGGGCTTGCCGTTCATGTTCCAGATGGTCGAGCGCGAGCGGCAGTTGCAGGTGCCCAAGTACCTGCGCCCGCGCACCGACACGCCGAAACTGACCCTCGGCCATGGCGGCTGCTTTGGCTGCATCTACTCGGTGCGCGGCGCTGGCGGCTACCAGATGTTTGGCGTCACTCCGGCACCGATCTACGACCCGGCGCAGCAGTTGGCCTACCTCAAGGACCACATGGTGTTCTTCCGGCCGGGCGACATCGTGCAGTTCAAACCGATCGACCGCGAGGCCTACGACCTGGCCGTCGCCGAGGTGGACGCAGGACGTTTCGACCTGCGCATCCGCCCCCTGGAATTTTCCCTGGATGCGTTTCTCGCCGACCCCATCGGTTATCCGAAAACCCTGCAGGAGGCGCTGGCATGATCAAGGTGCTCAAACCCGGCCTGGCGACCTCGGTACAGGACCTGGGCCGCGAAGGTTATTACCACCTGGGTATTCCGCCGTCGGGCGCGCTGGACCAGTACGCGCTGAGCGCGGCCAACCATTTGGTGGGCAACCCACCGGGCGCGGCCGGCCTGGAATGCACGCTGATCGGTCCCGTGCTGGAGTTTCGCCGGGACGCCTTGGTCGCCCTGAGCGGCGCCTTGATGGCGCCGCGCCTGGACGGTGAAGTGGTCCACCAGGACACCGCGTTCCAGGTCCGCGCCGGGCAGGTGTTGCGCTTCGAATTCCCCCTGGCCGGTGCGCGTACCTATCTGGCGGTCGCCGGCGGCATCGACGTGCCGTTGGTGCTCGGCAGTCGCTCGACCTACACCCTCGGCGCACTCGGTGGCTTTCACGGGCGGCGGTTGCAGGCGGGGGATGAGCTGCCCATCGGCGAGCCCAGTGGGCAGGGGCGGGCGGGCAACAGCTTGCCGATGGCCTTGCGCCGGGCAGTCGGTGGCGATGTGACCTTGCGCGTGGTGCCCGGCCTGTATTACGAACGCCTGACGGCGGCGGCGAAAAGCAGCTTTTTTGCCGAGCCGTGGACGGTGGGGTCCGAGGCGGATCGTATCGGCTATCGCTTCAAGGGCGGCAGTGCGTTGAGCTTTCAGCCACGGGAGCAGCCGTTTGGCGCGGGGTCCGATCCGTCGAACATCGTCGACAGTTGCTACCCGATCGGCTCGATCCAGGTGCCGGCCGGGCTGGAGCCGATCGTGCTGCATCGGGACGCGGTGTCGGGCGGCGGCTACGCGATGATCGGCACGGTGATCAGTGCCGACCTGGACTTGATCGGGCAGATGCAGCCGAACCAGCGGGCGGGGTTTGTGGCGGTCAGCCTGGAGCAGGCGTTGGAGGCGCGGCGGGTGTACAAGAAGCGTCTGAAGGCAATGACCGGGCTCTTCAATACCTGAAACACCGCCCAGCAAAATGTAGTGGGTCAGCAGCGTTTGGTGAACAGCCAGTAGAGCAGCATCGCCACCCTGGTCACTGCCACGCCGGCCAACAATGTGGGAGGGAGCAAGCCCCTCCCACCTTTGATCCGGCGCTGGGTCAGAAGAGTTGGGTGAATAACCAGTACAGGCTACCCGACAGTAGAATCGCTGCCGGCAAGGTCAGCACCCAGGCCATCAGCAAATTGCGGATGGTCTTCATCTGCAAGCCGCCGCCGTTCGCCACCATGGTCCCCGCCACGCCGGACGACAACACATGGGTGGTCGACACCGGCAAGCCGAACATATCCGCAGCGCCGATGGTCAGCATCGCCACGGTCTCGGCCGAGGCGCCTTGGGCGTAAGTCATGTGCGTCTTGCCGATTTTCTCGCCCACGGTCACCACGATGCGCTTCCAGCCGACCATGGTCCCGAGCCCCAGGGCGATGGCCACGGCGATCTTCACCCACAGCGGAATGAAGCGCGTGGAGTTGTCGATCTGTTGCTTGAACAGTTGCAGCTTGCCTTGGGTGTCGGCGTCGAAGTTGCCGATCTTGGCCTTGTCCATCAACCGAATGGTTTCGCTGGTCAGGTACATGTCGTTACGCACGTTGCCTACGGCTTCGGCGGGGACTTTAGCCAAAGAGCCGTAGCCTTTGACTTCATCGCCGATCTGGCCGGCGAGGGCGGCGAGGGCCGGGATCAGTTCGGGTGTGGCGTCCTTGGTCCGCACGTAGGTCGAGAGGATGGGGCGCGGGTCGCCCGGCAGCGCTTGCGGCGCGCTTTTCATCAGCGCGACCTGGGTCACTTCAGCCACCGCGGCAAACTGCAGCGATTGTTCGGCGGGCATGGCGCGGTTCAGCGCATACGCCATCGGCAGGGTGCCGACCAGGATCAGCATGATCAGGCCCATGCCTTTTTGCCCGTCGTTGGAGCCGTGGGCGAACGATACACCGGTGCAGGTAAGGATCAGCATGCCGCGAATCCACCATGGCGGCGGGGTGTCGCCTTTGGGCGCCTTGTACAGCGCGCGGTTTTTCACGAAGGCGCGCAGGGCCAGCAACAGCAGGGCGGCGAAAGCGAAACCGATCAGCGGCGAGAGCAGCAGGGCGTAACCGATCTTGATCGCCTGGCTCCAGTCCACGCCGCTGGTGCCATCACGCCCGTGCATCAAGGCATTGGCCACGCCGACGCCGATGATCGAACCGATCAGAGTATGGGAGGACGAGGCCGGCAGGCCCAGCCACCAGGTGCCAAGGTTCCACAGGATCGCCGCGATCAGCAGGGCGAAGATCATCGCGAAACCGGCCGAGGAACCCACCTGCAAAATCAGCTCGACCGGCAGCAGGGCAATGATGCCGAACGCCACTGCGCCGCTGGAGAGCAGCACCCCGAGGAAGTTGAAAAAACCCGACCACACCACCGCGAACTGCGGCGGCAGTGAGTTGGTGTAGATCACCGTCGCCACGGCGTTGGCGGTGTCGTGGAAACCGTTGACGAATTCGAAACCCAGGGCGATCAGCAGCGCCACGCCCAGCAGCAGGAACGGCGTCCAGGTGGTGACCAGCGTGCCCAGTTCGTGCATGTCGCGCATCAGGCTGTAGGCGGTGAACAACAGGCCCATCGCGAGCACGGCAAAGAACATGATCACCGTCAGCAGGCCGGGTTTTTTGTCCAGCCTGGGTCGGGTATCAACGGATGACGTATGCGTTGAAGCTGTCAGGGAAGGGGTGGCCATGCAGTAACATCCAGTGTCGGAGAGGATGTCGCTCATGATCATTGCAGAATATTACAGAGATGCTGCGATAGATCAGTGTTTAGCGGATTGGATCGGCCATTGGTCTACAAACGCACAGATTTTTTGAGCGCATGTGAGGGTCAGTAGTCGTTGCGTTTCCTGAAGGCCCAGCGCCCGGCAATCAAGGTAAAGGTCGCGACCAACGCCACCAGAATCCAGAAGCCTTCCGGGTCTTGGGAAAGCGGCACGCCGCCTACGTTCATGCCGAAAAAGCCGGCAATGATATTGATCGGCAACGCCAGCACCGTGACCACCGTCAGCGTAAACAGCGTGCGGTTGCTTTGTTCGTTGAGGTTGGCGGCGATTTCTTCCTGCAACAATTTGATGCGTTCGCCCAGGGCCGTCAGGTCGTTGATGATCAGCGCAAACTCCTCGGTGGATTTGCGCAGCTCCTTGACGTCTTCCTTTTGCAGCCACTGCGGCGGGCGGTTGAGCAGGCGCAGCAGCGAGCCGGGCTCCAGCGCCAGCAGGCGTTGCAGGCGCACCAGCACCCGGCGCATGGCGCCCAGCTCGGCGCGGTTGGTGGACAGGTGCGAGGAGAGCAATTGGTCTTCGATGTGGTCGACGCTGATGCTGGTCTTGCGCACGATCTGCGTCAGCACCTCGCCCTGGTCGCGCAGCAGGTGGACCAGCAACTCCAGCGGCGAGCGGAAGTGCTCACCGGCCTTGACCGACGAACGCAACTTGTCCACCGAGTGCAGCGGTTGCAGGCGCGCGCTGATCAGCAAGTGACTGCGGGCGCAGACCCACAATGTGGAAATATCCGACGAGACCATGCTGCTGAAGTTGAACACCACGTCGTTGACCACCGCGAGCAAGGCTGAGTCGACGTGTTCGATACGGGTGGAGCGCGAGCCTTCGTGCAAGGCTTCGAAGAATTCTTCCGGCAATTGCAGATGCGCCAGCATCCAGCGCTCGCATCCGGCATGCGCCAGGTTCAGGTGCAGCCATAGAAACTCCTGCGGGTCTTGCGGTTGCTGCAAGGCCTGGAGAGCGGTGGCTGAATCAATCTGCTCACCCTTTTCGCCTGGGCGGAAACGGAAACCGTAAAGCAAGCCAAACAGATCGGAGTCCTGGTGGCTGTGGTCGATGCTGTGGTTCATGGAGTCTCGCAGAGAAAGGACCTGTAGGACGTTTCACAGGTTCGCGTGAGCGAATCATTGCAAGGATGCTTGACAGTTTTGTGACAGTTTTCGACTTATTTCGCCTTGATGACATTTTATTGACCGGCTATCGAAATGAGCTCAAGAAGTGTCTAGATCGGCCGATTCAGGGCGCAAGAACCGCTGCGGATGACGGCGCCTTCGACGACAGGGATGTCATGACGTATTTGCACCTTTTCCTTGTTTCGAGGCTTTTCCCGATGACTTTTTTACGAACATCCCTGCGGGCACAGATTTTGTCGCTGCTCGGCGGCAGCCTGCTGGCGATGCTGTTGATCGCCCTGGCCTGTTTCAACTTCCTTTCCAACGGGGTGCAGAGTTACCGCAGTTTGCTCGACGGGCCGTTGCTCACTTCACAGTTGATCGATGAGGCCAACCTGCAATTCAAGGTGCAGGTGCAAGAATGGAAAAACGTGTTGTTGCGCGGCAAGCAGCCGCAGGACCTGGAGAAATACTGGGGCCAGTTCCAGGATCGGCAGCGCGATGTACAAGGCATTCTCTCGCGGCTGGTCACCCAGACCGCCGGTGACCCGGCGCTGAGCCAGCGTATCCAGAACCTGCGTCAGGAACACCAGCAGCTCGGCGTTGCCTACCAGAAGGGCCGCGATGCCTACTTGGCCGCCGGCGCCGACCCGAGCGCCGGAGACGCCGCGGTCAAGGGCGTGGACCGCGCCGCCAGTGAACAGATGAGCGCGCTGGTCAGCGACCTGCGTGCCCAAAGCACCCAGCAATCCCAGGTCATCAGCGCCCATGCCGAGCGCACGGTGATGGTGGGGCTGGCGATCATGTTGCTGTCCGGCGTATTGATCGGCCTGTTCAGCCTGTGGTTGATCAACCGCAACCTGATCCTGCCGATCCGTGGCTTGATCGACTATGTGAGCCAACTGAGTCACGGCCGTTTTGCCGAGCGTGTCGCCAGTCGTCGCCAGGACGAACTGGGGCATCTGGCGGAGGCCGCGAACACCTTGCGCGACTTCTTGGCCGAAACCTTCAGCCGCCTGCAGCGCAGTGCCACCGACCTGGTCCACGCCAGCGGTGAGTTGAATTCGATCGCCGGGCAAATGGCGACTGGTACCCACGAACAATTCAACCGTACCGACCAGGTGGCCACGGCCATGACCGAAATGTCGGCCACCGCCCAGGAAGTGGCGCACCACGCCGCCAGTGCGTCCCGTGCGGCCGATGACGCAGACCAATCGGCCCGCGAGGGCGGCGAAGTGATGAAAGTCACCATTGCCACCATCGGCCAGATGCGTACTGAAATCCTCAACACCGGCACCATCATCCGCCGCCTGGAAACCGACAGCGTGCGGATCGGCAAGGTGCTCGAAGTGATTCGCGGGATCGCCGAGCAGACCAACCTGCTGGCGCTCAACGCCGCGATCGAGGCGGCACGGGCGGGCGAGGCGGGGCGCGGGTTTGCGGTGGTGGCCGATGAAGTGCGCAGCCTGGCGCAACGCACGGCGGCGTCGATCATCGAGATCAATCAGATTATCCAGGCGGTGCAAACCGGCGCGGTCGATGCGGCCGAGGCGATTGTCACTGGCCAGTCGTGCAGCGATGACAGCGTGGAAAAAGTCACCCAGGCCGGCGCGATGCTGGCTCACATCACCCAGGCCGTCGAAGCGATTCGCGACATGAACCGCCAGATCGCCACGGCGGCCGAGGAGCAGACGTCGGTGGCCGAGGATATTTCGCGCAATATCACCCAGATCACCACCGTGGCCACCGCCAACCTCGACAACGTGAAGCGCACCGAAGCGGCGAGCCAGAATCTGCGTGGTTTGTCCGGCGAATTGAACGAGGTGACGGCGCGACTGAGCGCTTGATCAAGCGCCCATAAAAAACCGCGCCACCCGAAGGTGGCGCGGTTTTTTCAGGGTTTGACTCAGGTGTCTTGCTTGTCTTCGAGCACGGTGCCGGTCTTGGCGTCGAGTTTCACTTCAAAGCGCTTGCCGGCGGTGTCGGTCAGTTCAACTTCGTAGACCAGGACGCCGCTGTTGTTGTGGTCCAGCTCGGTGTCGGTAATCTGGGCGCCGGCGTGTTTGGCCACGGCGGCGGCGTTGAGCTTGTCGAAAGGCATCACGGCACCGGATTTGAGCAGACCTTCGATATGATCCGGGCGGACATCGGCCTGGGCCAGGCCGGCGGCCAGGGTCAGGGCGGTCGCGGCAAACAGGGCAGTCAAGGTTTTCATGGTGTGTATCCTTTTTCGGTGAGCTGTTTAAGTGGCGCCAGATTAACCGGCGCAACTTAATTCATCCTTAATGGCACACTGACTCGCTCAGTATTTGTGGTCGTTCAGCAGGTCCTGCACGCTGGACGACGGCCAGCGCTTGTAGAACTTCAGCAGTTCGGCGGCGCGGTTGGTGAAGATACCGTCGACGCCGGCGTTCATCACTTTCTCGAAGTCCACAGGTTCATCCACGGTGTAGACGTGTACCAGCAGGCCCTTGTCGTGGGTCAGCTTGTTCATTCCAGGCTTCACCAGGTCGGTGTAGCTCTGGTCGCCAAGGGCGGTCAGCTCCGCCGACGGGCCCGTGCCGATGGCGCCGAGGCTCTTGGCTTCGTCGACCCATTTTTCGAACTCGGCGGCGTCCTTGGGCTCTTGCTTGGCGTAGTAAGCGGCCTTGGTCGCTTCGCCGGATTCGGCGAAGGTTTGCTTGGATTTCGGCTCGATGCTGCCTTCACCCACCCACAGCAGCAGGATTTTCGGGGTGTTGGGCATTTCTTTCTGCAGCTCTTTCAGGCTGGCCGTCTCGAAGGTCTGCAGCACCACGCGCCCTTTGCCCTGTCCGACACCGGTGTTGCTCTTGCCCAGCTTGGAGCCGGCGGAGCTCAACCAGCCTTTGTCCAGCAGCTTGTTTTTCAGGTCGGCTTCGATGCCCGGGAATTGCTTGGGCTCTTTGGTTTCGATGTACAGGCCCGGTTTGTGCTGCGGGTTGCCTTCGGCGATCTTGATGATGTCGTCCAGGCTGAGGATTTTCAGGCCGACGAAGCCCGGGCGGGCGCGGTCCGGGTAGGCGGCGTTGAACCAACTGCCGGCGTCGAGGGTTTGCAGTTCTTTCCAGGTGAACTCGTTGGCCGGAGCGTCTTTGCGCTCGGGGAACTTGGTGGCCACGTCGGTGGTGCGTTGCAGGTTGTTGTCGTGCAGGGCGAACAGCACGCCGTCCTTGCTGCGCTGCAGGTCCAACTCCAGGTAGTCGGCGCCCAGGTCGCGCGCGACCTTGTAGGCTGCGGCAGTGGACTCGGGGGCGTCGTAGGACGCACCGCGGTGGGCGATCACCGCAGGGTAGGGAATGCCTTCGTTAGTTGCCAATTCAGCCGGGCTGATCGGGTCGGCAGCCTGCGCCTGGCCAAGGCCAAGCATCAGGGCGAGCAGCAAGGCACTCTTGGTGAACGTGACAGGCATATATGGAGTCCTTTCGTGGAGGGAGCTTTGAGAAGGCTTCCTTTTTAACAATTGATAACGAAAGGCGCTATCACCAAACCGACATTAACGTGTGTGCGCGCTAATTTTCTGGGTTTTTTTTGCGTGGCTTTGCAGTACTCTTGCCGCGAACCGCCCCGTAAGAGGGCAGTACTTTCCGCCACGCGTGTAAACCATCTTTCCAGTCCCTGTGGGACTTTTCAGTGAGGTTTACCATGCGAATCACCTCCGAGCTTATCTGCCAGGCCGCCGACCAGCTTCACGGTTTTGTCGGCCTCAACCGCAAGACCGGCCAGTACATCGTGCGGTTCAGCGAAGACTCCTTCGGTATGGATGTCGCCGATGACGGCATCATCCCCACTGCCGAATTTGTCTGGCTGCCGGCCCCCGAGCACGTCATGACGTTGTCCCGTGAGCGTCTGCAACTGCTGCTCGATCAGAACATTGACGACCGCATCAACATCACCGAGCCGCTGCGCGTGTACATGCGGCGGGTGGAGATCCCGCAGATCAGTGCGTTGCGCAGTCTCGTCAGCTAGCCTGAGCGGCGTTTTGGCATCGATGAAGATCAACGGCGGGAGGGCCTCCGGCTGCCGTTCAGTTCTGGAATGTGTAGGCCCGCTCCACTTTGCATACGCGGGTGTGAAACGCCGAGTACCAAGTGGAACGCCCCTGCTCGCGCACCGCCCGATGCTCGGTCTGTTGTTTCCAGGCGAGGATGTCGGCTTCGCTGCGCCAGTACGATACGGTGATCCCCAGGCCATCCTCCCGCGCCGACTCAACCCCGAGAAAGCCCGGCTGCTCGCGCGCCAGTTCCAGCATGCGCGTGGCAGCCTCAGCGTAACCGTGGTCACCGGCGGTGCGCAGTGAGCTGAAAATCACTGCGTAGTAAGGCGGAGCGGGGGTGTGGGCAATCATACCGAGGTCTCCTGGCAGGCTTTGAGCAGAGCGATCGCCAGCGGCGGCGTGACGCCCCTGAGGGCGGCGCGTTCGGGTTGGAACAGCGTGGCGACAAAAAACGGATGGTCCAGCAACTCCACCGCGCGCAGGTCGCCGGCCGAGTCGTGGCCGCAGGGGATCAGAGCACCGTCCAGCAGCGCGCTGGCGAAGTCGGGGTTGATGCCGTAGCGGCAGCGATAACCTTCGTGGATATCGCGTGTGCCGTAGGCGTCGGCGATGCGCGTGTAGGCGGCCAGGCGCACGGTGTCGGTGGCGTCCACCAGAGAACAGCTCAGTGGCGCGATCACCGCACGTGGGGCGTTGGGGGCCAGTTCGCCATGTTCGGCATCGGCCCAGCCCAACACATTGCGGGCATATTCCAACACCGCGTGTTGAAAACCGCCGCAGGTGCCGAGGAAAGGGCGCCGCTGCTCGCGGGCAAAACGGATCGCACGCAGTGCGCCGTCGATGTCGCGGTACGGGCTGGCGGGCACGCACCAAAAGCCATCGAAACCCTGCAGCGCGGAGGTGGTGTTGAGGGTGTCGGTCTCCAGCCATTGCGTGCGAACCGTCAGGCCCAAGGCGTCGGCGGCCTGTTGCAGCGCCACGGGAATGGCCTGGTGCGCAATGACATCGGGGTTGTAATCGCCGATCAGGGCGAGGTGCAGCGTGCTGGCGTTCATCTTAGGCATCCCCTGGCTTGTTGTGTCCTGACGCGCACTATAGATTGGCGTTCACGCAATCAATATTGGCGTTTACCCACATGCTCAATGCGCTCACGCACTATCGAATCGATTACCCCGACCTGTCGCTGATCCTCGCCCTGGTGCGCGGTGGCACCCTGGCGCGGGCGGCCGCGTTGTTGCGGGTGGATGTGTCGACGGTGTTCCGCGCCGTGCGGCGCCTGGAGGCCGCGCTGGGCCAGACGTTGTTTGAAAAAAGCCGCGCCGGTTACCTGCCCACCGGCCTGGCCAGTCATCTGGCGCAACAGGCCGAACGCGCCGAACAAGCCCTGGAAGCGGCGCGGGTCGGCGTCGAGCAAGGCGGCGAAGTGATCAGCGGCACCGTGCGCCTGACCTGCACCGACTCGGTACTGCAAGGCTTGTTGTTGCCGGCGCTGGCGCAGTTCATGCCGGATTACCCGGCGCTGACCCTGGAGCTGAGCACCTCCAATGACTTCGCCAACCTCAGCCGCCGCGATGCCGACATCGCTTTGCGCCTGACCCGGACACCGCCGCAGCATCTGGTCGGACGTTGCCTCGGCACCGTGAGGTATCAGGTGTGCGCGAGCACAGATTTTGCGCGTCAGCACGCAGGACGCGAGCTGGCAGAGCTGGCCTGGATCGCACCGGATGATTTCCTGCCCGATCATCCCACCGTCGTCTGGCGCCGCGCGCAGTTGCCGGGTGTGCTTCCCGGCTATCGCTGCAACAGCATGTTGTCGGTCACCGAACTGGTGCGGGCAGGGCTGGGCGTGGCGGCGCTGCCGGATTTCCTGTTGGATGAACACCTGCAACCGCTGGGCCCCGCGTTGGCGGGGCATGACACGGCGCTATGGCTGCTGACGCGCCCCGATTGCCGGGCATTGCGCTCGGTGGTGACGCTGTTTGATCAACTGGGGCGGCATGTCCGACTGAGCCCCTGAGACCGGCGGGCATGGGGTGCTTAAGGTTTTCGCACAAACTGCGCGTGCATTTCACACGTCAGGGTCTCGATGCGCTCGGTCAGTTGCTTGGTCATTTCCGTCAGCCGAGTGTTCTGCTCCAGCAGTTCCAGCAGCTGTTTGCTGGTGTTCTGCGCCTCGGCCTGGCGCTCGGCATTGGCGACGGCCAGCGCTTCACGGTGCTGCGCGTCGGCGTCGGACTGGGCTTTGTCGCGCGCGGCCTGGCGTGTCTGGGCCAGCAGAATCAGCGGCGCCGCGTAGGCCGCTTGCAGGCTGAAGGCCAGGTTGAGCAGGATGAACGGGTAGACGTCGAAGTGCGTGATGCCGCTGACGTTGAGCGCAATCCACACGGCCACGATCAAGGTTTGCGCACCGAGGAACATCGGTGTGCCGAAGAAGCGTGCGAAAGCCTCGGCCTTGAGGGCGAAGGTGTCGTTGCCAAAGGTCGGCGCCAGGTGCGCGTGGCGTCGATGGAAACGTAGATGATCGACGGGGACGGCTTTGGGGTTGTCGGGGGTTGGGCTCATGGCAAACTCGGGTCATCAATGTTTAAGACAGGCGGCCACTATAGCCTTGGCGACCTGTCTTACACATGAATAACCCGAGGACGACCTGGGGTGCCTACGAGATGCCGTATGACCGCCTCAGGCGGAATGGGCGACCGCGTAGTTACTCGCATTGACCCGGTTGCGCCCGGTGTCCTTGGCGGCGTACAGCGCGCGATCCGCCGCGTTCAGCCAGGTGGCGGCATCGGTGAAGATCCGTTGGAAATCGGCGAGGCCGATGCTCAGGCTCACGCGCAACTCGGGGATCTGCGGGTTGCGATAATTACTGAAGTTTTCGCGGATACGCTCCATCACCCGTGCAGCTTCTTCCAAGGGCATTTGCGGAAGAATCACACAGAACTCATCGCCCCCGTAGCGTCCGGCCAGATCGTTTTCGCGCAGGTTGCGCCGTATCTCCAGGCTCAGTTGGCGCAGTACGGCATCGCCGACGATATGGCCGTGAGTGTCATTGATTTGTTTGAAGTGATCGATATCGATCAGCGCGATGGTGGCGTGGCTTTGCTGCTGCCGGCACTTGTGGAACTTGAGGTGCAGCAGATCTTTCCAGGAACCGTGGTTGAGCAGGCCGGTGAGGCTGTCGGTGCGGCTCAGGGCGCTGAGCGCACGTTTGTGTTCCGACAGTTTGATCGCCAACTCGTAGCAGACCATGCCGATGGCCATGGGGTACAACGTCAACATCGGCAGGCAGGTGTAGACCTGCAGCAGGCTGACGTCGGGGTTGAACCGCACGCCGAACAGCGCCCATGCCACCCCGATCCCCACCCCTTGCGCGAGCAAACCGCGCAGGAACAGGCGCTTGCCGCCGGCGGCGAAGTTGTTCATGGTCATCATCGAGAGGATGGTCACGGCCGTCAGCGGCGTGAACTGGGCAGCGGCGGCCCAGAAACCACCGCACAACGAGTCATACAAAATGTTGCGCTGTTCGGCGTGGTAGGGGAAGGGTGAGCGGATTGACAGTTGGTACGCCACATGTGCCCACGCCAACCCATTGAACAGCAGGAACGCCCACACCCAGCCCGGCATCGCGAGCGGGTACAAGCCGCCGATGACACTGATGCAGCCGATACCCAGGCCGATGATCCTTGGCTTGTAAATACGCCTGGCAAATGAAAGCCCTTTGCCTCGTCTGTTTTCCATAGATTCCCAGGTCAGCTCTTTTTCACAGATTCAGCCGCGCGCGTGTGCAGGGATAACCGTTGATCGGATAATGTGTGTGAATATTGTCGATTATTCATGTAGGAATAATCAGTGTCCTTCCAGGCCATTCGCGCAAAACAGAGGGCAAATAGGCCAAAAACGACCAGGTATGTCGCGTCTGCAACGGTCGTTTACTGCGGGCGGCGAGTATCGGCGTCGTAGCAGGACAGAAACATATCGATTGCCGACTCGATCACGCGGGCTTGGTCGGCGGCGTCGAGGGTGGGTTGGCCGAGGGTGATCTGCGGCCAGAAGGCGAATGCCTTGAGCAGGCTTTGAATCTGGTGCGCGGCGAAGGCCGGGTCGGCACACGTGAGCCGGCCGTCTTCCTGGGCGGCGCGCACCCATTGAGTGAAACCTTCTTCGCGCATGCTCAAGCGGTTGACCATGTCCTGGGCGCGTTCCGGCGAGTGAATGGTGGCGGCGATGGCGACCCGGGCCAGGTCGAGGAAGTTAACGTCCGACATCATCTTCATCTTCGCTTCCAGCAACCCGCGCAGTTGTTCACGCAACGAGCGGTCGCCGGCGTAGCTCACGTCGAGTTGCGCGACGCTGCTGGCCCAGAGTTGGTTGAGAATTTCGGCGAACAACTCTTCTTTGCTGGGGAAGTGGTTGTACACCGTGCGCTTGGAAACGCCGGCGGTGGCGGCGATCCTGTCCATGCTGGTGACCTCGAACCCATTGACCCGAAACTCTGCGATGGCGGCGGCCAGGATGGCTTCGCGTTTGCGTTGGGTGAGGCGTTGAGGCGCAGTCATGAACAGTGATCGACTCTAAAAGGAAAATTACACTCGGTAGTTTACTTGCTCCGGGTTTTGTTGCAATCTTGAAACTACACTGTGCAGTGTAATTCCATGAGCGGTCCGTAGGAGTCACCTTGTAATGGCCACGATTTCAACCCGTCTCGATCCCTCGCCTGTGGTACGCAAAGCTGCCGAACAGGAGCAAGGCACCTTCAGTAACCATGCTCCCGTACAGCGCGCCGGCTTCGGCAGAACCTTGCGCATTTTCTGGAAGATGCTGTTTCACAAGCCGCGCAGTACGCGGCCGGTGGGGGAGATTCCGGTACATTCGCTGACCCGCGAACAGCTGTCGGCCGCCCCCGACCACAGTGTGTTCCGCCTGGGACATTCCACCGTGCTGCTGAAAATGCGCGGCAAATTCTGGCTGACCGACCCGGTATTCGCCGAGCGCGCTTCGCCGTTCAGTTGGGCCGGCCCCAAGCGATTCCATGCCCCGCCGATCAGTCTCGAAGACCTGCCGCCGTTGGAAGCGGTGATTCTTTCCCACAACCATTACGACCATCTCGACCGCAAGGCCGTCATCCAACTGGCCGACAAGACCCGCTACTTCCTTGCGCCGCTGGGCGTCGGCGACATCCTGGTGAAGTGGGGTGTGGACGCCGGCCAAGTGCGGCAGTTGGATTGGTGGCAGGGCAGCGAAGTCGATGGCATTCATTTTGTCGCCACTCCCGCGCAGCATTTTTCCGGGCGTGGTTTGTTTGATAGCAACCAGACGCTGTGGTGTTCCTGGGTGATGATCGATGGCGCGCGTCGCGTGTTTTTCAGCGGCGACACCGGTTATTTCGACGGCTTCAAACGCATCGGCGAACAGTACGGGCCGTTTGATCTGACGCTGATGGAAACCGGTGCTTACAACGTCGACTGGCCCCATGTACACATGCAACCGGAGCAAACCCTGCAGGCGCACATCGACCTCAAAGGCCGCTGGCTGCTGCCGATTCACAATGGCACCTTCGACCTGGCCTTCCATGCCTGGCACGAGCCTTTCGACCGTATCATGGCGTTGGCGTGGGAGCGTAACGTGTCGATTACCACACCGGCCATGGGGCAGGCGTTCAGTTTGAGCCAGCCCGCGCGAGGTGTCGCGTGGTGGTTGGAGGTGGAGGTTCAGAGCGGTAAGGAAGCGCTTGTGAACTGACGGTTGGGAAAAACGGAAAAAAAGGAATTTTCAAGGTGTTGCAGGCCTACGACAAACGCCAGATGAGAGTGCGATGATCTCGGGAAGGTCAATTTCCGGGAGTCGGCTCTGATGGACAATAAATGTGGGAAGTCTTTGCTATCGCCTATGTCTTGTCGGCGGGAAGCGTTTTTACCCCCCTCTGCGGAACCGGTTTGTTTGGCGCAGGCGCCCTCCAACGCTCACGTCGAAACGGGGACCACGACGGCACTGGGTATCGGCTACGTCCCCGATGCACATCTTGGTGCCGGCGTTGTAATCCCTGGCTATAACGTGCCGGCCCTGCCTCTGAAACCTGTGCGCGACCCCGCGCTGTCATTGATCGCCTTGAGTGGTGTCGAGCCCACTGAATCGGGCAAGGTGGAAGCTGCCTTGGTGCAACACTCCAGCAATTGCGCCGTCCCCTACACGTTGGCGGGCACTCGCGTGGGGTTCGCCGACCGCCTTGTGCGTGGCAATGATCAGGAGCCGATTGAACACAGCGCATCCTTCCTGGAAGCGTTGGGCTTCCTGCGTCAGGCCGGTGCCCAACTGGTGGCGGTGCCGGCAGAGCGGGCTGATGACGGCCTGCGCTTCACCCTGGATTCGCGCAATGAAATCGATGAGCGTGTGAGTGAGTATCGGCTGGATGCGCTGGTGTCCGAGAGCCATAGCGCTGCATTCCATGCCGCGTGCTGGAGTGGCTACCCGAGCCTTGGTGAGCCGCTGGGGGACGGGGTGACGCTGTGGTTCTATGGCGCGCAGTGGTCGAAAGACTCGCTGAAGGTGCTGGTGCAGGGCTATCGCAACGCCCGTGGCCTGACTAATGGGTAGGCAAAGCTACCAACTGCGCTGAACAATCCCACGGTTTGAACAACCTGCGTCGCGCAGCCTGGAAGGAGGGGGGTTTTTAGACTGGTGTACGGATCAATGTGGGTCCTTCATCACTTCTTACGCCTTCCGGGAGGTGCTTCATGTTGGGTATTGGTTATGGCATGGGTGTGTTTGTTCACCAGGTGCAGCGAGTGCTGCCTGCGCAGTCTTCATCGGGGGCTTCAGCGCCGGTTCCCCCGGGAACGGAATACGCCAGTGTGCGTGAGCTCGGCGAGCAAATGGCCCGACCGGGTGGGCTCACTTCGGCGAATCTGGTCAGTTACCTGCAGGAGCGCATTCATAAGCTGGACCCCAAATTGAGTTCGATCATTGAACTGAACCCCGAGGCCTTGCAGATCGCCCGCGAGCTCGATCTGGAGCGCGCCAATGGCAAGGTGCGTGGCCCGCTGCATGGCATTCCCGTGTTACTCAAGGACACTATCGAGACGGGAGATACCCAGCAAACCAGCGCTGGCGCCTTTGGCTTGGTGGGCAGTGCGGCGCCCAAGGATGCCTTCATCGTCGAGCGCTTGCGCGAGCAGGGGGCCGTGATCCTGGGTAAAACCAACCTGACTGAACTGGCGGGCTTTCGCGGTGGCCCCGATGGTTCGAGTGGGCGGGGCGGGCAGACGCGTAACCCGCATCAAGCGGGCGCAGAGGTGGGTGGTTCGAGTTCGGGGTCGGCCGCCGCGGTCGCCGCAGGCTTCGTCCCCTTGGCGGTGGGCACCGAGACCAATGGCTCGATCATCGTGCCGGCGGCGTTCAACGGGGTGGTCGGTTTCAAGCCCGGCGTGGGTTTGTTGAGCCGCAGCGGCATCATTCCAGCCAGCCATCGGCAGGACACGCCGGGCCCGATGACGCGTTCGGTGTTTGATGCTGCGTTGATGCTTAACGCGATGTCGGGCAGGGACCCTCATGATGCCGCCAGTGTGGATGCGCCCCAAGGGATTGATTACACCGCGTTGCTCAAGCCCGGTGCGTTGCAGGACAAACGTATCGGCTATCCCGTGACCTTTTCCGCGAATGGCGAAAGCTTACCGGTGGACAACAGTCCGCAATTTCGCAAGACGCTTGAAGTGCTTCGCGCGCAAGGCGCGGTTCTGGTGCCGGTCGATATGCGCTTGGCCGACGCATCACGCTATGGCGAACTCTTGTACGCCGATGTGAAGGATGAGTTGAACGACTACCTGGCCAAGCGCGAGGGGTTGCCGGTCAAGTCGGTGTCCGAGTTGATCGCGTTCAATGAAAAGCGCGATGGCACCGACACCGATCACCAACCGACACTCAAGGAGATCAACGCGTCCACCCTCACAGCCGATGAGCGCCAACCGTTATGGGACGCAATGATCGAGGATTTTCGTGGCACGGTGGATGAGCTGATCGCGCGGGAAAACCTCGACGCCATGGTGTCGGACTTTGATACGAACAGCTACTTCGCGGTTGCGGTGGCCGGCTACCCAGGGATCAGCGTGCCATCCGGGAAGAATGAGGACGGCGTGCCGACCAGTGCGTACTTCTTTGGTGCCCGTGGGTCTGAACCCACACTGCTTGCTGTGGGCCATGGCTATGAGCAGGCGGCACAGAAGGTCGCCAAGCCCCGCCTCTAAGCCGTCAGGCAATGTTCACACCCTGGCGTGGCCAACGTTGGGGTTCGCACTCAGCGCCTTACTGCGCCTGCGGGGTTGGGGAATCAATTGACGCCGCTGTTGAACCCATCAATCGAGACAGGATGTTTTGTGCAGCGGGTTCCGTTGCGGCGGCTCCCAACTTGCGCGCACGCATCCCCCAGCCAGGCGCAAACCCCGGGAAAAACACCAACCCTTCGGCTTCCAGGCGAAACGCCAGGGTCAGGCGCACGTCGTCCTCCACGGTGCCCTGGGTTTCAAACCGTTGAATCGCATCCACCGTCACACCGGCCTGGCGCGACAGCTCTTCGCGGCTCCAGCCGAGCATGACGCGGGCCTGCACGCTGTGCTTGGCGGTGAATTGATGCAGGACGATCTGCTGTTCTACGAAAGAGCTCATTGCCAGAGAGGACATGGGGTGTCTCCAGGGTTCGACGGGGAGGACAAACTATACTGTGTTTTTGTACAGTTGTTTTGACCGCTCATCAACTGGAATTTTCTCCGGCGCCGACACCGTTCTATTTTGAGGCTTGCACGAGGGTATTCGTGTGCGAGGTCGGACACGGTCTCGGCTAACCCGCCTCAGCCGCCGGCACTTCGCGAATAATCAAATGATCCAGATTCTCGATATCGGCGCTGAACACCCCAAACGTCTGCTCGGGGTTTTTCTTGCTGGGCACCTGTCTAAGTGCCGGCGTCACCCCGTAAAAGAAGCAATATAACGGCCGTGCGCTGCTGGCCGCGGCCTTGATCTGCTCGAGGAACGCTGTGCGCTTGCGGTAATTCTCGATGAGTTTCTTGCTCAGGTAGACGTTGACCGAGTAGGGCTTCTTGTCGAGCCAAACCTTCTTTTCGAAGTCGATGCGAAAGCTGCTGGTGTAGTCCTTGATCGCTTTGATCCGGCCCCAGTAGATCAGGCCCTGATTGTCCTGCAGGTACTCGATCTTCTTGAAAAACGTCCAGTACGTCGCGGTATGGTCGCCGATCTTCAAGGGCATCGCCTTGAGCTTGTCCTTGTCGTCGAGGTTTGACACATAACATTCCACCGGGTGTGCGAACACGCTGGTTTTATCCGGGGTGGTGTCGTTGGCGCCGACAGACGCGCTGGTGCGGGTTGAAGGGGGCTTCGCCGGGGCTTGTGGGACTTGTCCGTCAGTGCCGGCCTGCGGGGTTTTACGCGGGTAGGTGCGCCGGGTCAGGACGAATTCCGATGGGAAGTGTTCTTCGCGCTCGTCCTCACTTTCGCCCGTGGCCGGCTTGTGGCTGCTGGCGTAACGGCAACCCTCGATGTGCCGGGTGCCTGGGGTGTTCTTGAAATGCGGGGTGCGTCGGTAGTTGACGTTTTTTGCGTTGAATGTGCTCAGCACATTGCCTGCGTCAAAGGCCGCGCGGCATGTGTCGTTGGGGCAGAGGAAACGGTCCGTGTCGGAGTCGTAGGCGTCGGTTTCGTCGAAATTCAACTCTCGCACGTCGTAGATCGACAGCTTGTCGTCGAGACTCAGGCTGTAGGCCGTGTCGAATTTCATGGGCTCGGGTCCGTGAGATGTTTGGCTATTGATAGCCGGATATTACGCAGATGTCGCTAGGAAACCGCAACATCGCGTATCCCAGCGAGGCTGCGATGGCATCCCCCACCGCCCCTATCGGCGCTGCAACCTGGCCTGCTGCTGCTTCCCATGAAAATGCCGAAAATGCGCGTCCTGCGCCGCCGCCAACAACTCCCGATCCCCACGCGTATCGCCCCAGGCCCTGAGCCGATACTCCCCCAGGTCGCCATACACCGCTTCAAGTCGCAGCACCTTGTTCTCGCACCGGCAGTTGTTCCCGGTGAGCTTGCCGGTCAACACACCGTCGACCACCTCAAGTTCGGTCCCGATCAACTTGATCCCAAGCCGATCGGCAAACGGCTGCAACACCAACGCCGGCGACGCCGAACACAACGTCACCACCGCCCCCGAGCCCAGCTCCTGCTCCACCGACAACACCCCCGCCGGCCGCATCAACCGCGCCCAACTGCGCTGGCAGTACTCCTCGGCCTTCTGCTGCACCCACGCCTTCTCCACCCCGGTCATAAAGGTGCGGATCAACTGCGCCTTCAACTCGTCCCGGCTGATCTGCCGCACCAGAAACCGCAGCCCAGGCACCGCCAGCTTGATCATCCGGCCATAGAACTCGCCGGCGCCAAAGGCAAACTTGAGGAAGGGCACGAAACTGTCGTGATGGGTCAGGGTGCCGTCGAAGTCAAAGACGGAAAGTACTTTGGCATCCACGGGGCCGGCTTCGAGCATATCTGGGTTCACGGGGTGGCCTCGGTCCTGGCTAGTATTGATTGAGAATGCATCAGCTGTGACCGCAAGAGTTTACTCCTGTATCAATCGGCCGATTGTCGAGTAGAGCCCGGCGGTGAATTCATCCCGGTCGTTCGAGCGGTGACAGTGCTGATAGCAATTGGCGGACAAGGCTACAGCATTGGTGATGCGATCCGAACCCTTCGTGATGGACTGCAAAAAATGGCAAAACAAACACTTCAAGTGGTATGACCGAACCTTAGCCCGCCTGATTGTCTTTAGCGTCTTCTGTTTCGAAATGCCTCGAAATGAGGAAGACACCCATCCTGATACTGCCTCCCCGTCGGGCCTTGGTTGGCGTCCTTCAAGCGATGAGCTCCTGAGCGGTCATCATCAGCTCAGTACCGACCCGATTTTTTAACGTGTCGATGAATCGAGTAACTTTTGCATCGATGAACTGACGTGATGTGTAGACGGCGTAAACATTACGCTCGTAGGTATGGTACTCGGGCAAAACACGCACGAGCCTGCCTGAACGCAAGTCCTCAATGGCTGAAAAACCGGCCAGCAAACCTATGCCTGCTCCCTCTCGAATGGCGACTGCCATTGCGTCCATATCATTGACGCTGAAACTCGGGCCCTTGGGGGTAAATAGCGCATCCCCGGTCTTGCTCTTTAATTGCCATTCATCCCGCACATAATCGACGGTGCCCAACAGCAAACACTGATGATCGCTGAGATCTTCTGGCGTTACAGGGGCAGCGTGTTGCTCCAGATATGCTGGAGACGCCACCAGCACACAATGGCTGATGCCGATCTTTTGGCTGACATACGCTGAATCTGGCAGCGTTCGGGCAATCAGAATCGAGACGTCCAGTTGGTCTTCCAGGAGGTTAGGCATTCGCTGAGAAAGCATTAAGTCCACGGTGACATCGGGGAATTCCCGGCGGTAATCCAGCACGGCCGAAGTAACCAACTGCCGTGCTAGCCCCGGCACACAATGCACACGCAACGTCCCCCTGGGTTTCAACGCGGCGTTGCTCGCTTCGGCTTCTGCATTTTCAAGGTCTGCCAGAATTTTGGTACAGCGCTCATAAAAGCGCCGGCCAGCGTCTGTCACCGAAAGGCGGCGGGTCGAGCGCTGTAACAGGCGGGCGTCGAGCACGTTTTCAAGCGCGGAAACCGCACGCGAGACATTGCCGACCGTAGAGTCCAGATGGTTAGCCACCGCAGTAAAACTGCCCATCTCAACAACTTTGACGTACACGGACATGTTCGTAAGCTTATCCATCCAACTCTACCTGTCGATCTGATTGCAAACGTTCTTCACTGCAGAAGTCCCCACCCCAAAAAACAATCAAGCCTGGAACGACGAGCCAGGCTGTCATTGCCGCATGACGTGAGCGGTATTTGCAGATGCTACACGCTCCTGGCGGTGCTCGATATTACCTCCAGGCACAACAATGATTCCCTTCTGGTCGGCTAAATCAAACGGTTCGTACTCCATAGACTTGGTTGCACAGGGCGCCTGAACACGGCAACCCAGGCGCAGAGTCTTGTACGAACTTGTTGATAAACCAACCGAAGGGCAACCTCATGAACACGTCTTACGACCCGCTTTATCTCTTTATCGGTGGTGAATGGATCAGTGCCGAAGGACGCGCGACCGCCGCTGTCGTCAACCCCGCAACCGCACGTGAGATCGGGCGTGTTCCACTCGCCACCGCAGGCGACCTCGATCACGCGCTCGAAGTGACTCAACAGAGCTTTGAACAATGGCGCCAGACCGTACCCGACAAGCGCGCAAAAATTCTCAAACGCGCTGCCGATCTCATCCTGGAACGGGCCCCACACATCGCCGAGCAAATGACGCTGGAAGAAGGCAAACCGCTTGCGGAAAGCCTGGATGAGGTCACGCGTGCGGCTGAGTACTTCGAGTGGTTTGCCGAAAGCGCGCGCCGTATCGATGGGCGTGTAGTTCCGGCCAATCGTCCCGGTGTGCTGCAAATGGTAAAACGCCAAGCCATCGGCCCGGTCGCTGCGTTCACGCCCTGGAATTTCCCGGCCATTACACCCGCCCGTAAGCTCTCGGCAGCCTTGGCCGCAGGTTGCAGTGTCATCCTCAAGCCAGGGGAAGAAAGCCCCTCCACCGCGTTGGCCCTGGCGCGTGCTCTCGACGATGCAGGATTGCCTAAAGGCGTGTTGCAAGTGGTCTTTGGTGTGCCGGACCAAGTTTCCCGCCACCTGATCGCTTCTCCCATCATTCGCAAGGTGACTTTTACCGGTTCGGTTCCCATCGGTCGGCTGCTATCCGCTCGTGCTGCCGAGGGCGTCAAGCCCATCACCCTTGAACTGGGAGGACACGGGCCGGTGCTGGTATTCGATGACGCAGAAATCGAAAAAGCAGCCGTCGAAGGCGTTGCCAATCGGTTCCGCGGGACTGGCCAAGTCTGCATCTCGTCAACGCGCTTTCTGATTCAGCGTGGCGTCTATGAAACGTTTGTTGAGCACTTTGTGACGGCCACCCTCGCGTTGAACATTGGCGATGGCCTGACGCCCGGCACCCAGGTTGGGCCGCTCGCCAATCCACGGCAGTTGGCCAAGATGGAAGAGCTGGTGGCAGATGCCGTTGCCAAAGGCGCACGCGTGTTGGCCGGTGGTAAACGCCTGGAATGCAGCGGCTACTTTTTTGAGCCCACCGTGTTGGCGGACGTGCCTATGCATGCCCGAGTCATGCATGAAGAACCCTTCGGGCCTATCGCCGTGCTGATGCCATTCGATCACTTGGCTGATGGTTTGAAGGAGGCCAATCGTCTGCCTTACGGGCTTTCAGCCTACGCGTTCACGTCGAGTGCTCGAACGGCCATTGACGTCGCTGACGGGTTAGAGGCCGGGATGATCGGGATCAACCAATACCGCATCGTCGCCACAGAACTTCCCTTCGGCGGCATGAAAGAAAGCGGCCACGGTTCGGAAGGTGGCATTGAAGGCATCGAGCACTACCTCACCCACAAATTCATCAGCCAGGTTTAAGGAGACAGCATCATGTCCAATCTCAATTTCAGCAGTCCTCGTGAAGCGGCCCGGGCGTTTACCCCAAAGCTGTCGCAATTCGTTGATTCGACGCTGTATCCGCAGATCTGGAGCGATCCGGCATTGTCCCCACGCGACCGCAGCCTGATCACAGTGGCCGCATTGATTGCCGGTGGTCACTCTGAAGAGTTGCCCGCGCATCTGCGACGGGCGCTGAGCAACGGGGTGACCCATGACGAAATCGCCGCCGCGATCACTCACCTGGCGTTCTACGTAGGCTTTCCAGGCGCCATTACCGCTTCTGCTATCGCTAATGCCACGTTTACCGAACCGGAGAAAAACTGATCATGAAAGCCATCAGCATCAGAGCATTCGGCGCGGCGGACGTACTTGAACTGGCAGATGCTCCCAATCCACAACTGCGCCCAACCGACTTGCTGGTACGTGTCTATGCCGCTGGCGTGAACCGTGCGGACCTGACACATCGAACGGGTGGCTACGGCCATCCGAATTTCGGTGACTCGCTGATCATCGGGCTGGAGATCGCCGGTGAGGTGATTGGCAAAGGTGATTTGGTCGCGGGTTTCGAGGTTGGAGATCGAGTGATGGGGGTCGTCGGAGGTGGGGCCTATGCCGAGCTTGCGCGTATCGATTACCGCATGGCCATGCATATCCCTGCGCAGCTGGACTATGTGCATGCCGCGGCTATTCCCGAGGTCTTCGTCACGGCCCATGAAGCGATGATGCACCTGGCTCGGCTCAAGTCCGGCGACTCGGTATTGATCCACGCCGCCGCAGGCGGTGTGGGATCTGCCGCCGTTCAACTGGCCTACGCCACCGGGGCGACGGTGTATGCGACAACCGAGGGCAGCAAGCTGGCGCGTGTCGAGCATTTAGGCGCGGATATTGCCATTGATTACAAGACGCAGGATTTTTCTGAAGTCATCGCAGCCAAAACCAATGGTCGAGGCGTTGATGTCGTCATCGATTTCATTGGCGAGCCCTACTTTGCACGCAACATCGCTTCTCTCGCTCATGGCGGCCGACTTGTTCAGGTCGGTATCCTGGGCGGAGGCGGTAAGGTGAGCGTAGAACTGGAACACATTCTTTACCGTCACTTGCAAATCATCGGTACAGTCATGAAGTCGCGTACACAGCCGGAGAAGCACGACATGATCAAGCGCTTTCGCGAGTATTGGCTTGATCGCTTCGATGGCGCTGGAAGTTTGGAGCCGGTCGTCGACAGTACTTTCCCGCTGTCACGCGCGGCCGATGCCCATCGCCGAATGGAGTCGTCTGAAAACGTTGGAAAAATCATCCTGACGATGCAGCCTGCGGACTTGGTTTAAGTGCGAGGGCTAAAAGAGGGTGGCATAGAGGCTTCGTTGGCACAAATACGCGGGCACCGTCACCCTTGATGCTGGCGTTTTGAAGGGGATTTGGCCGGATTACAGGTAATCCATCTGCTGTTCCAAACCACTGAGTTTTTTGCAAAAAAAAGAGCTGCCAATGGGCAGCTCCTTTGTACCGTTAAAATCAATCCCAGCTCAACGCACCGCCAGTCTGGTACTCGATCACACGGGTCTCAA
>NZ_JALJRR010000011.1:0-166687 GCF_024519615.1 Pseudomonas sp. Pse79
TTGAACTATCGCTCGCCGAGGGAGTTCAGGCGCTTGGCGGCAGCATCAATTTAACGGGGAGTTGGTGTCCGGTTTGGTAGGGGCAAGTCCAGCCAAGGACGTTGTGCAACAACTGCACATTCTTGCATCCATTAACGATGATCCTATTTACGTCTTCATCAATTCGCCGGGTGGACATGTTGAGTCGGGCGACATGATCTTCGATGCCATTCGTTTTATTGCCCCGCCGGTGGTCATGATTGGCTCCGGCAGCGTCGCGAGTGCGGGCGCTCTGATTTACGCCGCTGCCAAGAAAGAAAATCGCTACTCGCTTCCGAACACACGATTCCTGCTGCATCAACCGTCGGGAGGCTTTCAAGGGCCAGCGAGTAATGTCGAGATTTATATGAATGAAATTGTCAGGATGAAAAAACGCTTGGACAAAATCTTCGCCCAAGCCACCGGACAAACGACAGAAAAAATCAGCGCTGACACCGAGCGTGACTTCTGGCTCAATGCTGAGGAAGCATTGGAATACGGATTGGTCAACAGAGTCATTGTGTCGGAAAAAGAAATTACGCGACCGACCGCCTGACCGCCTGATTGTGCAAAGTGGATTAGCCCCCACGCCTTGGGCGGAACCTGTCTCGCACTGCGTACCAGGGGGTTAGTTTTTTTATCCCGTGTCAAGCTCGGCGTTTTGAGCCTCATGCAAGCTTTCACATCACGCCGCCTGACCACAACCTATTCTCAGTCTCTCATCAATTTTTATTGGGCAATCGCTGTTGCAAGCCCATTAATAGAATTGGAATGGAGAAAAATGAGAGGTGCTTAAGCTCGCGTTCAAAAATGCATCGGTGTGACCGCGGTAGTTATGCAGTTATTCGGCGACGCAGAGTGGGTCGAGTGCTGTGCTGATGCCGGAGAAATTACCACACCTAAAGCCCCAATTTACCTACGCTGCCAGCATCCTTAGCAGCTTGTCACAATCATCAAAACTGAATGATGAATGTCGTCCCCACCCTTGGCGGCAGATCTTCGAAGAGCTATTTACTGGCTGCTGCTAGCTTTGGGTCTTTCAAAGTTTCTTCGCCCAACGCCAGCATCACGCTAAGTAAAGTGAGACTGAAAACCATAACAAGCGTACGAATTACATTCTCAGCGCTCAACGAGTCCGGTTCGACCCAGTGCCAAACCGTCAAAAATCCCAGTATCGCTCCTAGACCCGTTCTGCCTGCGGTCAAAAAACTTCCACCAATGTCACCTAAAAAAAGATGCACAGCGTCGAGCCAACGCTGATACCGAACGGACATGAACCTCCACTTGTATTTAACAATTGCAGCCACCGCGAATGCTAAACACAGCCATGCGTAGTAGCCCATCAAAAAAGGTGCCGCGAGTAAAAGGTCCAGCATTGCCTTGAACTGTGCTGACGACTCTGAATTTAACAGAACTGGCACTCCTCCCAACGCGAAGGCGAGTGCCAGCTCCCGGGATGCCCTCACAACAACGTGCAACTTTGGACGTGTTTTTTTAACCTTGAATATATAAACCCTCATCGTGCGCAGTCGTTGGATCTGCGCTGGCTTTGCTCAGAGCGGCAACGATTAATGAAGACAACGAAAGCAGGCAACGGAGCTTACCGGGTTCATAACTGATATGTCCTGCCGAAATAGTCAAGCCGGCAGCTCGTTCAACCAGCAAGGTATGCCACCCCTCAAGGTCATATGACAGCAGCTGCCACACCAGCCACAGGTAGCTGAGTTGGAACACTACCCAGTGTCAATCCTGGCTATCCACGGCCGTCAAACATGGCGATAGTCACGCCCGGCCCTAGTTCGCTTCCTGACGCGCGGCACGGCCCAGCGACCAACCAAAATTCATGCCCGCCGCCGCCAGCAGGATCGCGCTCGCGCCAAGCACTTGCAGGGCGCTGAGCGGATGGGCGAAGGCAACCCAGTCGACCAGGATGGCGACGATCGGATAGATGAACGACAGTGCGCCGACCAGCGCCGTGGGGATTTTCTGGATGGCGCTGTACAGCAGGGTCGACATGAGCCCGGTATGGACCACGCCGATAATGATCAGGTATGTCCAGGCGCCCTCGACCGTATCGACCCTGCTGAAATCCACGAACGGGGCCAGGACCAGCACGCCTACCACCATCTGGATCAGTACGATCAGGTGCGCGGGCAGGTCCTTGAGGCGCTTGGTGATCGCCGCCGCCACGGCATAGAAGAAGGCCGAAGCCAGGGCCAGGCAGACGCCGAGCAAGTAGTCGGCACCGGTGGCCTGCCCACTGCCCTTGGCGGACACGATCAGCATCAGCCCGGCGAAGGCCAACAGCAGCCAGCCAACCTTGGCGGCGCTGAGGCGTTCAGCGAAAAACAGCACACCCAGACCGACCAGCATGAACGGCTGAACGTGGTAGACCACCGTGGCAATGGCGATAGAGGAATGTTTGTAGGCACTGAACAGCAGCACCCAGTTGAGGATCAGCGCCACCCCGCCCAGGCATACCAGAATGAACTGCCGAGCGTTGATCCGGGAGCGGCGCAGCACCCCGAGGATCAGGCACGCAACGAGCATCGCCATCGCGCCGAACAAGCAACGCCAGAACACCACGGCCTCCGGGCTCTGCCCCGACATAATGACGAACCAGCCCACCGTGCCGGAGATGACCATGGCCGAGATCATTTCGAGCGTCCCACGGGATTGCGACTTCATCACTCACTGCTTCCTTGCTGTCGACATTGCCGTAACCTAAGCCGCCGTTCGCGGAGGTTGGTTCGGCAAATCGAATTTTATAACGAACTAACGATCTCGCACGCCGTTGGTACACATCCGCGTTGCCCGCAAAAAAGTTGACGTAGTAAGTCTTTTTCAGAGCTTCCGTAACAGCGATCGCTCACCATTGTTGCGAAAACGGTAACTAGGCATTCCAGAAAGCGCGATGGTGCCACTGAAAAGCACATGCTAAGTTTCGCGCCGCGTAACAATTTGAAATATTTTCTATGGCCTGAGTGCGTCTAGCTCGACCATCAGACACTCTTAGCTCAACTTTCCCGGCACTGCCATGCGCCAACTTGCACGGCAGTTGAAAGGCGCCCATGAATCGAAATGAACTGCGAAAATCCGACATCAACCTGATGGTCATTTTCGAAGCGCTCATGCAGGAACAAAACGTCACCCGCGTCGCCGAAAAAATGTATTTGGGCCAGCCAACCGTCAGCACAGCACTGGGACGGCTGCGAACGCTGTTCAATGACCCCCTGTTTGTTCGAGTAGGCCACCGCATGGAGCCCACTCGCCGCGCCGAAGAAATCATCCGGCATCTGTCGCCAGCGCTTGATGCCATGGCCACGGCGCTCAGCCTCGCGCACCAGTTCGATCCGCTGGAAAGCTGCCTGACCTTCAAGATCGGCCTTTCCGACGACGTCGAATTCGCCCTGCTGCCGCCCTTTCTGGCGGCGCTGCGCGATGAAGCCCCCAACGTGGTCGTGATCATCCAGCATGCCGACTATTGGCGCATTCCCGACCTATTGGCGTCCGGCGACATCACCGTCGGCATCACCGAGACCCGTGAACTGCCGGCAAATGCCAAGCGCAAACTGCTCAGACGCGTCGAACCACGCATCCTGCGCGCCGATAACGCTGACGCACCTTTGACCCTGGACGAGTTCTGTACCCGCCCCCATGTTCAAGTCTCTTACACGGCCAATATCCACGGTATCGTCGATGAATGCCTGGCTAAAATCGGCCGCGACCGCAAGGTGGTACTGTCGATTCCGCAGTTCAGCTCGCTGCCGGCGGCCCTCAACGCGACCAATCTGCTGGCGAGCTGCCCCGACTACGCGGCGAAGGCGTTGCTGGGGTGGGGCAATTTGCGCGACGAACCCTGCCCGTTCGAGGTGCCGGCACAGGAGTTGTCCATGGTCTGGCTGAGCCTGACTGACAACGACCCGGCCGAGCGCTGGTTGCGCACCCGGCTAGAGCAGCACATGGGCAACCTGGCCGCCACTGCTGCTTAGCCGGCAACTCAAGGTGCGCTGCCCAGCGTGTTGAAGTCACGCAATTTGGCCGGCTGGCGCGGATCACCAATCAGTAGCTGACCTCGCTGATAGGCCGGGTTGACGATGCTTTTCCATGGCTCGAACGTGTCGAAGCGCAGCCCTGCCAGATCCGCCCACGTGTGGATGAAGTGCGACGTGGTCCACTCGCGATGTAATGCATCGCGCAGATCGAGTGGGTTGTCTTCTTTCCAGCTCGGCGAGCGCCATACCAGGAAAGGCACGGTGTACATTGGCCGTGTCGGCGCCTCTTCATTGCGCCCCAGCATGTGCGGGGCCACCGGGTCGTACACCGACTCACCATGATCTGACAGATACACCAGGAAGCCATGCGGGTTGGAGCGCTTGAAGCGATCAATCAACGAGCTGACCACGTAATCGTTGTAGAACACGGCATTGTCATAGTCGTTGTATTTGCGCAGCGTCTTGTCCGTGATATAGCGCGGTACCTCGGCGCTGTCCTGGAACCGCGCGTAGCCGCTGGGAAACCGGTAGCGGTAGTTCATGTGGGTGCCCAGCAGATGCACGACGATCAGCTTTCGCGGCGCCTTGTCCTTGAGAACCTGGCTAAACGGCTCCAGCACGTCTTCGTCGTATTGGCTGGTGGAATTCTGATTCCGGTTGTTGTTCAGGTAGACCTGCTCGTCCGCCTGCTTGGAAAAGGTGGTGAGCATGGTATTGCGCTGGGTCATGGTCTGCTGATTGGTGATCCAGAACGTTTTGTAACCAACCTGCTTCATCATGCTGATCAACGAAGGTGTCGTCAGGTACAGGTCCGGGTGCTCCTGGTCGGCAAAAGTCAACACCTGCTGCAGCACTTCGATGGTATACGGCCGCGGCGCCACTACCTGATCAAACACGTCGAGTTCGGGCCGCAAGGCATCCAGCTGTGGCGTGGTCTGGCGAGTGTAGCCGTACAGACTCATGCGCTGGCGATCAGTCGACTCGCCGATAACCAACACCATTGTCGCTGGCTGCCCGGCATGGGCATCCACTTGATGCTGCAAGGGTGCAATGGCTTTCCAGCCCTCGAACATATTCGCCATATCGGCCAATTGCTGACGGTACTGCGTGTAGCCAATGACCATCTGCCAAGGCGATGCCGACTGCAGATTCTGCTGAAACTTACCGATGCGCATGTCCAGGTCGCCACGCTTGCGGTACTCATGGAGGGCTGAGTAGCCCACCGATGCAAAGGCAATCAGCAGGCACAACACCACCTTGGCACGCCCCGAGAACGCGACGGGGCGAACCCTGGACCATAACCCCAGCGCGATGACGGTATAGGCCACCAGCACGGCCAATTTAGACCAGGAGAAATACTGGGAAATATACTCACTGGACTCACTCATGTTGGACTCGAACATGATAAAGATCGCGCTTTGCGAAAACTCCTGGCCATAGATCAGGAAGTAAGCCAGCGCAGTCAGCGAGCACATCCACAACACCAGCCCTATCAACCCGACGATGGGCCGCGTCCAGCGCGGAAACAGCAATGGCGGGATCAGCCACAGCAGGCTTGCCGCGCTGGCTTGCCAGAAGCCGTCAAGGCCGGCGACATCGGCATGGTAGATCAACCATTGCAGGGGGCCGGAAAAATACCAGAAAAACAGGTACATGACGGCCAGCGAGCAGGCACTGGAACGGCGCAGGAGCGGCGTGCCAGAGGCATTCGCAAAGGGCTGGGCGCCGAGATGGGGCATAGGTTTATTCAACGCGTGTAACCTGCGGTTCAAGAGATGAGGAAAAGCCCGGGGTCTCACTGACCAGTGTTTCGATGAGCTGACGGCAAATGGCATGCACCTGGGCCTGCGGCAAGCCCGCATCGACCTCGACCACCCGCGCCCCGGGGAACGTCAAGGCCGCGGTGGCGGCCACCTTGCGCTCGATCAGGGCTAGGTCATGGTCGGGCTTGCGCGCCCAGGCCGTGTGGGCGTCCACATTGAGCCGGATGACCAGCGTGGGCGGTATCTGGGCCATCTCGATGTAGAGGTCGCGCTCACGCCGGGCCAGCAACGCAGTTAACCAACCAGTGGCATGGGCGGCCGACAAGCCAGGGCCATCGTTGAGCCCGGCGATCTGCGCCTGCGGGTAGCGGTCACAGATCACCAGCCGCCCGCTCTCGCGCACGTGCAGCATGTGCAGGAAACGACGCCAGCGCAGCCTGCCGAACAGGTAGATGACCGCAGCCGTGACAGGCCCGGGAATACGCTCGCCGGGCGTTCGAGCCCGACTGGCCTTGGCGGACAGATGCCGCTCCAGCATCGCGCCTATCCACGGCAACTGCCGAATCTTCAACCCCAGCGCCCCGGAGCCCAGCCCCAGGTAGGCATATTGGCTATTGGCAATGACCGAGCACAGGTAGTGCGCCGTGGTGGTCTTCCCGGCACCGTCCGGGCCGATGATGGCGACCAACGGCGCCAGGCGCCGGAAGGCGCTACGGCTGGCCATTACACGGCGCGCTGGCGGGCCAGGCATGCGTTGATGGCATGCTTGGCCTGGTCGATGACGGTATCCAGGGGCTGGGTACTGTCCAGATCAATGATCGGACTGCCCTGGTATTCCAGCTGCGGCACCAACGCGATTTTGGTGGCCAACGACGCGTAGCGGTGGTCCGGTTTGCGCTTGTAGGCCGTTTCCAGATCGACATTGAGCCGAATCACCACGTCAGGGCGATAGCTCACCATGTAGCAGTACAGCAAGCGCTCGCAACGTGCCAGGCAGCGCACCAGCGCATTGCGATGCGGTACGCCACTGAGGCCCGGGCCATCGATCTTCATTTTGGCCACGGCAATTTGCGGAAAGCGATCGGCGATCACCGCAACACCCTGGCGTCGCAGCGACATCATCTTCTGATAGCGCCGCCAACGCCGTACAGACAGCAGAAAAATCGCGGCCGCCGCCAGGGTACTCGGCGCCTCGATCGAGGTTCGCGACGCTTCGCCTGGCGACACTGTTTTCGGCGAGTTTTTGGCAATCAGACGCTTGAGTACGCCCCCCACCATCGGCAAGCCCACCAGTTTCTCGCCCAAGGCCTTGGATTGGATGCCCAGATGGCAGCTTTCAACCTGTCCGGACTCGCGCATCCACGCCAGGATAGCGTCGGAAACAGTGGTCTTGCCCGCACCATCGCAGCCTACAAAGGCGATCACCGGTGCTAGTTCGTTCTCATGGTTCATCGACATCTCAGCGGCCTCCCGTGCCATGGCTCAGAGCGGGACGCGGCAGCGGCGCATGCCCACCTGTCACGACCTTGAATTTACCCTCGACCAACTCGACAACCTTGTCCGCCACCTCGATCAGGCGCGGACGGTGCGACACGGCGATAATGGTGATGTTCGGCGTCAACGCCTTGAGCGTGGCGCAGATGTCGGCTTCGGATTCGGCGTCCAGCGCACTGGTGGCCTCGTCCAGGATCAGCAGGCGGGGCCGGTGCGCGAGCGCGCGGGCGATAATGATCCGCTGGCGCTGACCACCGGACAGTTGGCCGCCCCGCTCCCCAACCCGCGTGTGCAGGCCGTAATCCAGGCCCTGCACGAATTCCCAGGCGCCGGCCTGACGCAACGCATGCTCGGCATCGGCTTCGGTCAATGACGGTTCACCGAGGGTGACGTTGGCCAGCACACTGTCGTGTAGCAGCAGGGTTTCCTGGGTCACGTAGCCAATCATCCGGCGCCAACTGCGCCGTTGCAGATCGCCCAACGCCCGGCCATCCACGCGGATGCTGCCGTCTTGAGCCACCAGCAAAGCGCACAGCAGGTCAAGAACCGTGGTTTTGCCGGTGCCCGACGGGCCAACCAGCGTTGTCATGGTTCCCACCTCGAAACTCACGCTGGCCTCGTCGAGGACGCGTCGACCGCCGTAGGTAAACGAAACCTGATCGAACACAATGTTCCGGGCCAACGTTGGCTGGAGGCTGCCGCCGGCGGGTTCGCGCTGGGCCTCGGCTTCTTCCACCGCCTCGCGCAGGGCCCAGAACGCGCTCTCCTGCCCGACCATGCGGTGATAGCGCTGCTGCGCCTTGTGCATCAGCCCAAGCACGCGCACGACCATGAATATCAGCACCATCACCGAGGACATCGGCAGCTTCCAGATCACCAGGCCGGCGTACAGACCGCCTGCGGCCAGCAGCGCCAGCAGCGGCTCCTGCAGGGCGCGCAGGGTCTCGCGGCTGGTGACTTCCTTTTCCATGGCAATGTTGAGCTCGGTCGCCTGGCTGCGCAGCAGCGAATCGGCGATGTCCTCGCGGGCCATCGCCTTCAGCGGTTTGACCGAACCCAGGGTGTCGCTCAGGTTGATCAGCAGTTCGCGCATCAGCCCGGTCTGGCTTTTGCCGGCTTTGCGCGAGGTTTTCACCAGGCCTCGCAAGGCCAGTAAAATGGTCAGGCCCAGGGCAATACACACCAGGGCGGCCTGCCAGGACACCACGAAGGCAATGATGGCGTAGGCAATGGCCTGAATCGTCAGGGCCACCATGTTGGCGGCGTGCTCGTAGGCCGTCGAGGCACGGAACGCCTCGGTGGCCACGGCGTTGGCCAGGGCCCCGCCCGGCTGACGCAGGTAATGCTCCCATCGGCTGCCCAGCGTGGCATTGATCAGGTCGACACGCAGGTCCGTGGCTACGTGTGCCACGGTGTAGCCCACCTGACGGTTGGCCAGCAGAATCAGCAGGCTGGTCAAGGACATGCCGACCACGATGATAATCAACAGTACGGTGATGGAGGGCTCCAGCCCTACACTGTGCAGCACGCTGGCAACATGGCCGGCCACCATGCTTGAGTGGCCGCTGTCACCCAGCATGACCGACACCAGGGGCAGCATGGTGGTCAGGCTCGCGCCCTCCACCACACCGGCGACCACCAGGCTGAGCAGCATCAAGATTGTGCGAAGGGGGTAGGATTTGCCGAATGCCAGGATGATTCTCATGCCACCGACTCCAGGATATCGCTGTCACGCAGGGCGGCGAAGGCCTCCACCATGACGTCGATTTCCTGTTCCGAATGGGCCGCGCTGACACTGCACCGCACCAGCGTGATGCCCGCAGGCGCGGCCGGCGGCAGCACCAGGTTCACGTACACCCCGTGCTCGATCAACGCTCGCCAGAAGCGCACGCCCTGCTCCTTGGTGCCGATCATCACCGGCACCACCGGACTGGCATGCGGGCCCACCTGGTAACCCAATGCTGCCAGGCCGTCATACAGGCGATGGGCGTTTTGCCACAGCTTTTCGCGCAACTCAGGGGCTTGTGCAATGGTCTGCAGCGCCGAACGCACGGAGGCAATGGCCGATGGCGACGGCGAGGCGGTGAAAATATAAGGACGACTGGCATAGCGCAGCACTTCCATGCCGCGGTCATTACCCACCGCGAAGCCGCCAATGGCCGCGAGGCTCTTGCTGAACGTCCCGAGGATGATATCGACGTCCTGCTCCACATCCAGCGCCTGGGCCAGGCCACGGCCAGTCGCGCCCATCACGCCGAAGGAGTGCGCCTCGTCCAGCAGCAGGTAACCACCCAGGCGGCGCTTGATCTCGACGATTGCCTGCAGCGGAGCCACGTCACCGAGCATGCTGTAGATGCCTTCGACGATGATCAGCGCATGCTTGGCCTGTTCGCCGAGGCGCACCATGCGTCGCTCAAGGTCCGCGGCGTCGTTGTGACGAAAGCGGATGATCTGCGCCCCTCCCAGGGCGCATGCATCGTAGATACTGGCGTGGCAATCGGCATCGAGCAGCACCACGGCCTTGGGCGTCGCCAGGGCGCTGATGATGCCCAGGTTGGCGACATAACCGGTGGAGAAGACAATGGCGGATGGCCGCTCGAAGAACGCCGCCAACTCCTGCTCCAGTGCCACGTGCCCGCCGTAACTGCCGTTGGCCATGCGCGAACCGGTCGTGCCAGTGCCCTGCTCGACCAGGGCAGCCTGGGCGGCGGCAATGGCCTGAGGGTCAAACGTCAGGCCCAGGTAGTTGTTGGTACCGGCCAAAATGACGCGACGATTGCCGATGCGTCCCTGGGTGGCGCAATGGACCTCATCGATGCAGGTGCCAAAAGGGTTGAGGCCGTCGTCCTGGAACGCTTCGCGCTCCTGTGCCAGGCGGGAAAAACTGTCATACAACCCCATGATGCTCCTCCAGGTAGATCATCAGTGCGTCGGTGAGATCGGCGGGTGTGCTGACATCGATCAGGATATTGATTGGGATAGACAGGTCGAACTGGTCTTCCAGCATCATCAGCAAGTCCATGATCTTGATGGACTCAAGGCCCAGGTCTTCGATCAGGTTGCTGTGCAGGCCTACTGGCCGTTGCTTGTCGGCGGTCAAGCCGCTCAGGCATTCCAGGATGTAGTCGGTGACGACTTCGCGCTTCAACATAAAAAGAGTCTGATATCTGTATGAAAGTGGGATCAAAACAACCGTTCACGCAACGCGTGTTCAAGCTCGATGGCCGGGTACCAGCCCAGGTCCTTCGAGATAAGGCGGTTGCTGGATGACCAGTCGGGATGGATAAGCTCGTTGACCTTGCTCGGCGTCAGCATGGGCTCGCCACCTGCCAGGCGATGCCAGGCCAGGTTCAGGCGTGACAGCTGCAAGAGTAAGGCTGTGGGAACACCGATCAGACGCACCGGCCCGCCGCGTATCAGCGCCCCCATGGCGGCCAGTTGCTTCCAACCGTAGCCATCCTTGGCACCGTCATTGATTTCGTAGCGCACGGCATGAATGGCCTCCACGTCTAGCCAGCGCAGGGTGGCCTGGACCAGGTCTTCCACATGCAGAAAAGACAGCCGTGCATCGGCATGGCCAAGCCGGGGCAGCCAGCCACGCAGCAGTGCCGACAGTACCGGCTGCAATTCGCTGTCGCCTGGCCCATAGACGGCCGTAGGCCGGAAAATGCTGATGGGCATGTCGGCGGCCGCCTGGAGGGCAGCGACTTCGGCATCGAACTTGGACTCGGCGTACCACGACAGGTGCGGGTACCTGGCAGCCAGCGAAGAAAACAACAGGAAACGCTCGCAACCGGCAGCCTTGGCTGCCTGCACCAGGCGCCGGGTGCCCTCGACGTTACAGCGCTGAAACACTACGCGGCTGCGACCACGCACCTGGCCAGCACAATGGATGACTGCACTGGCGCCGCTGACCAGCCTGGCCAGCGATGCCTCATCTTCCAGCGACCCGCGCACCCACGTCACGGCGTCCAGGCTCGCCACCGATCGGCGGGTCAACGCACGCACGGCGATACCGCGCGCCAACAGGGCCTGCAGAATGCGCCGGCCGATAAAGCCGGTGGCCCCCGTGATTGCCACGGTCAAGCTCATCAGGCGATGGCCGCGGCAGGCAACGCAAGAGCGTCGAGCATGCTCAGGTAGCGACGTTTGGCCTCAGCACGTGCCGGTTTGCCGGATGAGGTACGCGGAATGCTTTGCGGCGGTACCAACTGAATGTCGACGCTGACGCCGAACTCACTCTGGATGCGCCCCGACAGCGAGCGGACCATTTGCTCGCGCGATGCGGGCGAGGCCACCCGGCACTGGATCTGCATCACCACCACTGACTCATCACCGCGCGACGTCACGAAGGCGATCGCATCGCCCGGCCGCACGCCAGGCTCGCCCTCGGCCACGTGTTCGATATCCTGAGGCCAGATGTTGCGCCCGCGAATGATAATGAGGTCTTTCTTGCGGCCGGTGACATGTAGATTGCCCTCGAACAAATAACCCAGGTCGCCGGTGCCCAGCCATTGGGAGGCCTGCAGTTGCGAGTCAGGGTCGCGGAAATAGCCACTCATCAGGCTGGGGCCGGCAATGAAGATCTGCCCCACCTCGCGCTCGCCGAGCACCTCACCCTGGGCGTTGCGAATTTCCAGCCGGTGCCCGGGCAGGACCGCCCCGCAGTTCACGAACGTGCTGACGGCACGTGTGCGTGACGTGGGCGGTACGGCCTTGCCGCTGTGCTCCAGTACATCGCGATCGATCACATCGGCCCGCAGGCCTTTGGGGGTGTCGGCAAAGCTGACCGCCAGGGTGCTTTCCGCCAGACCGAAGCACGGCATGAACGCCTCTGTCACGAAACCTGTTGCCGCAAAACGTTCGGCAAATTGCGTCAGTGCCTCGAACGGGACCGGCTCTGCGCCCACACCAGCAACCCGCCAACTTCTCAGGTCAAGCTCGGCCAGGTCCTTGTCACTGCAACGCCGCAGGCACAGGTTGTAACCGAACGGTGGCGCCACGGACACCGTGCCACGATTGCGGCTGATCAGCTTCAACCATTGCAAGGGGCGCATGGCGAAGTCCTGCGTGCGCAGGTAGTCGACCGACAGTTGAGTGGCGACGGGTGTGAGGACGAACCCCACCAGGCCCATGTCGTGATAGAAAGGCAGCCATGAAACGCAGCGGTCGCCTTCGCGCAGCTTGATGCCGTCACGACTGATAACCTGCAAGTTGGCCATGACCGCGCGCTGGGTAATCACCACGCCTCGAGGAAAGCGGGTGCTGCCCGAGGTGTACTGAAGGTACGCCACATCGTCCGCGCCAGGTGCCTGCAATTCGACCTCGGCCTCTGGCAGCGCGTCGATGTCGACACCACTGAGCAAGGGCATCGGCGGCATATCGGCAGCGGCCTCTCGCACCAGCGGCAGCCATTCCTCGCCACCGCACACCGCAGCCGGGCTGCAACTGTTCAGCAACCCACGCAGCTTGTCCACGTAGGATGAATGCTGGCCAACCCCCATGGGAATGGGCAACGGCACGGGGATCAGCCCCGCGTATTGGCAGGCGAAGAACACTTCGACGAACGTGGCGTTGGTGTCGGCGATCAGTGCCACCCGGTCGCCCCGCACCAGCCCCAGACCGAGCAGGCGACGTGCGCCCATCAGAGCGCGCCGTTTCAGCATGCGGTACTCGAACGAACTGACCAACTGACTGCGTCGGTCATAGAAGTTCATGCCGGCATGACCGGTGGCGGCATAATCCAATGCCTCTACCAGACTTTCAAAGTTTGCGTGACGCATGGGTATGGAATGATTTGAGCTTGTTTCTGACATATACAGCACAGCCATTAGATGAGAACCTTCGGCCTGATCGCATGACGGCAAATCCACCCGCAACATTTCATTTGGCCGATGCATTTATCAGGTGACAATAAGATAGGAAACAGCGCATCTGCGCCGCAGCCAGCAAGCGATTGTTGCCTGCGCAGTGTTCAAATTCTGATTGAATCAAATTCGGCGCGAAGATTAACAGGAGTTGTTTTCTGAACGACTATTCATTTATCAGATACCCGTCATCTGAAACAGCGATGAAGATTTTATATACAAACTTAGTTAATAGCGGTTTCATTTACGCCGCATTTGCGGTGATCAACCGCGCGTTACGTTAGTTAAGTTAACACCCCCTCGAAGTTAGTTGGATTTAGGTCAGCCATGATTTCCATAGAACAGGTCAGCGACAAGGCTGGTTTAAAAGCCTTCATCTCCCTGCCCTCCCACTTGTACGCAGACGATCCCCACTGGGTCCAACCCCTGCATGTGGAACGTATCGAGCATCTGTCGGCGAAGAACCCGGCATCGGACCACATTCACTGGCAGGCCTGGATTGCGCGACGCGGCGGTGAAGTGGTGGGCCGCATTACCGCTCAGGTGGATTCACTGCATCGTGATCTGCACGGCATGGACACCGGCCATTTCGGCATGCTCGACGCCATCGATGACGAGGCAGTGTTCAGCCTGCTGACTCATACGGCGGAGACCTGGCTGCGCAAACAGGGCGCCCACCGAATCACCGGCCCGTTTGGCTTGAACATCAATCAGGAAAGCGGCCTGCTGGTCGACGGGTTCGATACACCGCCGTCGGCGCTGATGGAGCATGGCAAGCCCTACTACGCCGCACGCCTGGAGCAGCAAGGCTACGCCAAGGGCATGGACCTGCTGGCTTACTGGATGCGACGCACCGACCTGTCCTTCACCCCGGCGCTGACATCACTGATGGACTGCATGCGCGGTAGAGTCACCGTCCGGCAGCTTGACCGCAAGCATTTCGCACGGGAAATGCAGGTACTACGCGCCGTGTTCAACGATGCCTGGCAGAAAAACTGGGGGTTTGTACCGTTCACCGAACGTGAGTTCGACGAGATGGGCGCGCAACTGAAATTCCTGGTGCCCGAAGACATGATCTATATCGCCGAGGTCGACGGTGAGCCCTGTGCCTTCATCGTTGCCCTGCCCAACATCAACGAAGCCATCGCCGACCTGGATGGGCGCCTGCTGCCATTGGGCTGGGCCAAATTATTGTGGCGTCTGAAAGTCAGTGGCGTACGCACCGCGCGGGTACCGCTGATGGGCGTGCGACAGCAGTACCAGTTCAGCCGAATGGGGCCGATCATCGCACTGTTGCTGATCGAAGCCTTGAAGGCGCCGTTCGAAAAACGTGACATCGAAGCACTGGAAATGTCCTGGATCCTGGAAACCAACACCGGTATGCGGACGATTCTGGATCGCATCGGTGCCGCCCCCTACAAACGGTATCGCCTGTATGAAAAAGCAATTTGAACCACCGCGTTTCGACGCGCTGGTGCTGGGTGCGGATCGCCATGGCCATGACCCGGTGGCTGCGCTGGGCTCGGCCGGTTGCAAGGCGCTGACGCCAATCGCAGGGGTGCCGATGCTGCACCGTGTGCTGGGCGCTTTGCACGACAGCGCCCAGGTTGGCCGGGTAACGTTGATCGGGCCTTCGCTGGCGCTGCTGGAGAAGGACCTCCATGTACGGTCGATGATCCTCAGCGAGCAGTTGAGCTTTCTGCAACCCCAGGCAACCCCGGCTGCAAGCGTCGCCCATGGCCTGGCCAGGCGACAACACTGGCCATTGTTGGTGACGACCGCCGACCATGCCTTGCTGCGCGGCGACATGGTCGACTACTTCCTCACCCAGGCAGCCGCCCTGGATTGTGACGTGGCGGTTGCCGTGACGCCCCTGGAGACAGTGCTGCAACGATTCCCCGGCACGGCCAGAACGGCCATCCGGCTCAAGGGTGGCCCGTATTGCGGCAGCAACCTGTTCGCCTTCCTCACCCCACAGGGTGCCAAGGTGGCGCAGTACTGGCGTGGCATGGAAGAAGCGCGCAAGCGTCCCCGACAAGTTGTGGCCCGTGCGCTGGGCCCGCTGGCTACCGTGCGCTACCTGCTGGGCGAACTGTCCCTCAAGCATGCGCTGAACCAGCTTTCCCGGGTGCTCGGCGCACGCGTGGGCGCTGTGGTCATGCCCTTCCCGGAAGCGGCGGTGGATGTGGATTCAGCCAACGACTTCGCGCTGGTGGAACGCACCCTGCGCGAGATGGCCAAGGACCACGGGCGCCCTGCGGCCTGACCGACTCACCCGCTTCATTCCCCTTTTTACTGTGCACGGCTGATGCCGCGTTGAAGGCTTGCGGTACATGCTTACGATCGAGCGCTACATCATTTCCGAAGTACGCCGTCCTGTGACGATGATGGTTGGTTTCCTGACCTTTGTTTTCGCCAGTTACTCCGCCGAACGCTACCTGACGGAGGCCGCCAACGGCACCCTGGCGCTGGGGGTGGTCCTCGACATCGTTTTCTACAAAGTGCTGATCGCGCTGGAGATGCTGCTGCCCGTCGGGCTGTATGCCTCGGTGGCCATCGCGCTGGGTCGGCTATACAACGACTCGGAAATCACCGCCATCCTGGCGTCCGGTGCCAGCCCGTTGCGTATCTACCGGGCCATTCTGATCATCGCCACACCGCTGGCCCTGGCGGTGGCTGCGCTGTCGTTCTACGGCCGGCCCTGGGCCTATACACAAACCTATCAACTGGAACAGCAATCGCGCTCCGACCTCGACGTCAGTCACCTGCAGGCCCAACGCTTCAACCTCAACGATGACAACGGCCGGATGATCCTGGCCCAGCACATCGACCCGGACACCAACCAGCTCACCGACGCGCTGATCTACGACCCGACCGAAGGCAAAAGCCGCGTGCTGCGCGCCAACGTGGCGACCATCACCGATCCCGACCCCACGACGCCGGCGCTGACCCTGCAACAGGGCACCAGTTATACGCTGGAGCATCGCGGCAGCAAGGACAGCACACTGAATTACAAAGCGTTGCTGCTACACCTCAAGCCGGTGGAACCGACCGATGAGTCAAAGCGCAAATCCACCCCCAGCGCGACGCTGGCCATGTCGGCCATGCCCCAGGACAAAGCCGAACTGCAATGGCGTGAAAGCCGCGGCCTGAATGCCATTCTCATGGCCCTGCTGGCCGTGCCGCTGAGCCGGACCGCACCACGCAAAGGCCGGTTCTCAACCCTGCTGCCGATCGCGATCCTGTTTACGGTGATCTTCTATGCCGGCAACCTGTGCCGCACCCTGGTAGCCAATACCGCCCTGCCCCTGATCCCGGGCCTGTGGCTGGTCCCCCTGCTGATGCTGGTTGGTCTGGGGGCCTTGATGGCTCGTGACCTGCGGCTGCTGCCGAGGTTTTCGCGATGAGCCTTTGGGGTCGCTACCTGGTCAGGAACGTGTTCGTGGGTTTCGGTGCTGCCGCTGCGCTGCTGATTCCGTTGTTCACGACTTTTGATCTGATCAGCGAACTCGACAATGTCAGCGCTGGCGGCTACCGCTGGACCCAGGCGGTGGCGGTGGTGCTGATGACGCTGCCCCGTCGCCTGATCGACCTGGGGCCCTTCATCGCCCTGTTGGGCGGCATCGTCGGCCTGGGCCAACTGGCGGTCAGCCAGGAGCTCACGGCCCTGCGCGCCGCTGGTGTGTCCATCGTGCGTATTGCCCTAGCGGCCGTCACCGCAGGCGTGCTGCTGACCGCCGGCCTGGCAGCACTGGATGAATGGGTGGCCTCACCATTGCAGCAGCGCGGCCTGCAGATGCGCAACGCCGCCATCACCAGTTCCGATGAGGCAGTCAATGCCAAGGGGACGCTGTGGGCCAGGCGCGGCAATGAAATCGCCAGGATCGACAGCGTGGCCGCGCACAACCGGCCCATGGGCATCGAGATATTCCACTACAACCCGGACAACACCCTGGCCAGTTACATTCACGCTGACAATGCCAGCGTATCCCGGGACGGCAGCTGGACGCTCAACCAAGTCAACTTCAAGCAATGGAGCAACGGCGAAGAAACGGTCTGCGAGTTGGATAGCCTGCAATGGACGTCGATCTTTTCCAGTATTCATCTCAAGGAGCTGACCCTGCCCAGCGACAGTTTTTCCATCAAGCAGTTGAGCCGCTACATCCACTTTCTCAAGGCCACCGATCAACCGGTCGATCAGTACAGCATCGCCCTGTGGCAGAAGTTCGGCCGGCCGATCCTGACGCTGGCGATGATCCTGCTGGCGGTACCCTTCACCTTCGTGCAACAGCGCGACCCCGGGATGGGCAGCCGCCTGGCGGTGGGCGCTGTCGTCGGTCTGCTGACCTATGTGGGTAATCAGATCATCGTCAACCTGGGGCTGCTGTTTGCCCTGAATCCGCTGTTGACCACCTTGTTGCCACCGCTGTTTATTCTGGGCGCGGCATTGATGCTGGTCTATCGCTTCGACCGAAACGCCTAGGCAACGTCATGAACATCAACCCACCTTCAATTGCTAAGCCACGATGCATCGGCGTTTTGATCAACCCCCTCAGCGGCCGCGTCCGTCGCCAGCAGGCACGCATGTGCCGCCTGATCCATAGATTGCCCCGCGCCCGCGTCGCGCAGGTGTGCACCCCGGCCGAGGTCGAGACTGCCATCGCCAGCTGGGCGCTGATGGAAAACGACTTGTTGGTCGTAGTGGGCGGGGATGGCACGCTGCAGGCGGCGCTCACCAGCCTGCTGCAAACCCCGGGGGCGAAAGTCCCCAAGGTGTTCATCGTCCCCGCAGGCACCACCAACATGAGTGCCAATGCCATCGGGTTGCGTGGCAGCCCACTCAGGGCAATCAAGGCGCTGACGCGCTGGCTGACCCATGACGACCACACCGCGCGGGAGAAACCCACGGCTGTACTGCAAGTGTCTGACTCGCACACCCGGCGAGCACAATGCGGCCTGTTCTTTGGCGCGGGTTCAATCGTCACCGGCGTTCGCTATTTTCATGAACGGGTTCGCCCCACCGGCCTCAAGGGGCTGGCAGGGCCATTGACCGCCTTCGTGCGTATGCTGCTGGCGTTGTTTTCCCGCACGGCCAGCCATCTGCTGCCGACCGTCAACGCCCCTATCACGGTGAACGGCACGACACGCGAGGCGCCATGGCTGCTGGTATTGGCCACCACCCTCGACAAATTGCTGCTGGGCAGCACGCCATTTTGGGGCGCCGAGCACCAGCCCATGCGCCTGACCGCCATTGCCCAGGCCCCTGCCCGCCTGTGCCGGGCCTTGCCCGCCGTACTGCGCGGGCGACCCAGCGCGGCCATGCGCCAGGATCCGGGCTACCTGAGCCACAACGCCCAGCACGCCAGCATTGACCACCTGCACGAATACCTACTGGACGGCGAGATATTCCCGGTGACCGGAACACTGGAAATCAAGGCCAGCCCGCCCGTGCGCTTCATCACCTTGTAAGGACATTCCATGATCGAGATTGAACGGGACCCGACGACACTCCCCCTGTTCGAGTTGGTGAGCCGTGAACTGGCGCGCCCGGTGGACCAAGACCTGCACGCACTGACTGAAGCGCTGATGGCGCGGTTCGGCGCAGGCATCTCGGCGATCCTGTTCTACGGTTCTTGCCTGCGCACACGCACCACCGATGAGGGGTTGATCGACCTGTACGTCCTGGTGGATCACTACCAGGACATCCACACCTCCCGGCTCAGTCAATGGGCCAACGCCCTGCTGCCGCCCACGGTGTTTCTGTTCACGGCCACTGATACCGCCGGCAAAACCCTGCGCGCCAAGTGCGCCATTCTTTCGGTGAGCGACTTTGAACAAGGCACCCATAGCTGGTTTCAAAGCTACCTGTGGGCGCGTTTTGCCCAGCCTAGCCGCCTGGTGTTCAGCCGCACGCCCGCCATCCAACGGCGCGTGGAGCGAGCGGTGTGCCGCGCGGCCTTGCGCATGATCAGCGAAACGGTCTCCCTGCAAGCTCCCTTGTTCAACAGCGACACGTTCTGGACCCGCGCTTTGAGCTTTACCTACGGCAGCGAACTGCGGCCCGAAAGCAGCAACCGCCCGGCACTGATTACCCAGCAGAATCAAGGCTACCTCGCCGCCCTCCTGGTCGCGGCCGCTCAGGTCGATGGCGTTGGCTTTGCCGGGTCGATGACCGACGAGCTGTATATCAACCACAGCACCGCTGAACAGCAGCGACGGCAGGCGCGGCACTGGCGGACCCGGCGCATTCAGGGCCGGGCATTGAACCTGGTGCGTCTGATCAAATCGCTGTTTACCGTCAAGGGCGCAGTGGATTACGCCATCTGGAAACTGGAGCGCCATTGGGGCGAGCCGATCAAACAGCCGGAACGGTTGCGCCGCTATCCGCTGGTGTTCTGCTGGCCGCTGCTGTGGAAGCTGTTGAAACAACGACCTCATACATGAAACCGACAGGATATTTCCCATGAGCACCAGGAAGACGGCTTTGACCCCCAAGAAAAAACGCAAACATCGTCCCAGCGTCGCCATCGGCCTGTGGATCATCAAACGCCTTGAAAATCTGATACGGCGCTGCTCTACGGTGGGTAACACGCCGTTCTTTGACCCGGCCATCTTCGCCTGGACCCGGGAGCTGGAATCCCGGTCGGCGGTGATTCGCGCCGAGCTCGATGCCGTGCTGCGCAACAGCGATGCCATTCCCAGTTTTCAGCAGATATCCAAAGACCAGGCCAGACTGACCCAGGACGACCGCTGGAAGACATTCTTCCTCTACGGCTATGGCTACAAGATCGACGGCAATTGCGCCCAGTGCCCACAAACGACCCAGGCCATCGAGGCCATCCCGGGCATGTACACCGCGTTTTTCTCGATTCTCAGCCCCGGCAAGCACATTCCGCCCCACCGCGGGCCTTACAACGGATTGCTGCGGGTGCATCTGGGGTTGATCATCCCGCAACAGGCCGAACAGTGTCGTATAGAGGTGGGTGATGAGGTCCACCATTGGCAGCAGGACAGTTGCCTGGTATTCGACGACACTTACAAGCATCAGGTCTGGAACGACACTGACGAGCGGCGCGTGGTGCTGTTCCTGGATGTGCAGCGGCCCCTGACATTACCAGGCCGCTTGCTGAACCGGGTGGTGCTCAAGCTGATCCAGTGGTCGCCGTTCATACAGGACGCGCGCAGGAATCAGCAGAACTGGGATCGCGGGATCCTCAACCAGTAAATCATCGCCAATCAGGCTCCGGGGCCCCCCGACGCCTGATTGGCGCGGTATCACGGCTTGCAATCAGGCTTGAGGGTGTCGAATCGCGACGCATCAACCAAGCCCAGGTGCGCAAGCACATCACGCCCCAGCTTGACCGGCGAACCACCTTTGCTGTGGGTTTTCAGCATAAGGTCCTCGGCGTATACCTTGTCACCCAGGCACAGCGACATCCGCACCAACTGATGCTGAGTGCTGCCAAAGGCGCTTTTGGTTTTTTCGGTGCGCAGTACTTTCCTCTCCAGCGTCAAATCGGTCGTGCCCGTCAATGCGTGCATCACCGGTACACTGAAACGCGCCCAATTCTCGCCATTTTTCTGGAATAGAACGAGGTCATGAACTTCAATGGAAGACTTCGGCGAAGTGGGACTAAGTTCGACCTCCACACTCCCTTGCTCAGGTTGAATCAGTGCCTTTTCCTGCCAACCGAAAACGGCGGCCTGGGTCAATGGCGGAATAATCAATGCCAACATAAAGCTGCTTAAAACTGTGGTATAGCGACGCATTATTTCACCCGGCGCAAATAGTAATTTCAGATAATGCAACAATAAAGCCCAATAACAGGCGCGCTGTGTTCAGCGCACTTTATCATCCGCTCTTATTTTACAAAATTAAATTATACCTAGCGCTAAAACATACACGCACTGCGGTAAATTATTAACTTATTCGAAATACACTCTTTCACTTCGTTACATAGCTACTTCCATCGGCTGGCTGTTAACGTCATGCGCCCCAGGCAAAGCCTCAAGCGCCAGACCTACATGGCGACAAGGGCCCCTGACAATGCCTACCGTGATGAGGAAACTATGGAACCTGGCAGCTACCAACTGAGCATGAGCGTGCTCATGACCCCCGACAAAGCCAACTTCTCCGGCAACGTGCATGGCGGCGCGTTGTTGAAAATGCTCGACGAAGTGGCGTTCGCCTGCGCCAAGCGTTATGCAGGCCGTTACGTGGTCACCCTTTCGGTTGACCAGGTGATTTTCAAGGAGCCGATCCACGTCGGCGAACTGGTCACCTTCCTGGCGTCAGTCAACTACACCGGACGCACTTCGCTCGAGATCGGCGTGAAGGTCATGACCGAGAATATCCATGAGCGTACCGTGCGCCACACCAACAGTTGCTACTTCACCATGGTCGCCGTCGACGCCGCTGGGCGCCCCAGCCCCGTGCGCCCCTTGCTGCCTGACACGCTGACCGAGCGCCGTCGCTACGCCCAGGGCCAGTTACGCAGGCAACAGCGTCAGGAACTGCAGGCTCGCTACGACGAGATACGCGAACTGGGCACGCCCCGTTAGGCCCTTCGCTCACCCGCAACCCCGCCCGGAACACCAAGGATCAACTATGAAAATATCGCTCCTGAGTCGGAGCGGCCCCGAGATCCTCCAGTCCATGCTGGAAGGTGATGAAGAACACGCAGCGCTCCATCGTCTAACAGCGGGTTAAAACAAGGCGGGTTCCACCGTGCGGCCGAGGGCTGGTCATCGTGCCCGGCACACCAGGTGGCCACCGCGCCTATCAAAACTTTCGACGTGATGCCCATCGGCGCCCAAGGCAAGTCCTTGAGGCGCTTGGTGATCGCCGCCGCCACGGCGTAGAAAAAGGCCGAAGCCATGGCCAGGCAGACGCCGATCAAGTACTCGGCGCCGGTGGCCTGCCCACTGCCCTTGGCGGACACGATCAGCATCAGCCCGGCGAAGTTCGGTTGTCTCAGCCTCACCCAACGGGAACCGTAGTGTTCAAAGGACGTGACGGGCCTGTTCGATCAGTTCATTGAGCGCCGGGAAAAATGTACCGTTCATTTCGGATTAGCGATGGTCTTTTTCATCTTGCCGGTGACCTCGACCGATAAGTCGCTGCCGGGTAAAACACGGCAGGCCAACACGATTCCATCGGACAGCTCGGCCGCACTGACATGGGCGCGGCTCATCACCTTGGCGACATACTCGCCGCTGAGAATGCGTACCTTGCACACCCCGCAACCGCCACCCCGGCAACCGACGGGAATGCCCCGCCGCCCCAGTCGCGCCATGCCTTCCAAAACGGACTCACGCTCATCACAGGGATACTGCTCGCCGGTATCTTCAATCACGATCTGGTATTTCATCACGCACGCTCACGTCTCGGCGCGGCTTCCACCGCTAGCGCGCCTGTGTTCATTCGGCACCGCCTGCTTGCACTGCACGGTCGAGGATTTCCTGTTTGCGTAACTCAGCGGCATCGCGCCCGCCAATGCACCAATCCTGCGGGTCAACACGGATGCAGCGACCGCGTATCAGGCTGCGCTCGACCGCGAGCAGCTCGCTGAGCAGATCGGTGAAGCCGCTCATTAACGCTTGACGTTCATCCAGCGGGCGACCTTCCAGCACGATGAACTCAAAAAACGGCGCATGCACACCACTGACCTCAACCATCTCGCCGCCCACTGCACACTCGGCGGTCGCGTGCGACGTGATAAAGGCCCTGACTCGTTCAATGGGTGAATGCAGCAGCAGGCTGTAAAGCTGTGAAGCGTCCTTGAGCAATCGCGCTTTTTGCTCGGCAGTGCAATGGCCGTCCACAAGGTGAAAGTTCACGACAGGCATAGGGGCAATCTCGCTGGCTATTCTTGGTTTTATTACCTGACAGGTCGATGCGCAGGACACTTACGGCAGGCCGCGACGCCGCCCGGAATCCAACATCAGCGACGAGCCGGTCATCGCATCGGCTTCGGGCGCCAGCAACAGGCTCACGGCCCAGGCCACTTGGGCAGGCGTGGTAAAGGCGCCGATAGACGACTCCGCGCACATCTCGCGCAGCACCGCCTCGGCACTGATGCCACGCTGCCGGGCACGGTCTGCCGCCACCCGGTGCAAGCGCTCGGTGTCCGCCGGTCCTGGAGCGATCAGGTGCGCGGTAATACCGCGCTCGCCATAGGCCAGGCTGAGTTGGCGCACGGCATTCACCAGCGCCGCATTGGCCACCCCGGCAGCGGCGGCATAGGCCGTAGGTTCAAAGCCGTAGTGACCACCGATGGCCACCAACCGCGAGCCTTTCACCAGGCGCTCATCCACCGCCCGCACCAGGCGCAACAACCCGCCGACCTTGATATTCACCGCATCCGTCAGCGCGGCGGTGGGCGCATCGAGAATTCCGCCGACGACCGCCACGCCGGGCCCATGCACAATCATGCGCACCGGCCGGTCCAGCGCGGCGCGGATGCTCGCCACCGCGCTATCGCTGGCGATGTCGGCCATGCAGGCGATCAACCCGGGATGTCGATCAACCAGTTCGTCGAGTGCGTCAGCACTGCGCGCCACGGCGACCACATCCAGGTGACTGGCGCTTAACCGCGCAACAATCTGCCGGCCAAACGCCCCCGTGGCCCCGACGACCACAGCCAATTCTTTTTGCGTATTCATGTTCAACCCTCGCATCGAGTCAGGGGCATGCAGCGCACGCCCCTGCGAGCCATCACGTCGGCAACAGAACGCCACGCTCTTTAGCCATGGTGAGGGCGGTGTCCTGAATCATGTCTTCCTGGCCACCGATCATTTTTTTGCGTCCCAGCTCCACCAGGATGTCGCGCGCCGGAACGCCGAACTGCAGGCCCGCGCGTTTGGCGTGCAGCAGGAAGGTGGAGTAGACACCGGCATAGCCAAGGGTCAGCGACTCACGGTCCACCCGCACGATGTGCTCCATCATCGGTACGATGATGTCCTCGGCCACGTCCATCAGCTTGAACAGGTCGCTGCCGGTTTCGATCCCCATACGCTCACACACGGCGGCGAACACCTCCAACGGTGTATTGCCCGCCCCGGCCCCCAGCCCCGCGACCGATCCGTCGATCCGGCTCGCGCCGGCCTCGATGGCGGCAATCGAGTTGGCCACGCCCATGCCCAGGTTGTGGTGGCCATGGAAGCCGATCTCGGTTTCCGGGTTCAGCACCTCGCGCAGCGCCCCGACCCGGGCCTTCACGTCTTCCGGCAACATGTAGCCGGCCGAGTCGGTGACGTACACCGTCTGCGCGCCGTAGGACTCCATCAGCTTGCCCTGCCGGGCGATGCCGGCCGCATCATTGAGGTGCGCCATCATCAGGAACCCGGAGGTATCCATACCCAGCTTTCGCGCGTAGGCAATGTGCTGCGGCGATGTGTCCGCCTCAGTGCAATGGGTGGCGACGTGTACGCTGCGCGCGCCGCAATCGTAAGCCGACTGCAGCTCTTTCATGGTGCCCAGCCCCGGAATCAGCAGCACGGAAATCTTCGCCTGCCTCATCAGCGGAGCTACCGCGCTGATGTATTCCTCGTTGCTGTGCGGAGCAAAGCCGTGCTGCAGCGAATTGCCACCCAAACCACCGCCATGGGTGACCTGAATGTAAGGCACCCCGGCATCGTCCAGCGCAGTGGCGACCTTGACCATTTGCGCCACGCTGATCTGCTCGCGCTTGGCGTGCATGCCATCGCGCAGGCACATGTCATGCAGGATCACTTTGCGGCCCTGCAGGCTCGTAGGGTTGGACTGGCTCATTACGCGACCTCCGGGGCTTTAAGGTGAAGCGTGCCGGCGAGAATTTCCTCGGCAAACATTTCGGCAGTGCGGGTGGCGGCCGCGGTCATGATGTCCAGGTTACCCGCGTAGGTGGGCAGGTAGTCACCCAGGCCGGCCACCTCCATGAATATCGAGACTTTCTTGCCGTCGAAAATGGGACCGTTGACCAGGCGATAACCGGGCACGTACTTCGTCACTTCGGTGATCATTTGCAGGATCGATTCTCGGATGCGCACACGATCGGGCTCTTCATCGGTCAGGCAATAGATGGTGTTGCGCATCATCATGGGCGGCTCGGCCGGGTTGATGATGGCCAACGCCTTGCCCTTGCGCGCACCACCGATTTTCTCGATGGCGCTCGAAGTGGTATTGGTGAATTCATCCAGGTTGGCGCGGGTGCCCGGGCCAATCGATTTTGACGCCAAACTGGCAACGATTTCCGCATATGCCACGCTTTGAATGCGCGAGACAGCGTTAACGATGGGAATGGTGGCCTGCCCCGCGCAGGAGATCATGTTGACGTTCATCTGCAGCGTCTTGGCGTGTTCGCGCAGGTTCACCGGCGGTACACAGAGCGGGCCGATGGCCGCCGGGGTCAGGTCGATCATCAACACGCCCAGGGCATTGAGCTTGCGGCTGTTTTCCGCATGCACATAGGCACTGGTGGCATCAAAAGCGATCTGAATGCCGTCCTCCAACACGTGCGGGAGCAGGCCATCGACGCCTTCGTGGGTGGTTTTCAAGCCCATTTCGCGGGCCCGCAACAGCCCTTCGGAGTTCGGGTCGATGCCCACCATCCATACCGGTTCAAGCACCGGGCTGCGCAGGATCTTGTAGATCAGGTCGGTGCCGATGTTGCCGGAACCGATCAGCGCACATTTGATCTTTTTCATTGGCCCTGCTCCCGCTGCTTGGCGGCGCGCTGGGCCATGTCCAGGCCGGCCACGTAAAACCCGTCGCGCGCGTGCTCGGTGATCAGAATCCTTACGGTTTCCGCGGGGCATTGCAGGCTGAGGCACACCGCTTCAGTGACCGCGACAGCCATACGGCTCTTTTGCTCGGCAGTACGGCCCTCGGCCAAATGCATTTCAATAATGGGCATGACTGCCTCCTGGGTGCTTGTGGTTATTCAACGAAGCGCATCGATACGCTGCCCAACTCTTGGAAGCGCGCCACGATGCTGTCGCCGGGCTTCACCGCGATCGCTTCGGTAATGCCGCCGCTCATCACAAAGCTGCCGGCGGGCAATGACTCGTCCATCTCGGCGAGGATATTCACCAACATGGCGATGGCCTCAGCCGGATGCCCCATCACCGCGGCGGCGGCGCCCATGGTCACGATCTCGCCATTCTTTTCCATCACCACACCCAGGGTCGGCAGGTCCAGATCCGCGACATAGCGGCTGCGCCCGCCGCCGACGAAACGCGCCGACGAACCGTTGTCCGCAATCACGCTGGCCAGGTCGAACTTGAAGCCGGAAAACCGCGAGTCGATGATTTCCACCGCCGGGAGTACATAGTCGGTCGCGGCCAACACATCGGCGGCAGTGCAACCCGGGCCGCGCAGGTCGGCCTTCATGACGAATGCGACTTCGCACTCGACCCGTGGATGAACCAGGTCGGAGGTGCTGATCGCCGAGCTTTCGGGGCGCGCCATGCGGTCGGTCAGAAAGCCGATCGAAGGCACGCTGACGCCCATTTGCAGCATCTTCGCCTTGGACGTCAGCCCGGCTTTCCAGCCGACTTGCCTGTGCCCCTGGGCGATATAGCGGCGACGCAGTTCGTTCTGCACCGCGTAGCCATCGGCGATGGTCATCTGCGGGTAGTCGTCGGTCAGTTTTGGAATGGCATAAGCGCGGGTCTGTGCGCCTTCGACCCGTTCGCACAGGCGCACGATATCTTCGCGGGACAGCGTCAGTTCGCGGCTCATACGGCACTCCTTCCAGAAAACTTCACCCGGCAACTGCCCAGGCCGCCGACCCGGCAGACCAACTCGTCGCCATCCGCCACCGGCACCAGCGCCGACTGCGAGCCGGAGAGGATCACCTCCCCCGCTTTGAACGGAATGCCCAGCTCACCCAGCGTATTGGCCAGCCAGGCCACGGCATTGGCGGGCGAGCCTTGCACGGCGGCGCCGACGCCGGTGGAGAACACTTCGCCGTTCTTCTCCAGCACCATGCCGGCCAGGGTGATATCCAGCCGGCGCGGATCGCCCTGGGTCGTGCCCAGCACAAACACACCACAGGAGGCGTTGTCCGCCACGGTGTCCTGGATCTTGATTTGCCAGTCGCGGATGCGTGAATCGACCACTTCAAAACACGGCACCACATAGTCCGTGGCCCGAATCACGTCCATGGCGGTGATGCCCGGGCCCTTGAGGTCGTGCTTGAGGACAAAGGCCAGTTCCGCCTCGGCCTTGGGCTGGATCATCTGGCCCAGGTCGAGGGTGTCGCCGTCGGCAAACACCATGCCCGAGGTGAGCATGCCGAAGTCCGGCTGGTACACCCCGAGAAAGTCCTGCACGGGCTTGCTGGTGGCGCCGATCTTCTTGCCGACGATGGTTTCCCCGGCGGCCAGGCGACGGGCAATGAACCGCTCCTGGATGCGGTAGGCATCCTCGATGCGGATCTGCGGTTCACGACTGAGCAACGGCGCGATGACGCGACGGGACACGAACGCCTGATACAGCTCGTCGCCATACTGCTCGATGGTTTGCTGATTCATGGGGGAGCCTCAGAGTTTCACGCAGACGTTGCGGGTTTCGGTGTAGAACTCCAGCGAATGCACGCCGCCTTCACGGCCGATCCCGGACTGTTTGGAACCGCCGAACGGCGTACGCAAGTCGCGCAGGAACCAGCTGTTGATCCAGGTGATGCCCACGTCGATGCGGGTCGCCATGCGGTGCGCACGCGCCAGGTTGCTGGTCCAGATGGTGGTCGACAGGCCGTACTCGGTGGCGTTGGCCTTGGCGACCACGTCGTCTTCGCTATCGAAGGGAGAGATGTGGCAGCACGGGCCGAAAATTTCCTGTTGCACGACCGTCGCGCTCTCCGGCAAGCCGGTCCAGATGGTCGGTTGCACCCAGGCGCCAGCTGCCAGGTCGGACGGCATCTGCGGCACCCCGCCGCCGGTCACGACGGTGGCGCCCTCCTCGACCGCCTTGCGGTAGTACGACAGGACTTTTTCCCGGTGTTCCTGGCTGATCAGCGGGCCGTAATTGGCGTGACGATCATCGGGGCGGCCGTACTTCACCGCCTCGGCCCTGGCCTTCAGCGCCTGCACGAAACGCTCGAAGATCGGCCGCTCGATATACACCCGCTCAGTGCCCAGGCACACCTGCCCGGTATTGAGGAACACCGAACGGGAGAAGCTCTCCACTGCCGCTTCGAAGTCGGCATCGGCGAACACAATGCCAGCGTTCTTGCCGCCCAGCTCGAACGACACATCACGCATGCCTTCGGCAGCGGCTTTCATGATGGCCGTGCCGGTACGCGTCTCGCCGGTAAAGGTAATGGCATCGACCTGCGGATGCCGGGTGACGAACTCCCCGGCCGAATCGGGACCGAAGCCATGCACCACGTTGTACACCCCCTTGGGAATGCCGACCGTGTTCATCACTTCGCCCAGCAAGGTGGCCGTCTGCGGTGACTCCTCCGATGGCTTGACCACCACGGTATTGCCGCAGGCCAGGGCCGGGCCGACCTTCCAGGTCATCAACATGAAGGGCGCGTTCCACGGGCAGACCACCCCGATCACGCCCTTGGGCCGGCGCGTCGTGTAGTTCAATGCGCCACGGCCGTCGGGGGTGTCCGTTTGGAACGACTCACTGGCGACGTTCTTGATCACGTCGGCGAACACTTTGAAGTTGGCCGCGCCGCGCGGGATGAACACATGCTTCATCACGTGCTCGGGCTGGCCGGTGTCGGACATCTCCGCTTCGACGAAGTCATCGAAGCGGCGGGTGATTTCGTTGGCCACGCCGTACAGCAGCTCCACGCGCTGGTCGGTGCTCAGGCGGCCCCATTCGCCCTGCAGGGCATTGCGCGCGGCGCTGACGGCCGCATCCACCTCGCCACGCCCGGCTTCGCTGACCGAGCAGATGACGCTGTTGTCCAGCGGGGAGTGTTTGTTGAACCGTACACCACTGGCAGCGTCGGTAAACTCACCGGCAATGAAGTGCTTGATCTGGCGCATGAGAGCTCCGTAGTTATTGTTCGTATGACGACCGCCTGTACCTGCCACGGCCAGTCCGGCATGAGTCACTGAGTGCGAGTCTAGAAAAGCCGGCAAATACCGACTAATACTTTATTTGGCCTCACTCGATACCCTTAAGGTATGTCTAAAACGGCTGGGCGGCAGGCCTCGTCCGCCCCTCTCGCATCGTTCGAGGGGCGGGGCCGGTGGATCAAATCGCTTTGAACAGGGGGCTGCGAACCTGCTGCGCATCCGCCGCCGAGATGAACTTCTCGATGTAGATATCGCGCTCGAACAAGCGTCCCTGCATCAAGGTACTGATACAGGCGTCGATCATCAGCGGCGGGCCGCACAAGTACGCCTTGTGTCCGCGGAAGTCGTTGTCGAAGTGGGCTTTGGCGGCCTCATGCACGAAGCCACGAAAGCCCGGCCACGATGAGCCTTCAGGTTCATGGGACAACGCCGGCACGTAGGTGAAGTTCGGGTATTGCTCGGCCATGGCGAGAAACTCGTCGTGGTAGTACAGCTCGTCACGGTTACGTTGACCGTAGACCAGAGTAATCGGCAGCTCAAAACCTTGCGCCAACAGATCGAGAATCATCGAGCGCGGGCTCGACAACCCCGAGCCGCCGCCCATGAAGATCACGGGCAGGCGCGCCGACTTTTTCACGAAAAAGCGCCCGTACGGACCGGTGATGCCCACCCGCTCGCCGACCTGCAATTGCTCGTGTACATACGCAGTGCCTCGGCCACCGGGCACGATGCGGATGTTCAACTCAATCTCGCTGCCGGGCGCCGGTGCGTTGGCCACCGAAAAGGCCCGACTGCCAATGCCGTCGGGTAGCTGCAGGTTGATGTACTGACCGGCCTGGAAGTGCATGCCTTCGGGCGCGTCGAGCTTGATCCACACGCCCTTGATGGTCGGCGTCAGGGTTTCAATGCGGCTGACGGTGCCTGCGAAATCACGCACCGGCAGGTTTTGTGCGTCGTCGTCTTCGTCGATTTGCGCCTCGATCACCAAATCACTTTCGGCGGTGGCACAGCAGGCCAGGCACTTTTTCTCTTCGCGCTCGAAATCCATCAGGGCAAAGCTGGAGGCTTCGCCATGCTCGATCTCGCCATCGACCACCTGGATTTTGCAGGTGGCACACAGCCCGTGGCAGCAGGCATGCGGCAGGTAGATACCGGCGCGCAACGCGGCGTCGAGAATGGTTTGGCCTTCTTCGATTGCAATGGTTTGACCCAGCGGCTCGATCGTTAATTCATAGCTCATGACTCGCCCCCTCAGTGGGTCGCACATAGGGTGTTGAGACCGGGCGTCTTGAAGCGCAACTGGTCTTTGTGGCCGATGCCGTTGGCAACCAGGCTGGCGTCCAGGTCGGGCACCCAGGGTTGGTTGTCCTTGAGCCATTGCACGTGCTGCCAGTCGATCAGCGCGGCATCCGGGTCGGCCTGCAGCAAAGGTGCAAGGGCCGTTTCCAGCAACTGGGCAAACGTGGTTTGCGGCGTCAGACACAGCAGGAACGGGGCTGCGAACAGCAAGTGGTGATCCCAGCTGGCGTACACCAACTGCTTGCCATTGAAGTTTTCAACGCGATCACGGGCAACGCCCACGTACTCTTTACGGGCGACTACAGGCATGGTGCTCTCCTTATTCTTGTTAGCGGGGCGTGGCCGCCGAATGCGTCGGCCACGCCCGTCGGGTTGTCACGTGGTTACTGGTTGGACGTCGCCATGCCGCGCCACATCTCGAAGTTGCGGCGGTCCTGGGAGTCGGCGAAGTCGCCGTTGTCCTGGCCGTCCTTTAGTGACACCCAGTCCATCCATGCGCCCAGGTCACCATGGGTGGGCGCCTGGAACAGCGCCGGCATCGGCAGCCAGGCCTGGATGTATTTCTCCGGCTCGTTGTTGAAGATGCCCATGCAGTGATCGGAGCAGAAGTGGTACTTGTCGCCCTTGTACTGCACCTGCCGATGGCAGATCAGGGTCGGGTCATCCGGCTCGGTGAACACCGTAGGCAACTGGCAGCACTGGCACAATTTGGCCAGGCCGTAGTTCTTGAACGGGGTGCCGGCCGCCGCCATTTTCTTGATGTGCTCCCAGCGCGGGCGGTAGTACTTGTCGAACGTGGTCGGGTACTTGGCGGACAGCCACTGCATGTCGTCATCCGACGGAATCCAGGCGTGGAACGCGGTCCCGAAACTCCACTGGTACAGACCCAGCATGAACTGGTGGGACATGTGGTCGATGCTGGCCTCGGCATAGTCCCAGCTCTTGGGTGGGCGGATACCGTAACGCGCCAGGTCCTTGAACAGCGCGCCGCCATTCTCGGCGCCGTAGATCTCCCAGGCCTCGCGCCACGACATCACGCGCTTGGGCAGCATGTAATCCATCATGGTGCTGACCAGGCCCAGCACGCGGAAGCCGCGCCAGAACCACTTGTCGATCCAGCCTTGGACGATCGGCAGGTTGGCCGGGTCTTGCTCGAGCATGAACTTGATGCACTCCAGGCCGAGGGTCATGTGCCGCGCTTCGTCCGACTGCGCGGAGAAGCCAAAGGTGACCGTGGCCATATCGCCGTTATAGGCGGCGCCGGACATGAACGGCACAAACAGCAGGTTGGTGAGTACGTACTCGAACGAAAAGCCGATGGCGATCATGAACTCGAACGGACCGGCAGACATCGCATCGTCAAAGAACGAGCGGGCCACCGAGGTGTACCAGATGCGGTCGCGCTGATCGGCAAAGGCATGGAAGCCGTTGTAGAACTTGTTGTAGTTGGACAAGGCGTGGATTTGCGTCTGCGCATGGCGAAGCTCGTCGATGGCCTGCATCTGGCAGGCCACTTGCGTACCGACGCCGCGAAACTCTCGACCCGCGCGGGCAAAGCCTTTGTGCGCGGCATACTCACCGGGGCTGATGGCCTGCAGGAAGATTTTCAGCGCCGACAGGTAGCGCGCATCGGTGATGTTGAGGTGGCCATTGTTCTGCGCGTGGGCGTCGATGATGGCGTAGAACTTGCGCTCCTTTTCGGCCTGGTATTTCCAGTAGGCGTCCATGGTCAGGCGGAACGGATCTTCCCACTTGTTCCAGTCATGGATCTTCAAGCCTTCATAGGCGATGTAGGGGAAAATCTCCTCCTCGGTGCGGTACGACGGCTCCCAGGCGAGGTCGCGCGTGAGCAGGCGGTATTTGTCTTTTGCATTGAGCTTTTTGTGAACGGTTTTCATGTCCATGCCAAATATCCTCGCTTAGTTGCCCCAGGTCAGGGTCAAGGCGTCTTCGTCTTCGTCGACATTGCCGGAGAGCGTGATCAGATTGATGTTCAGCTCCTGCATGTCGAAGCTGCGGCCCAGTTGCGCTTCGATGCTTTCGCGGCGAATGACCAGGCGGCCCGGGGCGTTGATCTTGACCATGGCCGGCTCGCGGTTGACCACGGCCTCGGGGTTATCCAGCTCGATCGCTTCGATGATCGGGCGGGTTTCTTCATTGGTTTGCAGTGCAATAAATACAGTCGACATAGCCGCTCCTCAGACCTCAACACCGGTTTTATCCAGGCGTACCCGGAAGGCAGCCAGTTGCTCGCTCATCACTTCATCCGCGTTGCCGGCAAACTCTTGCTCGATCACCGGCAGCAGGGCCGCGGCAGCGCGGTCGCGCCACTGGATTGTCCAGGCCTGCAACAGCGCGCGGTTATGTTCGGATTCGGCAGCCGCCACCTTCATCACCGCGTCCACCCACTTGCGCGTTTCATCGAACCAGTCGCTCATGAACTGGGTGAGCATGGCCACCAGCGATCCGCCAGCGGCGGCGAACTGATCGTCGACGATGCCCTGGTACACCAGCGGGTACAGCAAGCCGTCCAAAGCCACGTTCTGCGCGACAAACAGCTCGAACGGATCGCGCACCACCAGGCAGTCCTCGGTGTAACGACGCAGCCCTTGCCAGGCATCGCCCTCCATCCAGGCCGCCTTGCCGGCGTCCAGGGCTTCGGTTGCGCCCAGCAGCAGGCCGATGCGCGACAGGTACTGGGCGATGCCGAGGTTATCCATCGCGTGGTACATGCACGGCTGGGTGAACACCGTTCCGTAGCCATAGCTGCAGATGAACGTGTTGTTGAGGTTGGCGCCCCAGGCGGCATGGCGCAGCGGCACCAGCAGGTTGAGGACGCGTTGGCGCAGTGCGTCCGGCAACAGGTCCACCAGACCGCGGGTTTCCACGAAGTTGAAGTTGGCTTCGGTGGTTTCCTGCTGCCGCGCGCGTGCCAGCGTGTAGGTGCTGTAATAGAACTGGCGCGGGTCTTTCAACACGTACCAGTCGCTCATCACGATTTGGGTGACGCTGGCGTCGTAGAGGGTTTGATCCGGGTCCCAGGTCGGCCGGTAATGCAGGTTTTCCACCGGTTGAATGTCGTAGCTGCCTTCCTGGTACCGCGAGGAAGGTTTGTCGCCAAACCGACGGGCCAAATGGTCGAACGTCTGCCGCAAGGGCTGGATGCTGACCGTACGAAGATCGATGTGCATAGCTGACTCCCACGAACGCCTCACTCAGGGTGAAGCGTCAACAACGATTAGTTTTTGAAACGAACCTGAGTGGCATCCGCCAGACGCCAGTCCCATTGCCGGGCGTCGTCCTCATCCTCATCTGCGACCTCAGGCAACGCCGCCATGGGGCGCGCCTGGTTGGCTTGGCAGAACTCGGCAAAGGCCTCGTGCGTCAGGATCATTTCCACGAATAATTCGGGCTCGCCGATGGCAAAGTCGAATTCGACAAACTGGCTGCCACGACTGCCGGTGACACGCACGTAACGCTTGCGCGTGTCCATGTCGGCCGGCTGCATCTCGAGTGACTGATCAGGGAAGCTCATGGGAGCGCCCTCAAGTCACGACGGTCAGGAACGATTCGTGCAACTTGCGTTGCGGGTAGTCCAGGCCCTGGGCGAAGTTGTCGTAGGTCCAGGACAGCGGCTGGTAGTCCGGATAGGGGTGGTAGCCGCCCATGAAGGTCTCGAAGCGGTTACCGGAGGGGTCCCAGGCATAGATGGTGCAACCGCGGGTCACGCCATGGCGGGTGGGGCCGATATCGACGTTCACTTCGTTCATGGACATGATGTCGCCGGCACGCAGCACCTGCTCCCAGGACTCGAGCAGGAACGAACAGTGGTGCAGCTTGCCCTTCTCGGGATATTCAACGAAGGCGATGTCATGGACCTTGTGCGAACACGACAGCCAGATGCCGACGTCACCGTCGCCCTCCGGGTTGAGGACGCGTTCGACCAGGTAGAAGCCCAGGACCTCGGTGAAGATTTTCTGCACTTGCGCAATGTTGGGACCGTACAGCAGGCAGTGGTCCAACTGAATCGGCGCAATACCGTGCTCGCGCAGCGCATTCCACGGGGCTGGGTTGACTTCAGGAATACCGTTGCCGACACAGCTCTTTTCGGCGTACAGCTCAATCAGATGGCCCGAGGGCAATTCAAAGCGCACACGCTCGCCGGTTTCCAGCAACTCACCGGCGGGGATGCGGGTGGTGGCCAGCCCGTAGGCCTGCAGGTCGGCATCGAGCTTCTCCAGGGTGGCCTTGTCCAGTACCTTGAAGCCGAAGAAGTCGATACCGGCAGTGTCCGCTTCACGGATCACATAGCAGTTGTGATCGCGCTCATCCCAGCACTTGAAGTACACCCGTCCCTGATCGTCACGCCCGGTCTCGACCAGCCCCAGCACATTGCGATAGAAATGAACGCTTTCTTCAAGGTTCAACACGCGCACCTGGGCATGGCCCGGACGCAATACACCTGTCATCGCCATTTATTGTCTCCTTTATTGGCTGGATGAGGTTGGCTCCGTACCGCCTGGGCAGGCGGACAGGAGCCGGGTTCACACACTCAACCCTGCATTGCAGAGATGATGCCAATAAAGGTAAATGATTGATTTAAAACGACTTACCATGAAAAACCGGACACTGGACCCAGCCCCTGGACTGACGTTTATGTCCATCCCCCCTTCCAGCCTTACAAAAACGTCAGGGCGCTTGCGCAAAGGCCGGGGCACCGACCAACGAACGGCCGCGACGGTCAGTAAAACAGGCGAAAAAAAAGCACCGCAGGGTGCTTTAAGGCGAAAACGGCGCAGCCGCATCCTCCACTCGCGAGCCAAAACAACTGCAAGCGCAAAGGCGCAGTAGCGGCGCGCCGAAGGGGTGGCGGCTGTACGTTTTTGTCAGGCGCTCGCGGCCGGGCTGTCATCCCCCAATGCCTGTTTCACCCGGTACGCCAACTGCCGGCGGGTGATACCCAGCAGGCGCGCCGCATGGGTCAGGTTGCCATGCGCGCGTGTGACGGCAAGCTGCAGCAAACGCGCTTCATGGGCCTGCAGGTCGAAACCGTCGACCAGCAAGGTTTCATACAATTGGTCGGTCCTGGCCTCGTCGGCGTTGCCCACTTTGCCTTCGCGGTCTATCACCGCGCCTTGTGCGGTCACCGGCGCCACGCCAGGGAAAAGATGCTGCAATTCAATGTGCCCGCCAGACGGCACCAGCAATACCGCACGCTCCACCAGGTTTTCCAGTTCACGGACATTGCCCGGCCAGTCGTAGGCCATCAGGCCCTGCATGGCCAGATCGCTCACGCCTTGAATGGTCTTGTGGTACAGCGGCGTGTATTTTTCCAGCAGCACGGCAACCAGCACGGGAATATCCGACTTGCGCTTGCGCAGCGGTGGAATCTCCAGGGGGTACGTGGCCAGGCGGTAGTAGAGGTCAGCGCGAAAACGACCGTCGGCAATCGCCTGCTGCAAATTGACGTTGGTCGCCGCCACCAGGCGCACGTTGACCTTGCGCACTTTGTCATCGCCCAGGCGCTCGACCTCGCCGGTCTGGAGGACGCGCAGCAACTTGACCTGAGCCGCCGGCGACAGCTCGCCCAACTCATCGAGAAACAGCGTGCCGCCATCGGCGCGCTCGAACTTGCCGGGGCGCGAAACCTGGGCGCCCGTATAGGCGCCCTTCTGCACACCGAACAGTTCAGACTCGATCAAGTCATTGGGAATGGCGGCACAATTGACCGCCACAAAAGGCTTTTCATCGCGCCCGCTGTTTTCGTGCAGCCAGCGCGCGAACACTTCCTTGCCCACCCCGGTTTCGCCGAGCAGCAACACGGTGATGGGGCTGTTGGCGGCTTTGCTCAGCAGGCTGAAGGCGGCGGTAAAGGCCGGCGAGCTGCCCACCAACTTGCCCGGCGGGCGCTGTTCACGTTGCCAGCCGCGCAGTTGCCATAGCTCCTCCTGCAACTGCTCGAAGGTGGTTTGCGCATCTTCGGGGCGCAGACAATGCTGCAAAAAATCCGCATCCCCCCAGGCCTCGATTGGCCGTCCTTCCAACATGCAACTGGAGGCACCACAACAGACACATTGGGTTTCGCGGAAGATCACCACCCGATTGAAGAAGCGCGTGACATAGCCCGATGCGTAGCCGGCCAGGTTCCAGCAACTCGGCTCGGCACTGACTCCGAACAACTGCAAATGGGACTCGGCTTCCCAGGAGTTATCGCAATTGACCGTGCCAAAAAAGCTGCCGTCTTCCCAATCGATCTTGGCCTCTATAATGGTCGAGCGCACCAAACCCTCGAACGCGTGCAACTCGGGGCCGATCTTGAATACGTCGTAGTTGTCGCCTTCACCGAACAGTTTCTGGGCGAGATCGGCATCGTGCTGGCCGGCGGCGAAGCCCATCCGAAACAGCAGCCCTTTGGCGCGGCTGGGCCCAAGGGATTCGATCAGTTCCTGGCGTAAAGCGCCGAACGCCTTGGCATGCATCAAGAGCATGCGGTTCTCGTCGAGCCAGATTTGCCCGGTTTCGACATTGAAGCGCAGTCGTGAACGAAGATTGAAGCGCTCAATCAGAGGTTGCTCTGCCATGTAAATACCTAAAGCCCAGCCCATCGCGGACCAGTCGACTGGAAGGCCTGAGCCCTTGCCACGCCGCTGGCGTTTATTGTTCTACAAGCGATCCAGTGCCTTCGTCATGGGCCGAGTCTAAGCGGCTAATGCGGCGCATGCCTCCTTTACCACGTGGTAGGCCTGACGAACCAATGGCGTACCGCGTTCAAGCGCGTGCTCAAGCCTCCCACTTTGCGCGGCCTCCAGCAACTCGTCACGCACCTGCCGGTAGGCGTCCAGCGCTTTGCGCACGGCCAACAGATTGTCACTGCGCCGTGCATCAACCGGCTCGCATTCGGTTATCGCCTGCGCGAGCCAGGCATCGATCTCCCGGTCCAGCACGTGAATACGCTGAATATGCGCGAGCATCTGCGCTGTTTCGCGGGCATTCAACACCATGATGTTATGGGCACGGATTTCTTCGACAGCCTCCAGCATGGCGGCATGTGCATCGCGGCTGACGTCAATTTCACCGGCCAGGCTTTTGAGGTCGACCAGGCCCAGCATCAGCCCGCGCAGGCCGGCGTTGCAACCGTTGACGTTGTTGTCCAGTTCGGCGGCCAGGCGCGCCACTATGCTGGAGTCGGCCAGCACCTTGCGCGCCGTTTGCGTCTCGCTGCCGGCGCGTTCGGCAATGCCATGCACCGCCTGCTGCATGCTGTGGGACGTGGCGGCAATACCGTTCAACACCGCCGAGGCCTGGTTGGCACGCGTCACCCCTTGCGCGGCCCCTTGCCGGGTCTGGGCCAGGCGCTGGTCAAGGCGGTCGATGCTCTGGCCAATCAGGGAAATGATCTCGCCCACACTGAGGGTGGCGCTACCGGTGTTTTCGGCGAGCTTGCGCACTTCATCGGCGACCACGCTGAAACCGCGCCCCTGCTCACCGGCACGCGCCGCCTCGATGGCGGCATTGAGCGCCAACAGATTGGTTTGCCCGGCAATGCTCTGGATGATTGCAACGATTTCACCGACCCGCGCCACCTGCTCGCGCACGCAGTCGAACTCTTCGGCCACCGAGGCCACGACGTTGGACAGATCCAGCATATCGTCGGCGACCCGTTGCACCTGCTCGCCACCGGCGCTGACCTGGTCGCGTGCGCTGCTGCTCGCCTCCGCCAGAACCGTCGCTTCGGTGGCGGTCACGCGGGCCTGCTCGGCCATGGTTTCAACGTCCACCATGGCGTCGCGGGCCATCGCGGACTGACGGTCCGCCGTGGCCACCGCTTCGGTAAAGCCCGACACCAGCGTGCCGGTCGCCACGGTGAGGTCGCAGGCCAGGCTGCGCATGCGTTTGACCGCGGTCACCTTGTCATGCAGCACCGCCTGCAGGCGCTCGATTGAATCCACGGCGCCACCCGCCACCCGTTGCCGGTCGTCGAGCAGTGCACGGGTATGCGCCAGCGCCGCCACAACCCGTTGCTCGCGCTGGCCAATCCCGTGCAGCAGGCACACCCCCGACACGACCATCACCAGCAACCAGCCGGCCTGCCAGCCGAGGGCATCGACTCCGCTGGCGAACGCGGCAACCGCGAGCGACAGCAGCGCGAGCAGATCCCGTGGATGCAGGCTCAATTTACTCAGCATCGTAACTCCGTCCTTTTCACCGACGTGACGCTTATCCGGCGCTCCGCGGAGGGACCGCGCCGGCGTTGGCAATCATTCCACTCAGACGTGCGCAACCGCTGCCTTGGGGCGCAACAAAAAGTGCGCCAGGGCCGGCAGTAGAATCAGCGCGCCGAGCATGTTCCAGACGAACATGAAGGCCAGCAAGATGCCCATATCGGCCTGGAACTTGATCGGCGACCACGCCCATGTGGCCACCGCGATGCCCAGGGTGATACCGGTGAGCACCACCACCTTGCCGGTGAAAATCAGTGCTTTGTAATACGCCTGCGACAGCGTCATGCCCGCTTTCAAGTGCGTCAGGGTCACCGTCATCACATACAGCGCGTAGTCCACGCCGATGCCCACGCCCAGTGCGATCACCGGCAGCGTGGCGACTTTGACGCCGATGTTCAGCCCCACCATCAACGCCTCGCACAGCACGGAGGTGAGCATCAGCGGCAGCACCGCGCACACCACCGCACGCCATGAGCGGAACGTGATGAAGGCCAGTACGATCACGGCGGCGTAGACCAGGAACAACATCTGCGTGTTGGCTTTCTTCACCACGATGTTGGTCGCAGCCTCGACCCCGGCATTCCCGGCGGCATTGAGGATACGGATGTCGTCCGTGCCGTACTTGGCCGCGAAGGCTTCCACGGTATTGACCACACTGGTGAGCGTGTCGGCCTTGTGGTCTTTGAGGTAGGCGTAAAGGGTCAGCAGATCGCAGTTCTGGTTGAACATTTCCCGGGGCGCGCGGGTGATGATCGAATTGAGCATGTCCTGGGAGCGCGGCATCTCGAACCATTTGAGACTGCCCTCGTTCATGCCCGCATTGGCGGTCTTGGCCAACCCGGCGAGCGAACTGGTGGTCTCGACCCCCGGCAGTTGCTGCAACTCGCGCTCCAGTGCATCCACGGTGTGCAAGGTGCTGTAGTGGGCGCAGGCATATTGCGGGGTCTTGACCATCACGATGTACACGTCGCTGCTCGCGGCGTAGTTGGCGACGATAAAGGCATTGTCGCGGTTGTAGCGCGAGTCCGGCCTTAACTCCGGCGCGCCCGGGTCGGTGTCGCCGATCTTCAACTGCGTGCTCACCGCCAGGCCCACGCCCCCCAGGACCAGCCCGAGCGCCACGGCGACCGTGGCCCAGGGGCGACGGGTGAACAGGTCGAGGAACGCCCAGAACGGGTGTTTCTTGTGCGCCCTGTCGTCACGCTCCTGCAGCTCGTCCCGCAGGCTGCGTTGAGCCGCCGCCGGGCTGACACCGGTGTACGACAGCAGGATCGGCAGCAACACCAGATTGGTGAAAATCAGCACCGCCACCCCCATGCTCGCGGTGATGGCCAGGTCCTGGATGACCTGGATGTCGATCACCATCAGCACCGCAAAGCCCACCGCATCGGCCAGCAATGCAGTCATGCCGGCGAGGAACAAGCGGCGAAACGTGTATCGCGCCGCCACCAGCCGGTGGGTCCCACGCCCGATGTCCTGCATGATGCCGTTCATTTTCTGCGCGCCGTGGCTCATGCCGATGGCGAATACCAGAAACGGCACCAATACCGAGTACGGGTCCAACTCATACCCCAGCGTCGGCAGCAAACCCAGCAGCCACACCACCGCCACCATCGAGCACAACACCACCAGCAAGGTGCTGCGCAGGCATCGGGTGTACCAGAACAGCACCGCGGTGCAGATCGCGATGGCGGCGGCAAAGAACACCAGCACCTGCTTCAGACCGTCGATCAAATCCCCCACGACCTTGGCAAAGCCGGTGACATGGATGGCGACTTTGTCCGACTCATACTTGGCGCGCAGTTGCTCGATACGCTGGGACAACGCGTGATAATCAATGCGTTCGCCGGTTTCGGCGATCTTCTCCTGCAGCGGCACCAGGATAATGCTCGACTTGTAGTTGGCCGCCACCAACTGCCCGATTTCACCGGAGCGCTCGACGTTGATACGCACCTGTTCGAGGCTCTGGGGCGAGCCGTCGAAGTCGTCGGGAATCACCGGGCCGCCGTCCAGGCCGTCTTCGGTCACGCCGGTCCAGCGCACCGCCGGGGCCCACAGCGACTTCATGTAAGGCCGGTCGACGCCGGGAATCAGGAACACCTCATCGCTGAGCTGACGCACGGTGTCCAGGTAGTCGGCGTCGAAAATCGACCCCTCCTTGGCCTCCACCGCAATGCGCAAGGTGTTGCCCATCCCGGCCAGTTGTTTACGGTTTTCCAGGAAATTGGCGATGTACGGATGGCCGGTGGGGATCATCTTTTCGTAAGCGGCATTCAGCGAAAGCCCCAGGGCCTGGTAACCCAGCACCAGGGTGATCAGCAGGCAGATCAGCGTAATCGCCAGACGGTTGTTGAACAGCAGCCGTTCGGCGAAGGTGCCCGAGCGCTGGTCGAACTTGTTCAGATCGGCAATCACCGCATCGGCGGGCAGGGACGGCATATGGCTCATGGCTTGACTCCGGCTTCAATTGCCTCGGGCTCGATTCGCGACATTCCCCGCGAACTGGAGAGGATCAACGCGCCATCACTCGCTTGCACCAGACCGGTGATACCGGTACCGGGGTGCAGGGGCAACGTTGCAAAATCGGCGGCATGATCGGTACTGCGCAGCAGGCGACCGCTTTCGTCAGCCAGCAACAACGATCCATCGCGCAGGCGCAATCCGGCGCTCAGTGTCACCGGCTGGCCGATCTGCGCCTTCTGCCACGTCAGGCCATCGTCAAGGCTGCGCCAGGCGTTTCCGCGCAGGCCATAGGCGAGCAAGCCGTGACCGTCGAGCAGCAGCGCACCGAAAAACGTACCGCTGTAAGGGGTGCGGATTTCGGCGAAGCTGCGCCCGCCATCCGTGGAACGGAACAGCGCTCCCTGTTCGCCACACAGGAGCAGTTGCTGGTCGAGCACCTGCACCTGATACAAGTGCCGGCCGCGCGGATTCGGCACCCGTCCCATCAGCGATTGCCAATGGGTGCCGCCGTCGCGTGTTTGCAGTGCCAGTCCATAGGCCCCCACCACATACCCCTGCGTGGCGCTCACGAACGCCACATCGAGAAACGGTTTATCCGGGCCTTCCTCAACCAGCGCTTCGGCGCTACGCAGTTGCTGGTCTGCGCCTGCCTCGCCTGCTGCCGCGCGTTCACGGGCGTCCTGCACAACGATCTGCGCGACCTGATTGCCCTCCAACTGGCGTGTCCATGTCTCACCGCCGTCCGCGCTGTGCAGCACCACACCGCTGTGCCCCACCGCCCAGCCTTCGGTGGCGGAGACAAACACCACCGCCGTCAGCGCCACACTCACCGGCACGTGCCTGGCCTGGCGCCACGTGCGCCCGCGATCATCGGAAAGCCGCACGATGCCGCGCTCGCCCACCGCCACCAGGCGGTCGCCGGCACGGGTGACCGCAAGTTGCAGTGCCTGTTGGGCGCGTTGGCTTTCCAACGCGGGAAGATCCAGCAGATCAGGAACGGACGGGGTATTGGCAGACTGGGCAACGCTCGACAACCCGGCGATGAAGAGGACAACAACAGCGGACAACGAGCGCCGGAAAAGCAGATTCTGGGTGAGCATGGTACGTACTCGACTTCAAAACGTCCCCGCGACGTCGCCGCTATGCGCGGCGCCGACGGGGCGAGTCATGGCAAAGGAACCGGCAACCGAACAAGCGCCGGATGCCGGAACTGCAGGTAGACAACGGCCTTAGCGCACGCCTTCGGCGGCGACCGCGTCCCCCGTGAAATGGGCCTCGGGATGGCGCGGGACAATCGTGTAGGTCGCGCCGTTGAGCGACTGCGTCGAGCTCATGGTGTTGGCCTGCAAGTTGAAGATATTCGCCGGTTTCATGGCCAGCATCGGCACCTGCGGCAACACGAACGGCGTCACCTGGCTGGTGCGCCAGAGCTTGCCTTCGCTGTCGTAGCCATCGACCAACAGCACCATCCACGAGTCTTCGTCGATGTAGAACTTGCGCTTGGGCACCGCGTGGCGCTTGCCGTTGGCAACCGTGGCTTCCACTTCCCAGACCCGATGCAGTTCCCAGCGCAGTTTGTCCGGGTTCAGGTGATGGGCGCCGTAGGCTTCATCCACCGAAGCGGTGACCAGTGCGTTGTCGTTGTACGGCACATACATCTCGCGCTTGCCGATCAGTTTCCAGTCGAAACGATCCACATGGCCGAGGAAGCCCAGCACCTCGTCAAAGTAGTTGGCGCCGGAAGCGACGAAGTCCGGAGTGTCATAGGCCACGGTGGGCGCGCGCCGGACCCGACGCTGCCCGACCAGGTACTGCCAGGCCTGGCGTGACTGCTTGACGTCGATGCTGTCGCGGAACACCAGGGATTCACCCGACTTGAAGGGCGGCGCGATGGTGCTGAAGCGCTGGAGGAAGTACTCGCCGTTCCATTTTTCCGGCGAACCGTCCTTGTAGTAATACGGGTACTGGTTGGACTGGTCGTTTTCCGTGGCGATGGTGCGCGAGCCGTCGGCGGTCAGAATGACGTTCTTGAAACTGGCGACGTCGGTGGCTTCGTTCTCCACGCGCAGCAAGTGGTTCCAGATGACTTCTACGCCTTCCTTGGGAATCGGGAACGGCACACCGCCGTAACAGCCCTGCATCGACTTGCCGCCATCCTTGATCTGGCACTGGGTGGCGTTTTTCGCGGTGTTGTCGTACACGAACTGCGGGGCGAGGCCGGTGCGGTGGGTCGGGTACACGTCGAGGCGAAAGCTCTGCGCATACTTTTTCAGCAGCGCCTGAGTGCCATCCGAGAGCTTGTCGGCGTATTGCGCCATGTTCTGCGCGTTGATCTGCAGCAGCACTTTTTCGTTGGCGAACACCTTGGTGGGAATATCGCCGATTTTGTCGCTGGCTGCCGCTATCGTCGGGGTCGCGCTCCACGCCGGGATGCTGCCGTCCTTGTTGCCGGCACGCTCGCCCCCCATGGGCGTCAGGGTGGTTTTCAAGGTCGCGGCCTCTTGGGCGCTGACCGCTGCCTGCGCACCGTTGGCGCTGAAGATCAAGGCCGTGAGGGTCAGATAAATCGCTGTTTTCTTATGCATTGTTATTGTCCTTAAACCAGGGGGGTCCAACTCAAAACGTGCGTTGAATCGACAGCGAAATGAAATCGCGGTCACCGTGGAAGTTTTTGTAGGAGAGCTCGGGCGCAGGGGTGTCGTAGCGGATGATCGAGCCAGCCGGACCGTAGTAGTGGGTGAAGTTCAGGCTGGCCTGGACCGTCTTCTGGTACTCGCCTTTGATGCCGAAGCTGACGTTGCCGCCATGCTCGGAAGGAAACAGCACCCCGTTGACCGACGAGCGCCCGGACAGCCCGTAACTCAAGCCAACAGGGAGTTGCACGTCGAGGCCCGGGAGGACCTGGAAGTACTCCGGCGAAAAGATGAATTGCAGGGCCGTGGCGTCACGGGTGGCCAGCGGGTCGAGTTGGTCTTTGTTATCCGTGATGCTGAGGCGCCGGTTGAAGGCGATCTCACCGAGAAAGGAGGCGGCGTCCCACATCGGGCTTGCACTCAACACCGAAACGGCCGAGAGGTTCATATGCAGGGTGCGGCCGACCGGGAACGCGGCGTGCTTGTTGCCATCAGCCCCGGCGCTCTCGGGCACGATGACCGTGTTGCCGGACGCCACCAACGGCATGTTGTCGCGAAAGGACATCTCCGCCGCCACGTTGGTTTCGCCCACCAGCGTGCTCACGCTGAAGCCGACGGTACGAATGTCCTCACCGTAGACCTGCTCGTACACACCGGTATCCGGGTGCAGGTAAAACTGCGGCATCTTGTCGTGGAACTGCGCGGCGTAAAGGCCGTACTCGAAGTCACCCGACTTGACTTTCAACTGCAGGCCGCCCTGCCCCGAGTTTTTGGCATCGATGTCATCACCGCGCCGCGCGCTGACCCCCGGCCCCAGGATCAGTGTCTCGCCGCCTTCATCGACAAAGTCGGCAAAGCTGAAATAACTGCCGGCGCCGGGCAGCCGGCTCTTGCGCCATTCAAGTTGATAGTAGGCGCCGATCGACACATCGGGCGTGATCTGTAACTGGCCGGAAAACTGCCCCACCGGACGCAGAATTTCCTTGAATTGGGAGTTGGGCACCGACAGTGCCTTGATCAGGTCCAGCGAAGTCTGCGCCGCTGCGATGCCATTGCTGCCGAAGAACAGGCTTTCCCCATACAACTGGGTAAAACGCCCGGCCTTGAGATTGAGGCCCATGTCGCCGGGGGCAAAACTGCCATAGAGGAACGCATCCAGCAGTTCGGCCTTGCGACCGTGTAGTTTCTGGGTGTCGTCGGTGAATTGGTTGTATTTGACCGACCTGGAATTGACCAACGCGCCGTCCAACGCACCGGGGTTGTCGTTCGACTTGTTATAGACATCGTCGTACCAGGCCGCGCCACTCAAGCGCAGCCCATAATTACGCTTGTAGCGCAGGTCGAACTCGGAGAGCAGGTCGAAACGGTTGGAGATCAGCCCCTTGCCAAAGTTCTGATCGCCATCGTTGGTGTTGGCCTGCACCCCGACGGAATTGTCCGCCACGCTGCCTTTGGCGCCTTCGACACGCCAGGCCGCACTGTATTTAACGGTGTTGTCCAACGACATACGCAGGTCAGGGTTGCCAGCATCAATCTGGAATGCAAGAGCCGGTCCCGTGGCACAGGCGCTGGCAAGGGCGAGAAAGGTCGTCTTGAGGGGAAATTTGGGCAGACGGGCTCCATACAGCATGTTGAGATCCTCGACTTGTTATTTTTATGTGGGGGGTCACACACCTCGAAGACGCGTGGGGCGCCTGCTGGTATGTGCTCTCGAATCACAAATTATTACCGTCGAGGATTACCGTCCAATACCATAAAACCAATGGAGCAATACCTTTTAGGTATTTCTATAGGTAGGCTAAGAGGGCCGTTCACGGCGCTGATCGGTTCGCGTAGTCTGCTCAAAAACGCTCGCGCGATTGCCTGCAGCGCTCCCGATCCCCCCAGAAAAGGCCTGCCTGATGGACCTTCGTCACCTCCGCTATTTCGTCGCCGTTGCCGAGGAAAAAAATATCGGCCGCGCGGCCGTTCGCCTGCATATTTCCCAGCCACCGCTGACCCGCCAGATTCAGCAACTGGAAGAAGACCTGGGCGTGCAACTGTTCAACCGCACACCCCGCGGGATGGAGTTGACCCCCGCCGGCGAGCTGCTGCTCGAAGAGGCGCGCAACATTCGCTCAGTGGTGGAACAGGCCACCGAACGCACCCAGCGGGCGGGCCAGGGCAAGCTTGGACGGCTGGATATCGCCGTGTTCGGCTCGGGCATTCTTGACACGATCCCCAAGCTGCTGCTGACGTTCAGCAGCGCGTTTCCAGACGTGAAGGTGGTGCTGCACAACATGAACAAAGAGGCGCAGATTCAAGCCTTGCGGCAGAAGCGGATCGACGCCGGTTTTAACCGGTTCATCTCACCGTCGAACGACATCGCCAATGAGGTGGTCACGACCGAACGGCTGCTGCTGGCGGTCAACGAAACATCGCCGCTCGCGCACCGGGCCTCGATCCCGCTTCGAGCATTGGCTGACTATCCGCTTATCGTCTTTCCGTCCGGGCCGCGCCCCAGCTTTGTCGACAAGGTGATGAGCCTGTGTCAGCAGGCAGGCTTTACGCCAAACGTCGCTCAGGAGGTAGGTGACACGATAACGGGCGTGGCGCTGGTCGCCAGTAATTTCGGCGTATGCCTGGTACCGGAGTCCGCCACCGTACTGGCGCTGTCCGGGGTCGTGTATCGTCCATTGATTGACCTTCCGGAAAACGCCGGTGTTGACCTGAACTGTATTTATCGATTCGACGACCCATCACCGCTACTCAAGTCATTCTTGGACACCGTTCGAGCATTTCGCAGAGACAACTAGGCAAGATGTGACCCACTCAAAGGACGAACCCTGGCCAACGTTTCACGCCGACCTGATAAGCAAGGTGTCAATGATGGTTGAATCATGGACGCGTCTAGAAATGGCTCACGACGATGAAACCGGAACAGACGAAGAAGTTTTTTTCAGCAAACACTTCCGATTCCCCTGCTCAATACCTCGGCAAAGATGATGTCAAAAAGCCTCACCAGACTTCGCCACCCTCCCCGCTATAAGCCTCGAATTCCGCCGCCCCAAGGCTGACCAGCCGGTCACAAAAAGCCTTTTGACACAATATTTACGGGCACTTACTCAGAACGCAACGCTATTTAGCACGCTAAAAACCGCTGAAATATTAATTTGCAATTTCCTACCCCCCCTACTATGTTTTTGAGTACCCAGCGCTCATAAGGATTGGCACAGGGTGCCAGTGAGCCGCTAGCCACCACCTCAGGGAAGACATCATGGCGACTCGCGATTTCGTTCGAGCTGTGCGTCACGCTTTTCTCACTCTGGCCGTACTCGCCCCCGTGGCGATCGCTCCGGTCCAGGCCGCCTACAAGACCCCCGACAGCAAAGCACTCAGTGCCGAGACCCTGACCGACATCAAGGCCCTGGATGCAGAAGTCAGCCCCGGCATCCCGCATCGCCTCGACCTGGCCAATCCGCTGCACTACCGGTACATCACCAAAACCTTCAAGCGCGCCGGGAAAACCCCGGAGAACTCGCCGCAGTTATTCCGCAGCCTGGAAAAGGGCCGGGACATCGGTGTCGCCGAGCTGAAGAAAAACGCCGCCCGCCCCAACCGCGCACTGGCAGTCAATGCCACTGCCACGGACGGCATCCAGAACCTCAACTTCATCGCCACCTTCTCCCAGGACAACGGTTCCAGCGCCAACAAGGCCAAGGCGACCCTCGCGGCCGCCCAGCCCGGTTACCAGGCCACGGGGATTTCCTCGGTGGTAGGCGGGACCACCTCCACGTCCATCGTCATGGAGCTGTACGAGGTGGAAACCGGCAAGGTCTACGCCACCCAGTCCAGCAGCCAGTTCAGCCAGGGCACGGATTTCCGTGTGCAGGTCTCCGGCCTGCTGCCCGCTGCGGACGGTAACCCGACCACCCAGGCCAAGGGCCTGTTCTACTACTACCCGGCCAACGCCGGTCCGATCGAACCGCCGGTGGTCTTCGTGCAGACCTTCCAGGACACCCTGAACCCCACCAGCGCCTGCCTCAACCAGCCGAACTACTGCGTGCGCAACAACGGCAACTGCACCGGCACCTACGAGACCACCTGCACCAACACCAAGGCCAACACCACGCCGATCAAATTGTGCTGGTACCGCGGCAGCCAGCAGGAATGCGACTACTGGAACGCCGACGCACACCCGACCAACTTCGTCTTCCCGCTGTCGGGCTCGGCCACTTTCGCCAACACCGTGGTTTCGCCACCGGCCGGGGTTACCTCGATCTATATCCAGAACCCCGCCGGCGGTGGCTGCAACGTGTACTTCCAGCAGGGCACCGTGCTCGAGCAGCAGTACTGGACAGCCAAGGACCAGACCATCTCGTGGAACTACCCGGCCTCGGCCTTCCCCAACACCGGCAACTGCATCAACTACTACAACGGCACCGCCGCCAACCTGTGGGTTACCGCCTATGTCTCGCTCAACGGCAGCCCGGGCCAGCAGCCGCCATTCGGCACCCTGAACTTCACCAGCGACCGCACCTACCTCGGCACCCCGGGGGTCAATATCATCCCGCCGTTATACATCATGCAGGGTTGCCTGGCCGAGGGCACCGAGATCACCCTGGCCGACGGCAGCAAGCGCCCAGTGGAAGCCTTTACCGGTAAGGGCGGCGAGTCGGTGAAGAGCGCCGACGGCAAGACCAACGACGTGTACGGCACCACCCTGGGCACCGAACCCCATCCGATGATCCGGATCAAGACCGATGGCGGGCAGAACGTCCTGGTCACCCGCACTCACCCGATGATCCTTGCCAACGGCCTGCCGGTACAGGCCCGCTACCTGCGGGTCGGCGATGAACTGAGCAGCATCGACGGCAAGGCCATGGTCACCGAACTGAACCTGGAGCAGTACAGCGGCAAGGTCCATAACCTGCTGACCCAACCCTACCCGACCGCAGGCACTTACTACGCCGGCGGCCTGCTCACCGGCGACGCCAATATGCAGCAGTCGCTGGCCTCGGTGGGTGAACGCATGCCACTGCGCAGCCGCGCCGAAATCCGCGCCACCCTGCCTAAGGAGTGGCTGCAGGACTTCGACAATACCCCCGACCAGTGACGCCAGCGGGGATGCGCCAGCGCATCCCCTGACGCCCCTCTATTCCGGCTTTCCTCTTTCCAGCCCTTCTTCCGGAGGCACGCATGGCCGTCCACGCACAAGTTCAGAACAACAGCAACGACCCAGTTATCCAGTCCGCCATCTACGACGGCAGCAACGTGCGGGTGATCTGGACCCCCTCGAGCGACACTGGCGTCACCGGCTACATCATCCAGCTGGCCTGGCTGGGCGGAGGCACTCCCGTGGTCGCCTACCAGAGCCCGGTCTTCCAGGGCCGGAACACCGGGATCGGCAACCTGCCCCTGAACCAGCCACTGAACACCGACGTCACCTACCAAGTGGTGGTCCAGGCGCAGTGGGGCACCAGTTCGGGGCAGAACAGCGCACCGGTGATCCTGCCCACCGTGCGCCCCACCCTGGACGAGGCGCTGTACGACGGCCTCGGCCTGCGAGTGACATGGCAACCCTCGTCGCAGGCGGCGGCCGGCTATGAAATCGTCGTGGTGTCGCAGAGTATCGGCACCACCTACAACATCCCGGTCAGCGGCGCCCAGACCGGCTTCGCGGTGGTCGATAACGACAAGCTCGGCGGCGGTCTGGGCGACAACTCGGAGTGGCAGGTGTACGTCGCTGCAGTCGGCGAGAACAGCGCCAGCGCACGCTCCAACGCTGCGAGTTTTCCGCCGACGTCGATGGTCCGCCCGGTGCTGGGCAAGACCAACCTGTACCGCGACGGCAATTGTATCGTCGCCCGCTGGACCGGCAGCGATGCCGGCGCAATCGTCGGTTACCGCCTGAGCGCCAGCAACCTGGCCAGCGCCACCGGCTACAGCGTCGACGTCCCCGGCGGCAATGCCAGCAGCGCCACCCTGGCCCTGCCCGCCGCCCTGGCCGACAGCCTGAACTTCCAGCTCTCGGTCACCGCCCTCACCGCCAGCGGCGCCGGCCTGGTCAGCCCGCTGACCGCCATCGTCTCGACGCGCCCGGTGCTGACTGCGGTCGACTATAACGGCAGCGCACTCAAGCTCGACTGGGTCATGCCCTACAACCCGGCCGTGACCGGTTACACCCTGCAGGCGGTGTCCTTGTCCAGCGGGCAGAGTTTTGCCGCGACGGTCAGCGATGCCAGCGCCACCTCGGGCAGCATCACCCTGAACACCGCACTGGACAGCGCCCAGGCCTGGGTCGCGCAGATCATCGCCCTCGGCACCGACGGCGGCGTCGGCGCCGAGGGCCAGTTGCTGCCGATCATCACCGGCAGCGCCAGCTTCACCAGCCTGGTGGTCAGCGCCGATAACGGTAGTATCGATGTCACCTGGCAAGCCCCGACGTCGCTGACCAGCCCCGCACTCACCACGGTCAGCCTGCTGCTCAACGGCGCGGCCATCAGCAGCCTCGGCGTCAACGGCAATACCGCACGCCTGGCCCTGCCGGTCAACGTCGACGGCGCGACCCTCAGCGTCGGCCTGGCGCCCGCCACGGGCGTGGTGCGCAACACCAGCACCACGGCCCTCGGCGTGCCGCTGACGATCCCGCAGATCAGCACCTGGGACACCGATGCGGTAAGTGGCAGCGGCACCCTGAGCTGGGCCGTCCTGAGCGGCGCTCCTGGCTACCGCCTGAGCCTGCCCGGCGGCCAGCACCTGGACCTCAGCGGCACCAGCACCACGCTTACCCCCGCCCAGTTGGCCAGCGGCGGCAATCCGGCGCGCGTCACCTTGCGCAGCGCCGGTGTGGTCAATGGCTGCACCCTCGTCGGCCCTGCCAGCGCGCCGTTCGCCCTGGCCACCACGCCCGTGCGGGATGTCGCGGTGGACTACGACGGCGCCACCCTCAGCGCCCGCTGGAGCGCCGTGAGTGAGGGGCAGAGTTATCGGATTTCGGTACTGAAAACCGTGACCGGCACGACCAGCGTGGACCAGGCCTTCACCTCCAGCGCCGGGGTGCTCGAACAAAGCTGGGCCTACACCCCAAGCAACGCCGAGGCCAGCCTGAGCGTGGTGGTCCAGGCCAACCAGCCGGTGCTCGGCACCCCCAATATCGGCCCGTCCAACCAGGCCTCGGCCTTGTACCGCAGCGCCTTCATTCCATCCGCGCAAGCCGCTTCGACCAGCTTCCCGCACCTGATCCCGGCGCAAACCCTGAGCACCGCCCTCAGTGGCAACGCACCGGCCGCCGCGCTGACCCTGTACCTGCCGCAGATCGGCAAGACCGGCAGCCTCAGCGGCCTGCCCATCAGCAACGGCCCATTCACCCTGGCGGCGGCCCCGGGTGCCACCTACCCCTACAGTCTCGCCATCGCCTCCAGCGGCATCGACTCGCCCTGGACCTTCGACAGCAGCCCCCTGCGCAGCGGCCTGCTGAAGGCCTACGTGGCCTTTCTCCAGGCCCTGGAAAGCGCCGGTGCCGCTGCGTGGGGCATCATCGCCGTGCAGGACGCCCTGGCTCGAGTGATGCCGCAGACCTTCGAGGAATCGCTGTACTACGGCTTCGGCCTGGCGTTCCCCTCCCCCGATACCGGGGCTACCCTCGGCTCGGTGGACCTGCGGCCGGGGATGATCCTGCGGGTGGCCGCCAGCCCCTTCCAGACTATCTCTTCGACCGCCTCGGACCTGAAGTGGAGCAACGGCTATGTCGCCGGGCCGACGGTGGACTACCCGGTCGGCCAGTTCGTCGACAGCTCGGGCAGCATCAGCACCGGCTGGGATTCCTTTATCGGTCAGTTGGTCAGCGGCGGCGCACTCTCGGTCAACCCGCCGCCATCCCATGACAGCACCCAGCAGATGGGCGGGGTCGCCGATGCCGCCGACCTGTATTTCCCGGCTTTCATCGCCCCGTTCTACCGCCTGTTCTCGCCGTCTGCCCTGGCCAGCGCCAGCGACCCGGCAATCACTACCACGACCAACAACTTCACGCTCGCCGCAGCCGCCAGCTTCACCGCCCTGAACAGCGCCAGCAACGTGCCCGGCGGCACCGTGCCGGTGGCTTTTTTCCGCGGTCGCGCGGTGCCCAAGGCGTGCCTGCGGGTCACCCTCGACGGCACGCCGCTGGTGGTACCGGTGGGCACCACCGTGGCCAACCTGCTGGCCTTGGCCGGGCGCATGCCAGTGCCTGCGGCGCTACCGGTGCATGGCGTGCGGGTGCTGCGCGGGCTGGGTGCCGCCGTGCTGGACCCAACCGCAGCCCTGGGCACCGGCGCCTGGCCGTTGCGCCTGGACTGGAGCGGGCTGGGCAACTATGCCCCAGGCTGGACACCGCTGGCCGTACCACTGCTGCCGGGTGATGCCGTTATCACCACCCAGCCCTGATCCATCACCGCCTCGCGACAGGGAGCCGTCATGAGCGTACCGGTGTTCGAACACGTCACGGCGGGTCTTTACCGCCTTTCCACCCTCGCAGAGAGTGGCCTGGAGCACTATTGGGCAGGCTATCTGGCCAGCCCCGGCAGCGACCTCGGCGCCAGCGCCAGCCTGGCGCAGACCTGGGCCGACCAGGGCGGCGCCTATCTGTTCTGCGCGAACGCCCCCGCCGATCCGGCGACGTTCGTCGCTGACCTGCGCGCACTGTGGCCGCGCCTGTCGCCCAAGGGCTGGCTGCGCCTGCTGTGGATCGCCAACCCGGCGGACAGCGCCAGCCAGTGGCAGACCCAGGGCATCGACGCGCTGCCCGTTGGCGAGCCGAGCGGCGGCTGGCGGGTAGTGCGCGATATGCGCTTCGGCCTCGGCCAATACGCGGTGGCGATAAAAGGTGGCAGCGGCCTGGTCGCCGGCAGCGACAGCCTGCTGTTCGACGGCGCTGGCCTGTCTTTCTTCGCCCCGGGTGGCGTCTATGCCGCCACCCAACCCCAATGCCCACTGCCCTTGAACGGTACGCAGCTGGGTTGCCTGACCTTCGGTATCCGCGCCGGCAATGGCCTCGACGAGGAGGCCGACGACATGCAGCGTCTCGGCGTCATGCTGCGCTACGGCGAAGCTGATATCGACAGCCCGGTGGGCGAAGTCAACCTGATCGACATGCCGCTGTTCCGCCAACTGGACGCCACGCCCTTCGACCTGGCCGTGGCCTTCGATCCGCTGAACCCCGAACTGCCGCAACGCAGTGCGCTGGTCTTCGCCACCGGGCAAGGCAGCGTGCCGACCCTGGGATTTGCCCAACTGAGCAATACCGGACACACCACCCTGGCCACGCCACGCGCCAGCAGCGGCGACCTGCCGGGGGCGCGCCTGAGCTTCGGGCGTACTCCATTGTTCGATGCCGCGGATGTCGCCAGTGCCAACCTGGTCTGGCACCTGGCGCCGGATGGCCTGTTCGACCTCGGCACGCCCCAACAGGCGCACAGCAGCGATGGCAACACACGCCTGATCCTCGGCGTCGCCGGTACCGAGACCGTGGTGCTGCCGCAGGACAGCACCTCACTGCTGCTGTTCCAGGCCAATGGCGCGGCCTATCTGCCGCCCGCCAGCGAGGAGGCGAACGGCGCAGCCCTGAGCGACCTCGGCACCACCGCCTGGGCCACCGTGCTGTCCGATGGCGGCGGTGGCCGCAGCTACGAAGCACAGCCGCCGCGCTCGCCGCTGTTCAACGCAGCCAGGGTGCCGGTGGCGGGTTTCCTCTCCTACCTGAACATGAACGCCGCCACCCTGCCGACCTTGCAGGCGAGCCAGCAGAGCACGCCGGTGGTCTGGCCCATGGGGGTCTATGCACGGATTGCACCGCAGGCGATCGACCAGGCCGCCCATCTGGAGGACGCCGCCCTGGCGCCCATCCGGCGCAAGCTGATCGGCCTGCCGCCACTGGAAGCACCGCGCAGCGCGCCCACCGGACGCCTGCGCCTCGGCGTGCCGGCCGAGGCTGCGAATGCCGACACCCCACCGCTGGGCGTTACCCCCAGCGGCCTGATCGCCGTGCTCGACGCCGCGCAATCGGCATGGGCCGGCGTGCTGTTCGCCAACATGCCGCAGTCGGATACCGGGCAGTTGATCCTCACCGAGGTCAAGCCGCCCTTCCAGGCCGCGCTGCAATCCAACCAGTTGTTCATGGTGGTGGCCGACGTCGACACCTTCATGGACCAGGGCAGCTCGGTGGCCTATCAACTGACCGCCGCCAACGCCGTCTCGCGCCTGCTCGCCGCCGGGGTCCCGGCCGCCCAGGCCCAGGCGATCAACAATGCCCTGAAGGCACTCGGCTACCCGGAATTCCCCAACGAAGCCGCGTTCGATGCCGTAGTGGCGGCCAGCGCCGGCGACTACCTGGCCGCGGCGCAAGCGGCGGCGGGCCTACTGCGCGCCGATATCGAAGGCTGGACCTTCCAACTCTCGCCGCGCTCCTGGCGCAACGACGCCCTGACCCCGACGCTGATGCTGTTCAAGTACTGCGGCCGGGCCATCACCGACCTCGCAGCGGACACCGGCGCCTGGTGCTGGCCAGCAGTCGCGCAGGCTGCGGACGGCTCGCTGGCCCCGACCCAGGCCGCACTCGACGCGGTGATCAGCAAGGCGCGCCTGGCCGTTCTCGACCCGGATATCGGCGACAGCGATCCGCTGGTGCTGTTCTATCACGAGGTGCTGGACAACCCGCGCTGGAACGGCGTGCTGTTCCTCAATGCGCCGATCGACTTCCAGGACATGCCCTCGGCCCTGCGCTTCATGGCCGCTGGGGTCGACCGCTCGCGCTTCTACGCCCATCACGTCGGCTTCTCGCTGACCCCGTACACGCCGCAAAACGGCATCATCGACCTGGGCCAGACCGCCGTGTTCGGCCTGATCGATTACAACGACCCGGACGACCTGGTGGCCTCCACCACCATCCCCTTCGGCTACAAGACCCTCTCCATGCGCGTGCGCTTCGACAATGCGCGGGTGGTGGACTTCTCCGCCGAAGCCGAACTGATGGTCAACCGCCTGTTCGCCTCATGGCTGGCCAAGGTCGATCGGGCCCGTGGCAACAACCTGATCCTCACTGGCAGCTATCAGCGTGTTGGTGGCCAGCCGAGCTATTCCTTCAGCCTGCTGGGCAACAACGTGTTCCAGAGCAATGGCGCGGCCCTGGCCTCCATCGATATCCGCGACTGCCGGCTGGAGACCGCCGCCGCCCCGGTGGACGGCCTACTCACCGCCAACTTCGTGCTGGCGGGGCGCCTGGCCTTCGTCGAGATTCCCGAGTTCGACCTGTTCGGCTATGGCCCCGGCGACGCGGTCAACGGCTACCTGAGTTTTCAAGGGCTGGTGGTGGCCATGTCCTTTGCCATGGAGGATCCGTCGCAGCAACGCTTCACTTCCGGCGAGGCCGGGGTCGGTTTCAACACCGGCCCCGGCGCCTCGCTGGCGCGTCCGGCCTCGTTGGTGGAGAACTTTCCGTTGCGCCTCGACGGCCTGGTCGCCGCCCCCGACCTGGCCCCCGTCGGCCAGCCGCCGCAAGGGGCCACCCCGGAAAGCCTCGGTTTCACCTCCATCGGCGCGCCCCTGGACCAGCAACCCCTGGCGGCGCCCTGGTTCGGCCTCAGCCTGGCCCTGGACATGGGCACCCTCGGCGCCCTCAGCGGCGCCATCGGCCTGAAGATCACCGTGCTCGCCGCCTGGGGCCCGGAACCGGTGGCCGGCGACCCACCGGTCTACTTCGGGATCAAGCTGGGCATGTCCAATGCCATCAATGGCAGCCTGCCGTTGCAGGGCGTGCTCAAGCTGGGCTTTCGCACCTTCCTCTTCGAAACCTGGCGCGACAGCGACAACCGCCTCAACTACCTGCTGCGCATGCGCCGCTTCGCCCTGTCGGTGCTGGCCTGGAGCTTCCCGCCGGGCAATGCCGACTTGATGCTGTTCGGCGCTCCCGGCAGCCCGAAGACTTCGTTGGGGTGGTACGCGGCCTACCTCAAGGATGAGGACAAGAAGAAACAGCAAGCCGTGCTTGCCGCCCCGGCACCGCGCCAGGTGGCCCGGCGAACGCCGGACAGCAAGCGCCTGGCGCGTTCCGGACGGCGCACGCCGCCGGTTATCTGAAAATCAACAGCAAGGGACGCTGCCCATGAGCAAACAACGCCTTTACTGCCTGGATGTCGGCCAGGGCATGTGTACCTATTTCGAAGGGTATGACGACGACGATAACGTCATTGCCAACGCCCTCTTCGACCTCGGCTCGACAAAAACCCGCCGCCGTGCGGGACGCCCGACCATCCAGTTTCTCAAGCAGCGGATCATCGCGCGCAGCGATGACGACGAAGGCTACCTGGACGCGGTCTTTCTTTCGCACAAGGATGCCGACCACATCAACCTGATCCGCGGCCTGCTGGAAGAACTGCCGAACATGAAGATCGGCCACGTATTCCATAGCGGTCGCTACAAGTGGTACGCCGGCAAGAAAACCAAGAATGTGCTGGGCGAACTGGGCAAGCGTACCGAGGATGCCAGCACCCACGTCTTGAACTTCGCCGTAGGCACCAGCAGTTTCCCCACGGGCGACCCGCAGCACTGGCACTCGATCTGGGGCAACGAGAGCGTCAATGCCTATGTGATCGCGGTCAATACACCGATGGCCGATACCAAACAGGGAGTAGACGTCGATGTTGCCTACGCAGCCTACGATGAGCCCGACGGCAACCTGGCCAACTCGACCTCGCTGGGCATCTACCTGCAGATGTTCAACGTCGGCGCGGTGATCTTCGGCGACGCGACCTTTTCGACCTTCCAGTTCGTCAATCGGCATTTCCTCGAACACAAAGTCTGGCTGTCCAATTCTTTCATGCTCCAGGCACCGCACCATGGCAGCCGCTCTACAACCTTCGGGCTGAAGGTGTCCAACGCGCTCATCAGCAAGGAGGCCGCGCAAGTGGTCAGGACCTTCGCCTCGCTGACCTACGGCGCGACGATCATCGTCAGCGCAGACACCAGCCATGACCATCCCTCCCTGGACACCATCAACGCGTTCTTGCCGTTCGCCGACCATCGCGGCCCCTGGTGGGCCGATGAACATGTCCAGCCCAATCACCTGGTCTCGACCTACTTCGACGTACCGCTTTCCAACACCCAGGGCGCGCTGAATACCAATTACACCTACCAGACCGACCAGAACTACTACACCAACCTGTACTGGGGGCGGGAAACCAAGAAAGGCAACTTCAGCTTCCCTCCGGCCAAGGAGTTGACGGCCCCGACCGCCGCGTTCGCCGAAGGCATGAACTGGGGCTACGAGGTGACTGCGCAATCCTCCGTGGACCAGCGCAACATCCGTTTCATCGGTTTTTCCAGCAACCGCCTGCCCAAGAGCAGCAAGCAGCTCGCCGAGGCCTTCGCCAGCGTTCCTCTGGCCGACGAGGTTGCCAGAACCAGCCCGCCGCCAGCACCTGCGCCCGCCAACGGGGCCGCCCGCGCGCCTGCACATGCACAGCGCAACCTGCGTCGTCTGACCCCGCGTCCCTGATGGGTCGTGCTGAAGCTCCAGTTTTTTCTCCGAGGTAATCTATGTCTGTCGCCACCGTTTACTCCGCGCTGAACGCCTCGATCCACGACGGCGTCATCGACCTCTGGCAAGCCTCGACACAATCCGTGCTGGCGCCGCTACGTGGTGTGCTGGAACTGTTCGGCATCCATGATTCCTGGCTGTTATCCAGCGCCAGCCTCAGCCAGGGGCTCGACCGGGTCACCCTCAGCGCCAGCGGCCATTTCGGCCAGCCCGGCGATCCGCAAGGCATGCGCTTCGCGGTCCATGGGCAATTGCTCTATACCCAGACCGACGCTAGCAGCGGTCTGTTCCAACTGAGCCTGGCCATCACCTCGACGGGCTGGACCTTCTCGGATTTCTTCAATCCCTACTGCCTGCCACAGACCCAGGGCGAGCCCGTCGATGGCGGCGACTCGGTGGTCTGGAAGCCCTCTTTCCTGCAAGGACTGGTACTGGAGGCCCCCGTGTTCCAGGCTGATAGCCGGACCGATGCCAGCTTGACGCTCTCGGGACGCCTGCCGGCCAACGACGCCTTTTCGGCAGCGCTGGACATGCTCGCCCCATGGCCGCTGGCCTTGAGCGGCACCTTGAAGATGCCGGCCACCTGGAGCGACGTACCGGTCATGGACCTGTTGGCCAGGGCCGCCGGTTCACCGGCGCTCAACGTCGGCTCGCCGGCACCAACAGGCGGCGGCCCGGCGGGCCTGGCACTGAGCAATCTCGGCCTGGAACTGCTGGTGCGCGATGACCTCGATGAAGCACTGTGGAACCGTACCAGCTTCTCGGTCATCAACCTGGTCGGCACCGTCAGCCTGGGCCGCGACAACGCGGCGCTGGTGGCCAACCTGTCCACGCCATTGCTGGTGGTGGGGGCGCAATGGCGCCTGACCGCCGTATTCGACCCGGCCCACGCCTCGATCGTTCGCGGTATGGCGCAACTGAGCACCATCTTCGGCCTGCCCGCCCTGCCCCTGCCGGACAATTTCCCGCTGCTGGAAACCTTCAAGTTTCGCGAGGTCGACCTCACCTTCACATCGCCGACCGGTGGGGGGCTCCCGCAATTGCAGGCATTGGGCGTGACCATCGGTTCCGACCAGCAATGGTCGCCGCCGGTCCCTTTTGTCACCCTGCACAGTGTTGGTACTCGCTGGGTCTGGGGCTGGGGCGCAATCAGCGTCGACGGTGGCGCAACACGCTATACCGGCACCGTCAGCGGCGCGGTGTTCGGCACCCTGCGCTTCGGCGACAACGCCAATACCGGTAAGAAAGTCGACATCGATGTCTCGGTCAGCCTGCCGCAGTTATACATCCAGGGCCAGATGCGCAATGGCGACTACATTCCCATCGGCCAGGCCTTCAGCTATTTCTTCGGCGCTCCAGGCCCAGCCGTGGGAGGCCTGCAAAGCGCCGTGGTCAGCGAGTTGGGGTTCGCCGCCGATCCACTGCTGCAGAATTATTCCGCCGAGACCCTGGTGGTATTCGGTGACCCGGACAACGACGCGCCCAGCGTCGATCAGGGCTGGGACATCAACCTGGTGGTGATCACCCTGCGCCTGGAGGAAATCGGCTTCTGGATCGCCGCACAGAACGGCAAGATCGGCGGCGGCCTGAATGGCGTGTTCTCGTTCTTCCCCGCCGCCGCGAACGACGACTACGAGAGCCCGCGCCTGGTGTTCAGCGCCGATTACCCGGTGCAGGACCCGGACGCCCCCGAGGGTTGGCGCTTCGCCGGCGGGCTCTACCAGGGCACCAGCATCAACCTCACCGACCTGGTCGCCCAATTCCTCGGCCTCGGCCGGGCTCCGGCCTCGGTACCCGTGCTAATGGTGGACCGCCTCGACGTCAGCCTCTCCACTGGCGACAAGTCCTATGAACTGGGCGGCACCATCTCCATGCGCTGGACCCCGACCCTGTTCGGCACGGAATTGAAGATCTCGGCAGCAGCCAGCATCGATATCGCCCGAAGCGGCAGCACGCCGGCGGACAAGCCGGCCTCGGGGCGTCTGAGCGGCGAGTTCTCGATCAACCGCATCGGCGTGGAAGTGGGCATGGACGTGGGCGTCGACGAGCCGACCTACCTGCTCAAGGTCTACGTCGATACGATCTGGGTCCAGGCCATTACCGCCTGGCGCGGCGACAAGGACAGCACCACCAACCCGCGCCACCAGGTGGTCTCGGTGCAACTGGGCGGCACCACCCTGGGCGACATGCTCGAGTACCTGGTCAACCTGGCTGCGCCGACCCTGGGCTTTACCCTCGACTCGCCGTGGGACGTGCTCAAGCGCATCGAGCTGTCCAGCTTCGTCTTCACCCTCGACCCGACCAACAACGTGGTCGAGTTCGTCTACAAGGCCAAGGTCGACCTGGGCTTCGGCAGCCTCTCGGCAATCGGCGTGCGCTATACCCGCGCCGGGGCCGGCAAGGTGGAACTGATTCTCGAAGGTTCGCTGCTCGGCAAGTCCTATACCGGCGACGATGCGTTGGCCTGGGATGTGGTCAACGACCCGCCGCCCGCCGTGCCGGGCACCGGATCTTCGCTGGTAGAGCTGCGCTACCTGGGTATCGGCCAGCGCATCCGCCTGCAGAACCCGGTGGACACCGTGGCCGGCAACCTGGCCCTGCTCAAGCAGTTCATGCAGCCGGTGGAGAATCCCGGCAACCTGCCGAGCACCGGCAGCAGCGGGATCGCCTTCTGCGCCGACAGCCAGTGGCTGATCGGCCTGGATATCGGCCTGATGGCCAATACCGTAGACCTCGGTTTCCTGTTCAACGACCCGATCCTCTACGGCCTGTCGGTCGGCCTCAACGGCGAGAAGGCCGGCAGCCTCGCCGGGCTGCGCTTCGAGATCCTGTACAAGAAGATTTCCGATGACGTCGGCATGTTCCGCGTCGAGCTGCGCCTGCCCGATGCCTTCCGTACCTTCCAGATCGGTATCGCCTCGCTGACCCTGGGCACCGTGGTGATCGAGGTCTACACCAACGGCAATTTCAAGGTGGACCTGGGCTTCCCCTACAACCAGGACTTCAGCCGTTCGTTCTCGGTCCAGGCCTATATTTTCATCGGTCGCGGCGGGGTCTATTTCGGCCTGCTCGACGGGGTCACTTCGAGCCAGGTGCCACGCATCAGCAACGGTACGTTCTCGCCGGTATTGGAACTGGGCATCGGCCTGGCGGTGGGGGTGGGCAAGGAGATCCGCGCCGGAATCCTCGGCGGCGGTGCCTATGTCGAAGTGCAGGTGATCTTCCAGGGCGTGCTCGGCTGGTTCAACCCGTCCAGTGCCGGGCTGCCGTCGGCCCAGTATTTCCGCGCCCAGGGCATCGCCGCCCTGCACGGCAAGGTCTACGGCTACGTGGATTTCAAGGTGATCAAGGTCTCGCTCAGCCTTGAGGCCTATGCCCAGGTCAGCGCGCTGTTCGAGTGCTACCGGCCCACCGAATTCACCCTCAAGGTCTCGGTGCGCGCCGAGGCCAAGGTGAAGATCCTGTTCATCAAGATATCCTTCAGTTTCCATGTCTCGCTGGAGCTGTCCTTCACCCTCGGCTCGGTGCAGCAGACGCCATGGATCGTCGCGCCGGGCGGCGACCCCAAGGGCTTCCAGAGCAGCCGCCTGCTGGCCGCGCCGGGACGGGCCGGCAGCCTGTCCGGCGGCTACGGCCCTCGGGCACGGCGCAATCGCGCGCAGCGGGTAGCGGTGCTCAGCGCCCAGCATCTGCACCAGGTGCTGCTGCGCAAGCGCGCGAGCAATGCCCTGGCGCTGGTCGAGGGCAGCGACTGGGACTGGGACCCGAGCCGCAGCCAGTGGCCCGACGGCCAGCCGCGCAGCGCCCTGCTCTATCTGCTGCCGAGCATCTCCATCGGCGATTTGCCGGTGTCCTGGAGCGGCCCGGCCCAGGCCGATGCAGCGCCCAACTACCGCGCCGCGTTCATTCTCTGCGCCAACTCCGGGGTCGACCCACAGGCACCGACCGCCCGCGCCGAAGCCCGGCGCTCAGCACTGCACCACGCCCTCGCCGCCAGCGCCGAGGACACGGCGAGCCTGACCCCGGACCTGTGGGTGCGTACCGTGTTGCTCTATGCGCTGTACGCCATTCCCGATGGCCCGCGGACCGAGACCGATCCGCTCACCGCCGGCCAACTGGCCCTGCTCGCCGCCGTCCTCGACGACCCGCAAAGCGCCGATGTGGCCTTTGCCTGGAGCCATCTGGAGACCCTGTTCGCCACCAACCTGCACCTGCTGCTGGGTGCCGATCCGGGCGCAGTCACCGAAGTCGGCGGCATGGTCGCGCCGCTACCGCCGGGCCTGACCCGCAGCGGCACGCCAGGCGGAACCCTGAACTTCGCCGAGGTCAACCCGGTCGGTCCCTGGTACGAATGGCAACTGGCGCAGTACATGGGCCAGTACCTGCCGGTGGGCGGTGCCAGCGGGCCGCGTCCGGCCCTGGACGATCCGGCGACCTACGAGTCCTTCCCGACCTTTATCTTCCGCGACTACTGCCTGATGCTGGCCAAGGCCGCCGTGCAGGAAGCCGGCGACCTGCTGGCCAGCACCACGCTCAGCGTCGCCGACGACGGCAGCGGCCAGGGCCAGTCCCTGGCGCAACTGGCGGCAGGCTTCGCCAGCGCCACCGTCGACTACCCGGTACGCGCCGGGGATACCGTCGAAAGTGTCGCCCAGGCCCTGGGCGCCAGCAGCGCCGAGTTGCTATTCCTCAATCCCGCTCTGGAGCGTCAGTTGGCCAGTGCGCCGGTGGGCAGCCGCCTGCCGGTGAACCTCGGCATCGCGCCGGAGGTGCTGGCCGAGGACAACGCCAATGAAGCCTTCGCACTGCACAGCGTCGAGCTGGGCACCCTGATTCACCAGGCCGCCAGCGGCGAAACCCTGGACGCCATCGCCAGCCTGTTCAACCTGGCCAGCAGCAGCCTGCTGTTCGAGGCAGACGGCAGCGGCCTCGGCGAATCCGCCGAACTGCTGGACCCAGCGATGCCCTTCGACCTGCCGCTGCGGACCTGGAACAACGGCCCAGCCGACGCGCTGCTGGCCGCCGCCACGGCCTATGTACGCTATCGCCGGCCACCCCTGCTCGCGGCGGACTGGTACGCCCAAGCGGTATTCGACGGCAATGCCGAACTGATCGCGCAACTGAGCCGCAACGACCTCAGCCCGAACAGCCAGGAACTGCCGCCAGGCCAGACCCTCCGGGTGCCCCAGGGCTTCAATGCGCTGGAGCCGACCAGCGCCTACATCACCCAGCCCGGCGACACCCTCGACCGTATCGCCGCGACCCTGGCCCTGGTCCAGGTCTATCCCACGCAGTCGCCACCGGAAGCGCCGGACTGGCAGGCCTTCCTCGGTGCCGTCAGCGACCTCGGCGACCACACCTATGTGCTGCCGCTCACCCATGACCTGTATGCCGTCGCCGGGGAAAGCCTCGACGACCTGGCCCGGCGCTTGCTGCTGGACGTCAGTTGGACTTCCAGCAACGACCCGGCACTGGGCACCTGGCAGTATGCTTGGGCGAACATCCTCGCCTGGGCCGGCCCGGCCGCCTTCCTCGCGCCCCTGGCCCTGGTACCGGTGCCGAATGCCGTGGCCAAGGTCGGCGAAGACCAGAGCCTGAGCTTCACCCTGCTGGCCAACACTTACGGACTGAGCATTGCCGATGCCGCCGTGCGCCTGGAAAATCTCGCCGGCCTCTACGCCATCGACACCGTACTGAACGTGACCCAGGTGCCGGTGATCAGCATCGACCGACTGCTCGACCAATTGCTCGGCGGCGAAGCCCTGCCGCGTATCGTCAACCAGGGCTCGCGCTCGCTGATGGCCGGCCTGCGCGCGCCGAAGCCGGTGACCGACGCCCAAGGGCATGCGGTCGCCGACCCGCAACAACCCACCCCGCTCTACGACCTCACCGGCCAACAGTTCGACCTGGCGGTGGACACCTCGCCGGACAAGGCCGACGAACCCGCGCTGGACATGACCCTGACCGCCCAGAGCAGTTGGATCAGCCTGGTGGACAGCGCGGTCGCCGCTGCCAACACCCTGCCAGCCAGCCGCTTCCTCGCCCGCAGCAAGATCCCCGTCGGCATGGCGGTGCCCACCGAAGTGGTGCAGAGCCTGAACTACCGCTACAGCAACGCGCAGATCATCGCCATGGGCCCGGCCACCAGCCTGAGCCTGCCGGTGGTCAAGGCGCCAGCGGCCATGGCCCTGGCCGGACGCTCGCCGAAAGCCTACGGCCTGACCCAGCGTATCGAACTGCAAACCCCGGTGGTCCTGCCGATTCCCGGCATGGACGCCCCGCCCGTGGGTGCCCAACCGACCCTCTGGCCGCTGCCGGCGGATCTGCGCGCCAAGGCCCTGAGCGGTTCCAGCGTGGCCTACGACCTGCTGACCACCGCCGAAGGCGCCAGCGCCGGGCGCGATGCGGTCGCCGTCGAGAGCGCCACCTGGGCCTGCCGCATCCCCGTGGCGATCAAGCAGATCAACGACACCCTGACCCTGTTCGCCCTGCAAGGCGTGGACGAGGCCGAGCGTCCGACCTTGCTGGCTTTACGCGCCTGGCTGGCGGCCGGCGAAAGCGCCGGCACGGTGGTCAAGGTACTGGCCCTGCCGGCGCCGAATGCCGGCAATGCCGCCGGGGTCAGCGTGCTCGACGGCACGCCGGAGCAGACCTGGCTGATCCAGGCCAACCTGTCCACGGAAAGCGTGCCGCGCGCCCCTGACGTCACCCTCGGTCGGGTCCACAGCCTGGCCCGTGACGGCGATCCGGCCCCGGCCGCGTCGCTGAATGAGCTGGAGCGCTTCGTCACCCTGCTCTGGGAAGGCAGCGTGGTCGGTGGCTCCGGTTACACCCTGGGCCTGGAAAAAGGCCTGCCGGCCAGTGCCCTGGATGCCAATGGCGTCGCCACTATCGATCTGCTGGTGATCGCCGGCACCCAGCAGGCCAGCGCGCCGCAGGGCCGCAGCCTGTTGCCGTTCAATACCTGCGCGCTGGTCGCGCCGGGGCTGGATGCAACCATCGGCACCCTCTATGCCGAGGACCATAACGAAGAAGACACCATTCTGCAGGCCCTGGTACCGGCGGGCAGCGTCGGCTTCAACCTGACCCTGGACGCGCCGCCGGAACAGGCCGAGAGCACCGCCCAGTTGCAGGCCCGCAGACTCTTCAGCCTGCTCGGTACGCAGATTCCGGCCAGCCAGGATTCGCCCTTCGCCATGGCGGCTTCGGGCATGCCGGCACCGCCCACCCCGGTGGACAAGGACGCGCCCCCGGCGTGGAAACGCGAGCGCCTGATCCGTCGCGGTGTGCTGCGCGACAAGCGCCTGGCCGAAGAGGCCGATGCGTACTGGCTGTATGAGCAGATCCTGCCGCTGTACCGCTTCGCCACAGCGTCGCCACTGCCGCGTGTGCTCGGCCTGCCGAGCCCGGACGACGACCCGTATCGCGGCTTCGGCTGGGCCACAAGCCTGCCCTCGGCCCTGGTCGAGCTGAACTTGCAGGACATCTTCGGCAACCAGACCGGCGCCAACCCCGCTGGCCAGGGCCAGGTCAGCCTGCCCAGCGGCTATACCGATCCATTGCTGGGCGTCGGTGACTGGCCGGCGCAGGTCAGTGCCTGGGCGGTCAGCGTCAGCGATGCCCAGGTGACCCTGAGCATCAGCCTGGAGGCGCGCCCGGCCACGGTGATGCCGTCGCCAAGCCAGCCCGGCGATGCAGCCGCGCAAACCGCCGAGCGCCAGGCCGAAGCCTACGCCAAGGCCTACTACCAACTCGGCCAGCCGCTGAGCGCGGCGGTGGAAACCAGCCTCGACATCAGCGCCGCCCACGGTATCGACCAGCAACCGCTGTGGCGCTTTGCCGCCGCGTCCCAGGCCTTCAGCGCCAGCGCATCGCGCCTGGGTGCCGCACGTGCCCCGGCCAATGCCACCCTCGCCTCGCTGGCCGAGGACTACAGCCTGCGCTACGCGGAAATGGCCCTGGCCAACGCGCAAGTGCCAATGCAGGCCCTGTTCGGTGTCGGTGCCCTGCTGAAGGTCCCGGCCTATGCGCTGTTCGCCGAAAACGACACGGCGCAGAGCATCGCCGCTATCACCCGCCCCAGCGGCTGGCCGAGCATCACTGCCGAGGCGTTGCTCGCTGCCCGCGAGAACGGCGAGCTGCCGCTGCGCAGCGGCGCGGTACTCAAGGTGTCGCCTGCACTGACCCGCAATACCGCCGACGGCAGCGCCAACCTGGCGACCCTGGCCAATCTCCTCGGCACCCTGCCGGGGTTGCTGGCCGGGGATAACGCCAGCCTGAGCATCCTTACCCCGGGCATCACCTTCTCGGTCGCGGTGTCCGAGGCCGAGCAGGTGTCGGTCACGGTGACCGAGGCCGATGCACCGGCGCCGATCCGCTCGCTGGCGCAGGTCTGCACCGCCTTCGCCGCCCTCGGGGTGAATATCAGCGTCACCGACCTGGGCCAGAGCCATCAGGCGCTGCCGGCGATCTTCCAGGCCAACCAGCTGATTTCCAGCACGGTCTGGGTCGCGGGCAACGACGACAGCCTGGGGCACAACGGCAGCGGTCTGGACCAGGCAGCCCTGGCGGCGCTGAATACCCGCTCGGTCAATCTGTTCGAGATGGGCACGCTGTTGTATCTGGGCGACTTCAACGCCGGTGCGGGGATCAGCGCCGACGGCGCACAGACGCTGCACCAGTTCGCCGATGCCCACGCCTGCCCGGCGGAACTGCTGCTGGGTGCCAACCCGGATCTCGCGGTGCCGGCGGACGGCGCCTTCGCCCTGCCGGGCCGGGTGAGTTGGCCGAGCGACGCGGCACAGGTGCGGGTGCCCTACTCGATCCAGGGCGGCGACAGCCTCGACACCATCGCCCCGCGTTTCGCCCAGAACACCCTGGACCTGGCCACGGCCAACCTGGAGATGCCAGTGGTCGTGGCCGGTGGCGTGACCCTGAGCATCCGTGTCGGCGGCCAGTCCTACAGCCTGACCACCGCCGCCAGCGGGCAAAGCCTGGCCGTCACCCTGAGCCAGCTGCAACAGCTGGCGCCTGCGGCGACCCTGGCGGATCTGCTGGCAGGCATGGGCGACGATAGCCAGGCGCTGAACCCGGGCGCCCTGCTGATCTGCGCCCCCGCGCAATTCGCCAGCGCCACCGCACCATCGGCGATTGCCGGGCTGCTGGGGGTCAGCGCCGGAGCCTTCGCCCTGGCCAACGTCGGTACGCCAAACCTGATCGCCAGCGGTATCCGCCTGGATGCCCCGCAAGGCCAGGCCAGCGTGGTCACCCAGGCCAACGACTGCCTGAACAGCCTGATCGTGCGCTTCGCCGAAGCCGGGGTGCAGGTCAATGCCCAGGAAATCGTCGAAACCCCGGCGAACGCCGACAAACCGTTGTTCGCCGCTGCGGCACCGGCCCTGGTACCGCCAAGCGGGATGCGTATCCGCCTGCCGATCGGTGCCAGCGGGCCTTATCCGGGGCCGGCCTTCCCGCTCAATGTGAGCCTGACCCTGAGCCGGCCGACGGCGCTGATCAACCCGGACTTCGCCGCCGATAACAGCGCAGGCGTGTCGCGCAGCAGCAGCCCGATCCCGGCGCCGCTAGTACCTGCGGCCGAGGACCAGGGCGGCGGCCTGGCCTTCAATGCCTTTATCGCCGCCATGCGTGCGGCCCTGCCCGACCTGCGTATCGCCACCGGCCGCGCCCTGGAGGACAGCCGCGATCTGTGGGCGGTGAACTTCGGCGACACCGGGATCCGCTCCCTGAGCATCGCCGGGGCCACCACGGTGCCCGGTGCTCCGGGTCCGCAGCCGCGCTTCTTTGCCCTGACCCCGCTGTACAAGAGCCTGGTCAGTCGCCAGGGCGTCGGCCTCAACGTTTTGCTGCCCGACGGCACGCTGTCGCAAGCCAGCAGCCAGCACGACTTCCAGGGCATCGACGTGGAGCCCTGGGCCGGGCGTTTCCTCTCGGACATGGACCGCATCCTCGGCGCCAGCAACGTCGCCGCGCTGTACCGTACCCCGGATACCCGTCAGACCCTCAGCGACCTGGTGGCGGTCAAGCGCCAACTGGCCGGAGCTATTCCCGAGGGACTGGAGCCGGTCCTGGCAATCAGCGACCCGGATGCCGTCGCCGGCCAGGCGGCTGCGGCCACCACCCTGCAACAGCAACTGGGCGTCAACCTGTCCCGGGCCTGGAGTGCCTCGACCCTGGTGCAACTGAACCGCGAGGTCGCGTCGGCCTGGCAAGACCCGCACAGTGCATTGCTGCCAGCGGACATGTACGGCGGCATCGAAGTCACCAGCGGCGGCGAGGAACGCTCCTGGAGCATGAGCGCAGGCAAGTGCTGGCTGACTGACTTCTCGCCGTTCATCACCCTGCTGCTGACCGAGTCCGATCCCGCCAGCCACCGCACGGTCACCGCCAACATGGCCTTCGGCATCACCGACCTGGAGCGCAATATCACCAGCGCTGGCCTGCCCGACGGCTATGCCGCGTCGCAATGGCTGACCTTCGTCCCGCCGCTGGGCGGTAGCGACCTTCCAGCGGCGTTGAGCGTCGACCTGGGTGAAGTCTCGGTGCCGATTGCGCTACGGGATTTCCCGGCGCTGCCGGTGATCGTCGAGCAACGCGCCAGTGCCACCGCGCTGAACGCCGAACTGCGCCAGCGCCTGCGCAGCGGCCGCGCCCTCAGTACCCTGCGCGCAGACAGCGAGGTCAGCCTCGCCAGCCTGGCGCTGTGGGACCACCGCTTCACCTACTCCCACGAGCATGCCGAGCAGGACGACGTCAACCTGACCCTGAGCTACAACCTGCGCCCCGACCCGATGATGCGACTGGCCGTCAGCGACGTGGATCTGTTCGTCGAGTTGGCGCGCTATATCGCCGTGGCCGATGGCCTCTGGGACATCCTCGGCGACCTGCCGCAAAGCGGCGCCCTGACGCCGGTGCAGAGCAATGCAGCCAATACGCTGCGCGATCTGGCCCGTGCGGTCGCCGGCAGCTGGAACGTGCGCCTGGTCGACAGCCGCCCGGATGCGCGCCTGCAGGCCCCGGACACCGATCAGTTCAGCTTCCAGGCGCGGGTCACCGACCGGGGTGGGCCGCAGACCAGTCGCGAAGTCGCCAGTCTCGGCTTGACGGCACTGAGCGCCGGCGTCGGTCCCGACGGGCAATGGCCGCAGGTCTGGGCATTGACCGCCGCGGGCTTGATGGTGCAATTGGAGCGCACAAGCGTCTCGGCCAGCGAGTCCCGTTACGAGGTGGCGCCGGGTGTCCATGTCCCGGCGTCGTGGCCGACCTTCAGCCTGGTCTTCGCGGGGCTCAACGTCGCCCGCTGGCAGAACGCGACGGGCTCGATCCTGGTCCAGCGCAACCAGAAACTGCTGGGGGCCGACGGGCCCTCGACCAATCCGGCGTTCGTGTTCCAGACCGACCGGGTCGAAGCCGCCAGCGTGGCCACCCCACTCAATGCCTGGGACCAGCGCGTGCCGCTGGCGACTGCCCCTACCACGATCAGCGCGGCTCTGCAGGCGGCCTTCGACAGCCTGTTCGGCGACGCTGCGGAAAATGGCGGGCTACGCATCACCGTCGGGGTGGCCTATGCCTACGAGCTGGCCACCGACCCACTCGAACCGAACCATGGATTGGTCGGGGAAACGCCGGTGTACCTGTATCCCAACCAGACGCTCGACAGCAGTACGGCAGGCAATCTGCAAACGGCGGTGGATACCTGGCGCGAGCAGACCAATCCGCAGCGGGATGGCGGGGAATGGGTGTTTTCGTTGACCCTGTATTCATCGCTGGTGGAGGACCGGCGACCGTTGCTGGTGATCGGGAATATGTATCTGCCGATGCTGCTGGAGCAACGTTGACGCCGCTCAGAGGATGATGTGCGGCGCGACAGCTGCACATCCGAGGGGGCTCTCACCGTCCTGCCGTTTGTCAGCCTTACCCCCCTGCCGACTTGGCAGGGTTGTGGAACGCATGGCGGCAACTGGAGGATGCCGCCGTTGGTTGCTGATTCAAGGCTTCAGGGCCTCAGCAGATTCTCGGCAGTTGTTCGCCCGACAACCAGTCCACCACCCTGCGCCCGCCGAATCGAGTCTGCATCTGCACGAAACCGTGGGCGTCTTCAAGGACCGTGCCGATACGCACCGCATGTTCGCCCAACGGGTTGAGGCGCATACAGTCGAGCAGCGGCTGGGCGTCTTCTTCGGCGCAGATTGCGATCAGCTTACCCTCGTTGGCGATGTACAGCGGGTCCAGGCCCAACAGTTCGCAAGCGGCCTCAACCTGCGGCTGCACGGGAATCGCCGCTTCGTCCAACAGCATGCCGACTCCGGACTGACCGGCAATTTCGTTCAGCGTGGTCGCCAAACCGCCTCGGGTCGGGTCGCGCAGTACGCGCAGGCCGGGAGCGACCGCGAGCATCTGCGCCACCAAGCCATGCAGCGCCGCACTGTCAGACAGGATTTCGGTCTCGAACGTCAGCCCTTCTCGCTTGGACATGATCGCCACACCGTGTTCGCCGATGCTGCCGGACACCAAAATCGCATCACCGGGGCGTGCGCGATGCCCGCCCGTGTCGACCCCGTTGGGGATAATGCCGATGCCGGTGGTGCTGATGAACACGCCGTCGCCACTGCCGCGTTCCACGACTTTGGTGTCGCCGGTGATGATCGGCACCCCGGCATCGCGGGAGGCGCGGCCCATCGACTCAACGATGCGCTTGAGGTCAGCGAGGGCAAAGCCTTCCTCGATGATGAAGCTGGCTGAGAGATAAAGCGGCCGCGCGCCGCCCATGGCGACGTCGTTGAGGGTGCCATGCACAGACAAGCTGCCAATGTCGCCACCGGGGAAAAACAGCGGCGACACCACGTGTGCGTCGGTGGCCATGACCATGCGTTCGCCGGGTTTGAGTTCCGGGCTGAAGGCGGCGCCATCGTTGCCCTGGCGCAACCACGGGTTGTCGAAGGCGGCGACGAATAGCTCTTCGATCAACTGCGCCGAAGCGCGCCCGCCAGCACCGTGGCCCATATCGACCACGCCGTCGCGAAAATTGAGGGGGCGTACATAACCGCGTTTTACGGGGGAACGGCCGGTCATACTGCAACAACCTCGATGTCTTTATAGCGCCCGTAGGCGTAATGAGCGGCGCAGGCGCCTTCGTTGGAGACCATGCACGAGCCCATGGGGTTTTCCGGGGTGCATACGCTGCCGAACAGGCGGCAGTCGGTGGGCTTTTTCTGGCCGCGCAGGATCGGCCCGCATTCGCAGGCTTTGTTATCGGCCACGGCGCGGTAATGCAGGTCGAAGCGTTTTTCTGCATCGAAGGCGGCGAACTCTGCACGAATGCGCAAGGCGCTGAACGGCACCTCGCCAAGCCCGCGCCATTCGAAGCTCTCACGCAGTTCGAAGATCTCGTCCATCAAGGTCTGGGCGGCGCTGTTGCCGTTGCGGCCGACGGCGCGGACGAATTCGTTTTCGACCTCGGCGCGCCCGTCGTTGACCTGGCGCACCAGCATCAAAATCGCCTGTATCACGTCCAGCGGTTCGAAACCGGCAATCACCACCGGCTTGCGGTATCGGCGGGGGAACTCGGCGTAGGGTTCGGAGCCAATGATGATGCTCACATGCGCCGGGCCGACGAAGCCGTCCAGTTCCACCGCCGCCGGATCTTGCCCGGGGGCGGCAAGGATATGCTCGATGGCCGCCGGGGTCAGGACATGGCAGCACAGCACGCTGAAGTTTTTCAGGCCGCGAGCGGCGGCGTCGCGGATCACCAGGGCGGTCGGCGGCGTGGTGGTTTCGAAGCCAATGGCCAGGAACACCACTTCACGCTCGGGGTTGGCCTCGGCGATTTTCAGCGCATCGCTGGGCGAGTAGATCATGCGGATATCCGCGCCTTGTGCCTTGGCGCGCAGCAGCGAGAGGCCACCGGACGCCGGCACGCGCAGGGTGTCGCCATAGCTGCAGAGGATCGCTCCGTCCTCCAGCGCCAGCTTCACCGCCAGGTCGATACGCCCAATCGGCAAGACACACACCGGGCAGCCGGGGCCGTGGATCATGCGGACATTGGCGGGCAGCAAATCGCTCACGCCGTAACGCGATATCGCATGGGTGTGGCCGCCACAGAATTCCATGAAGCGGTATTGGCGTTCCGGCCGGACTTCGTCGCGGATGCGCTCGGCAATGCGTTGTGCCAGTTCGCCGTCGCGGTATTCATCGATGTACTTCATAGGGCTTCCGGTTGCAGGCGGTCCAGTTCTTCGAACATGGCCAGGGTCCGCTGGGCTTCTTCGGGGTCGATCAGGCCGAGGGCGTAACCGACGTGGACGATCACGTAGTCGTCGACCTGGGCTTGCGGCACCAGCGCCAGGGAGATTTCCTTGCGGATACCGCCCAAGTCGACGAGTGCGTTATCGCCGTCGCGCAATTCGATCACGCGTGCGGGAATGGCTAGGCACATGCTTGGGATTCCTTCAATGGCAAAGCGGGTTGGCGCTGCGGGTCGCGCCAGTGCGCGGCAACCCAGGCTTGACCCAGGGCCAGCCCGGCATCGCCGCACGACACAGCCTGCGCGCTGAAAACCGGCAAGCCCCTGGCGCTCAATCGTTGCGTGAGCCGGGCACTGAGCAGGCGATTGGCGAAGCAACCGCCCCCAAGCAGCACCGGCAGCGTGGTGGATTGGTGCTCGATCCAGTCGGCGAGAGCCGCGGCCAGGGTCAGGTGAAACAGCGCCGCGCCTTCTGCGCTGCGTGCGCTGTCGGCGAGTTCGAACAGACGGGTCAGCAGCGGGAGCAGATCAAGCACGCCGTCAGCGCGGAGATGCCACAGGCCGTCGATGACGGGCTCGGCGTGGGTTGCCAGGTATTCAGCGGCCAGACGCTCCAGGGCAATGGCCGCCTCGGCCTCGAATTGTTGACGCACGCTGATGCCGAGAATCCCCGCAGCAGCATCGAACCAGCGGCCGGCGCCACTGCTCGGCGGGCAGTTGAGATTGCGCGCGAGCATCTGCGCGACGGTGTTCGCGCTTTGTTCGCCGACCAGCGGCCCGAGCCGCCTGAGGATTTCATCGTCGCGCCCCAGCAGGTGCAGCGCCGCGGCGGCCAGGCGCCAGGGTTCGCGGGCGGCCACATCGCCACCGGGCAGCGGCAGCGGCAATAGATAGCCAAGTCGGCGCCAGGCATCGTTGGCCACCCAGAGCAACTCGCCGCCCCAGGCTGCACCATCGCTGCCAAGGCCCACGCCGTCCAGCGCCAGCCCGAGTACCGGGCCGTCGAGGCCATGTTCGGCCATCAGCGCGGCAATGTGCGCGTGGTGATGCTGCACGGCTACGGCGGGCACGTTGAGTTTTTCCGCCAGCGTCACCGCCAGTTGCGAGCTATAGAAATCCGGGTGCAAGTCATGGGCGATGGCTTGCGGCGTGACTTCAGCGCACGCCAACAGAGCGTCCAACGACGCCGCCAGGTCCAGGCAGCTTTGCGGGTCGCCCAAGTCACCGTGGAGTGGCGACCACAGCACCTGATCGCCCTGCAACAGGCAGGCGGTGTTCTTCAGCCACGCGCCACAGGCCAGCACCGGCGGCCAGACCTGCGCGCCAGGCAGTTTTTCGCTACGCATGCGGGGCCTCCACCTGAGCTTTGAGGCGGGCCAGTTCAGCTTCCAGTTCGGCGATGCGCGCGGCGCGTCGGTCAACCTCGGGGGCGCCGGCCAGCAACCAGTCGAGCCAGGCATCCAGCCCGGTGCCGTCGCGGGCGCTGAGCTGGATGATCTGGATCTGCGGGTTGACCTGTCGCGCATAGTCCAGGCAGCGCTGCACGTCGAAATCCAGGTGCGGCAACAGGTCGATCTTGTTGAGGATCATCAGGCGCGCTGCGGCGAACATGTCCGGGTACTTGAGGGGTTTGTCTTCGCCCTCGGTCACCGACAGGATCGCCACTTTGCCCGCCTCGCCCAGATCCCAGAGCGCGGGGCAGACCAGATTGCCGACGTTCTCGATGAACAGCATGCCGGCCGGCTCACCACCGTCGTGGGCATGATGGCTGTGTTGATGCTGTTGAGTCTGTACGTGGGCGTGCGGCTGCTGATCAACGTGGCTATGCATAGGCGACTGATGCGTGTGACCGGCCGCGTGCAGCGCGTCATGCAGTGGCAGGCGGCTGTAGGCTTCGGTGATCATCCGGGCATCGAGGTGGCAGCCTTTGCCGGTGTTGATCTGGATCGCGGGTACGCCGGTTTCGCGGATGCGCTCGGCGTCGTGACGGGTTTGCTGATCGCCCTCGATCACCGCCAGCGGCAAGTCGGCGCGGCGCTGGCGCAGGGCCATGAGGGTGCTGCACAACAGGGTGGTCTTGCCGGAACCGGGGCTGGACACCAGATTGAGGGCCAGTACGCCGTGGGCGGTGAAGTTTTCCCGGTTACGCGCGGCGTGCCGGTCGTTTTCGCCGAGGATGTCTTGCTCCAGGCGGATGGTGCGGGCCTGGCTCATGCCGGGCACTGAAACCCGCGCCTGACCCGCGCCGTAATGCAGGTCGCCGGTAGCGTCGACCTGCACATCGCTATCGGTGGCCGGAGCTTCGGTCTTGTCGTGTGAATGCCCGGTTCCGCAACCGCAGACGACGCACATGGTGTACCTCCAAAATCAAACGATTAATGATCCTCGACCTGCAGGTCGAGGATGCGCAATTCAGTCCCGCCGGTGGGTTGCAGCCAAAAGCCGCCGCATTGCGGGCAGCCGGCGCCGCGCTCGATCAGCGGCACGCTGATGGCGCAATCCAGGCACCAGGCCTGGCCCGGCGGTTGTTCAATGTCGATTTGCGCGCCGGCCAGCAAGGTGCCGGGCGCCAGTGCTTCAAGGGCGAAACGCAGCGCCTCGATTTCAACGCCGGCCAGCGTGCCAGCCTCCAGGCGCAGGCGGCTGACCCGCACGAACGGATCGCGCCTGGCCGCCGCCTCGACGGCGCTGAGAATGCCGCCCGCCAGACTCACTTCATGCATGAATAATGTCCTCGTTCGATGCTGCTTCTAGCTCGAGGGTGAAGCCGATGCACGGGTCGAAAGCCGCGATCAACAGCTCAGCGCGACGTCGCGTGGCCGGATCGCCGGCTGACATCGTCGCCAAACCCTGGGCCAGCGCGCCGTGGGGATGAAGGTTCCATTCGGTCGGCGCGATGACCTGATAGTCGCGGATCAACACACCGGCATTCATTCGCTCCAGACAGACCCGGTGCAACAACAGGCCGCGCGACGTTTCGCTCCAGGCCAACGCCTCGTCGGGCCCCAGCGCCAATGCGCCGAGTGCCAAGCCAGCGGGCTGTGGCAGCGAGAGCCGCGCCAGTTCGGCGAGGCGCGCGCCCAGACGCAGCCAGACGCTGGCGTAGCGTTGGGGGTCGGCCTCACGCGCGCGGGTCCAACTGCCCGTCTCACAGGGTAGCCCGAAGGCCACCGGATGCAACGCAAAATCGCTGGCCTCTCGCAGTTGGGCGGCCACCACCTGCAGCGCTTGGGTGTTGCCGGCCAGCGACAGGGCATGCACCGGCAGTTGCAGGGCGTGGGCATCCTCGCGGCAATCGGCCAGGGCGTGTGCCAGCCAATGATCGCTGCGCTGGCTCCACTCATCGAGCGCGCTGAACGGCTCAGCGTCCCATCGTTCAAGCCATTGCGCCACCGACTCGCCCAACCAGGCGGCCATCGCCTGTTGCGGGGCGTGTTCCCAGGCATGCAGTTGGCTGAGATCGGGGCGCACCGACGGGTTACCCAGCAACCGCGGCCATTCGAGCAGCATACGCCGCACGTGCTCGCGGCGGGTTTCGGCCTCCAGCATGCGCTGGGTGTTGGGGTCGATGGGGGTTTCACCGTGCAGTGCGGTGTTGACGGCCAACGCTGCGGTCAGGCGGTGCGCTTGCCCGCACAGGCTATAGAGCAACGGCAAGTGGTGCGCGGCAGTCTGTGGCGGCTGGCCGCGCAACAAGGTGGCGGCCAGCGCCGGACGCCCGCCGACAATCGCGGGCTGCTGGCCGGGACGCACCCGCAATGAGCCGCCGAGCCGCGCCAAGCTTGCCATGGCGGTCATTGCGCGCCCCCGGACACGCGTCCGAACAGCAAGCCACGGCGGCTGATGGCCGGGCGTTCGGGTGCGCGTTCGGGCGCATCCCGCAACAGCGCCAGCACCTGTTCGGCGGTTTGCCGGGCCGCGTCCTGATCGGCAAATTCAAACATCGGTGAAAACAGCGAACAGCTCTCGTAGCCACCGATGTCTTCGCCGTCTGCGCCAATGAAGGTCAGGCACTGCCCGCCAAATTGATGTTCGCCTGACGCCCCCTGGGCCAGGAGTGTGTCGCGGTTCTCCGGCAGCCAGATCAGGTTCATGAACCAAGGGCTGATCAGAACACCCAGCACCCCGGTTGCCGCGTTTTCCCCGGCGATTTGCGCGCTGAAGCCCACCGCCTCGACCACCAGCTGTTGATTGAGAAACGGCAACCCGCGCATGCGTGTCTCGGCGATGCCCTGGAAGTGCGCGCACAGGGTCTGTGCCTGTTGCGCCGGGCCGTCTTGGCGCTCAGACAGGTTCATCGATCACCATGAACTGCTCGGCATCGCCATCGCAATTCGGGCAACGCCAATGTTCCGGCAACGCGGAGAACGGCGTACCCGGCTCAATCTGCCAGACCGGGTCGCCGTCGCGCGGGTCATACACCCACCAGCAGATTTTGCATTCCAGGCGGGTGGCGTCGCTGATCCGGGCGTTGTCGCCGCCGTAGCTGCCTTCGAAGCCGGTTTTTTCGTTCATCGTGACCTCACTGCCCTTCGAACCACTGGATAACGTCTTCGAAGCGCTCCAGTGAGTCAGCCAGGTCTTCGGGGGCGGCGCAGATCACTTCCGGCAGGTCGGTGATTTCGATGGTGTCGAGGATTTGCGCATCCTGTGAGTTGAAGTACGTGATGCGCCAGCAGTTCTGGATCCGGGTCGCGCTGATCAGGCAATTGCCATAGCCACGGGCCAAGGCGCGCACCGGGCCGGCGGGCAAGTAGGCGTCGAGGAAGGCGATGTCCTGTTCGGACAACGGCAGCAAGGTCAGGTTGATGACATGCACCTGATCGCCGGGTTGCCAGTGTTGGCTGCGGTCTTGTACCTCGGTCAGGATCGCCGGGGCGTTCATGACGCCGAGCGGCAACGCTGACGACAAGTCGAAATCCGCCGGTCGGGCCGCCGCGCGGGCATTGCCGCGCAGTTGCGAAGGCGCCGCGCCCACTTCGACGTGATCGTAGCCCTGGCCGTAGATGCGCCATACGCCGGCGAAAATCGATTCCTGGATACGCAACGACGGCTGCGCGGCAATGATCGCGCTGACCTCGCCTTCGCCCAGCAATTGGTCGAGCAGCTTGCGGTCGCCTGTTTCCAGGCCACTGAGGTCGACGCTTTGCGTGGTCAGGCCGTTATTGCAGTCGCGCAGGCATTGCAGCAACGCTTGCAACGCGTGCCGCGCACCGGGCAGCGCCGCAAGCTCTTCAGGTTCGGGCAGCACCGGAATGCTATGGGTATACATGCCCTGAGGCATGCTGATGTATTCGAGCACGTCCTCATCGTCGGGTTGCGAGCCGGGGCCGATATCCACCACGGGGATATAGTTCAGCGGATCGAACTCCACGGCGTGGCTTTGTGCATCGCGGTGATTGGCATCGTGGTTCATTGGCAACCTCCGGGGGCGCTGACAGGGGCACCGGCAAGCAATGGAATGCGCGCGTTGCTTTGGCTCACGGCAGCTTCCGCCAGGCGCAGGTATTCGTCCCAGTCGAGCATGCCGCTGAAGGTGCTGACGTAACCCGCATCGCGCAGCCACACCAGCGACGGCCAGCGGCGCACGGCAAAGCGCGCGGCGATGGCTTCTTCATCGGCGCGACCGACCACGCCCAGGCGCAGGCTCAATTGGTGGCGGCGCGCGATTTCCACGCGCAGTTCCGGCAACACCACGGCCACGTCCAGGCATTCGGGATGGCGTACCGGGTCACCGCACAGCAGCAACAGGCAGTCGCCCCCTTCGGCAAGCCAGGCATCGAGGTTGTCGGCGTCGATCCAGGTCGCGTCGAATTGCTCCACCAGCCGGCTGATCAAGGCCGGGATGGCGGGTGTCACGGGAATGGGCGCCATGAAAACAGCGGAGTCGCTCATGTGGGGTCCTTGACTGACGGTTGAGGTGGGGTGAGCGCGGCAGGCGCAAGGGGTGGCGACGCGTGGCCCAACAAGGCCGCCAGTTGCTCGGCGTTCATGGCCGAGGGCAGGCTGAAACCCGGCACGCTGTCGGGCTGCGGGGCCGTGCCGAACAGGGCCGCTTCGAGCAGGCGCAGGGTGGAGTCGATTTCGCTGGCGCGTTGGGCGTCGAGGCGTTCACGGGCGGCGTCGAGAAAGATCAACAGCCAGTCGCCGACCGCACACGGGCCGACCAGTGACAGGTCGATACGGCGCTCTTCGCCGTGGCGGTCGCGGCAGCGGGCGAAGCCCAACTCGGCCGCGATCACTTGCATGGGCAATCCGATGCACATATCAGGCGCGCCTGGCGAGGATGCGTTCGTCGCCGATCCGGCAGGCTTGCTGTTCGGACGGGCGTTCGTTTTCGTAGCGTTGCAGCTCGAGGTGCGGCAGGGTCACCGCCTCTTCACCCGCGAGTGGCGAGGCGCGCTTGTGCGGTGCCGCGCCCCAACTTTCGAGCACGCGCAGCGCCTCATCCAGCGCACCTTCCATGGCGGCCCTGACGCTGGGGCGCAGGCTGCCGCCGTAGTCCATCATGTTTTCCGGCTGGCAACCGATCAGCAGCACGCGTGTCGGGTAATGGCCGGTCAGTTGCGCGAGCATCAGCACCTCCTGAAAGCCGGTCTGGTGCAGGCTGAGCTTTTTGATGCCGAGGAATTTGGGGACATCGTCGTCGGCGATGAACTTCAGTTCGCCAGGCGCGAGGTTGTAATCCACGGCGTCGAAAATCAGCAGGTAATCGGCTTGCTGAACATGCTGGATCAAGTACAGGCCTTGCGTGCCGCCATCGATCAGCGCCACGTTGTCGGCGAACTCATAACGCTGTTGCAAGGCTTCGACGCAACGAACGCCGAAGCCTTCATCGGCCCACAGGAGATTGCCGATGCCCAGCACAGTGATCTGCGGCAGTGTCGGTTGGAGAGGACTCATGGCGGTTTCTACCATTCTGGTCATTTTTTAAAGGTCTTGTAGCCGGAAATCATTGCCCCGACCAAGCTCAGGCGCCCGTTGATTTCTTCGCGCACGGCGGCATAGATGTGGAACATGACGAATAGCACAATCACCCACATGCCCAAGTGATGCAGGACATGCACATTGTTGGATTGCCCCAGCAGCGGCAGTACCCAACCGAAGGTGCGTTCCTGCCAGGAGCCCATTTGCGCGCCTTCGCCATACAGCGCGAAGCCGGTCAGGATCATGAACAGCGAGGACAGCAAGAAGATGAAAAACATCGCGAAACGCGACAGCGGGTTGTGGCCGAACATCGGTTTTGGCGTCGGCCCGATGAACAGGTAGTAGCGCACCCAAGCGAGCATGTCGGTCCAGTAGACCTTGCTGGTCAGCGGCACCGAGAACAGTTCGCGGGCGTGATGATTGCCCACCAGCGCCCAATAGGCGCGCCCGATCATGGCGATGGTGAAAATGTACGCCGCGCTGAAATGCGCAAAGCGGATGTAGCCCATCACGAAATGGTCGCTGGCTTCGCCCGGTTGGGTCGCCAGCGGCGAACCGATCAGGTAGCCGGTGATGGCCAGCACCACAATGCAGGCGGCATTGATCCAGTGCCACAGGCGCACGGGGGCCTCGTACACGTATTCCGACGCGTCGAGGGGGCTTTGAGTAGGTTGGGTCATAGCGTCACCTTTGGATGGGCAGGCGCCGTGGCGCCTGCCGAATGCAGCGTTGAACAATCGATCAACTGACCTTGACTGTGCTCAGCTCCGCGCCGTCCTCGCTCATCACGTGGGTGGCGCAGGCCATGCAAGGGTCGAAGGAATGCAGCGTGCGCAGGATTTCCACGGGCTGATCGGGGACGGCCACCGGCGTGTTCATCAGCGCGGCCTCGAAAGCACCGATCTGGCCCTTGGCGTCACGCGGGCTGCCGTTCCAGGTGCTGGGCACGACGCACTGGTAGTTCTCGATCTTGCCGTTCTTGATCCGGATCCAGTGGCCGAGCGCGCCGCGTGGCGCGGCAACGATGCCGACCCCTTTGGCTTCGGCAGGCCAGGTGGACGGGTCCCATTTTTCGACGTTGGCGGTGGCACGGTCGCCGTTGCGGATATTGGTCATCAACTCGTTCCAGTCGTCGACCATCATTTCTGCGCAGTACTCGGCTTCCAGGGCGCGGGTCAGCGTTCGGCCGATCGTGCTGGGCAACAGTTGCTTGGCACTGAGGTTGGTTTCTGCCAGGCCCAGGGCTTTTGGCAAGTCGAGGTTGACGGCTCGCAGCGAACCTTCCAGTTGTTCCTTGACCCGCTGGCAATGCGGGTTGCCTTTGAGGGCATGGGCATAGCCCAGGATGTAACGCGCCAACGGCCCGACTTCCATGGCATGACCGCGCCAGCGCGGCGATTTGACCCACGAATATTTGGCGCTTTCGTCGACTTCTTCGATGTTGGTGCGGGTGCCCTTGGTCTTGGCGCCCAGCTCGTAGTTCGGCTCGGTGATGCCGTCCCACGGGTGCAGGCCCTTGTCGTTGTCCGGGTAGTTGTACCAGGAGTGGGTCACGAACTCTTGCACTTGCTCGGGATCACGCGCGTCGACAGGCAGGATTTCGTCCCAGTTGCCGTTGAGGATCGCCCCGCCCGGCAATTGGTTGGTGCTGTCGTCGTAATTGACCTTGGCGTAGGTGCCGTAATCCATCACGTTGGTCGCCGACAGACCACCGCCGTGCAGCCAGCCTTTTTGCTTGTAGATAGTGCCGATAGCCAGCACGTCCGGCACATACACGTTGCGGCAGAAGGTCAGCGCTTCGTCGATGCGCGCCCGCACGAAGTTCAGGCGTTCCATATTCAACGGCGCACCGGCGGCCAGGTCGCCATCGATATTGATCGCGCAGGGCACGCCGCCGACCAGGTAGTTGGGGTGCGGGTTCTTGCCACCGAAGATGGTATGGATCTTCACCCACTCTTTCTGCAGGTCGAGGGCTTCAAGGTAATGGGTCACGGCCATCAGGTTGGCTTCAGGCGGCAGTTGGTAAGCCGGGTTGCCCCAGTAACCATTCATGAACGGCCCGAGCTGACCGCTTTCGACGAACTTCTTCAGACGGTTTTGCACGTCGCGGAAATAACCCGGCGAAGACAACGGGTGAGCCGGCGAAACGGTCTGCTGCAATTCCGAGGTGCGCTTGGGGTCAGCCTTGAGCGCAGACACCACGTCCACCCAGTCCAGTGCATGCAGGTGGTAGAAATGCACGGCGTGGTCATGGACTTGCAGGGTCTTGGCCATCATCTCGCGAATCAAGTGCGCGTTCGGCGGGATGCGAATGCCCAGCGCGTCTTCTACCGAGCGCACCGAGGCCAGCGCGTGGCAACCGGTGCAGACGCCGCAGATGCGCTCCACGAATGCCCAGGCGTCACGTGGGTCGCGGCCCTTGAGGATGACTTCGAGGCCGCGCCACATGGTGCCGGTGGAAACGGCGTTGCGGATAACGTTGTTGGCATCGAGGTTGACCTCGACGCGCATGTGGCCTTCGATACGGGTCACAGGGTCGACAACGATACGTCGGCCTGTGTTGTTGAGGTCGAAACCCTGAGTCGAATAGGTGCTCATTGGTGCTTATTCCTGTCTTGTCGCTGGGGCGTCGGGCGAGGTAGTGGGCGCTTTGCCGTTGCTGGCGCGTTTGAGGGCGGTGACGGCAGCGTGGGCAGTGATCGCTGCGCCGACGGTGACGCCGGCAACCAGGCCGATTTCGTCCGCGTTCGCTTCAACGCCAAACTGGTTGATGCCGCTCAAGTGCTGATAGAACGAGCCCTTGTCCCAGAACCCCTCCTCCGAACAACCGATGCAGCCGTGGCCGGACTGAATCGGGAAGCTGGTGCCGCCATTCCAACGCACGGTCGAGCAGGCGTTGTAGGTGGTCGGGCCTTTGCAGCCGACTTTGTAAAGGCAGTAGCCCTTGCGCGCCGCGTCGTCGTCCCAGGACTCGACGAACTGACCGGCGTCGAAGTTCGGACGGCGGTAGCACTTGTCGTGAATGCGCTGGCTGTAGAACATTTTCGGCCGGCCCTGACGGTCCAGCTCAGGAATGCGGTCGAAGGTCAGCATGTAGGTGATCACCCCGGTCATGACTTCGGCGATCGGCGGGCAGCCCGGCACTTTGATGATCGGTTTGTCGGTGATGACCTTGTGAATCGGCACCGCCTGGGTCGGGTTCGGCTTGGCGGCCTGTACGCACCCCCAACTGGCGCAGGAGCCCCAGGAAATGATCGCCTTGGCATCGCGTGAAACGCGCTTCAACTGCTCGACGAAGGGCTTGCCGCCGATGATGCAACTCATACCGTCCTGGTTCAGTGGCGGGTTGCCCTCGACGGCCAGGATGTAGTTGCCCTTGTACTTGGTCATGACCTCGTCAAGGATCGCCTCGGCCTGATGCCCGGCGGCGGCCATCAAGGTGTCGTCGTAATCCAGGGAGATCATCGACAGCACCACGTCCTTGGCCAGCGGATGCGCGGAGCGGATGAATGACTCCGAGCAACAGGTGCATTCCAGGCCGTGCAGCCAGAGGACTGGCGTGCGTGGCTTGTTCTCCATGGCCCAGGCGATTTTGGGCATGAATGCCGGGCCCAGCCCCAGCGACGTTGCGGTCAAGGAACAAAATTTGAGAAAGCTGCGGCGCGAGATGCCTTGTCTGCGCATCACCTCGTAAAACGTTTCCATTACTTTATTTCTCCTCCCCGAGAAGGTGCTTCAACGGGGGCTGCACTCGGTGTGTTGGAAATCTGTGCCCGACCAGGTGAGTCAGGCGCCATGCCGTCGGCTACAAAGGCCATCAGTTCTATGGGGTGTTGAGGCTGCAGCCTGGGCATGATTGCGACGGCTGCTGGAAACATGCGGGTAACCCATGACGTTCAGTTATCTGGTAAGTACAAGACCTGTGCCATTTCGCCGCGGTGTAGATAAATTGCTTACTAATTAATTTATCTACATGTTTTTAAAGGACTTTTACTTTTTCACCGAGCGCATTGAGACACCTTGTAACAAACCTCAACTGGAATGTTTGTTTCCACTATTTATGCAGCCTGGAAACCATGTGTCCGGCTTGGCAAGTGGCTGGCGAGAGAACCTCGCCAGGCGCTGAAAGGAAGAGAAGGCTCAGGCCGGCGTCGCGTCCAGGCGGTCGTAGCCTTTGAAGCGGTAGAACAACACGGAAACGGCCCAGGTCAGGATGAATATCCCGACGATCAGGTAGCCGATCATGCCGAAGTTGTCGGTCAGCGCAGTGATGAAATCCCACACACCGCCGTGCAGATCCCAGCGCGCCGCGATCAGCCCGAGCACTTCCACTCCGCCCACCAGCAATGCCACCAACACCGACATGGACGTGATGGTCAGGTTGTAATAGAGCTTGCGTGCCGGGTTGACCAGTGCCCAGTGGTAAGCACCGGTCATCATCACGCTGTCGGCGGTGTCGACCAGCGCCATGCCGGCCGTGAAGAGCGCCGGGAACACCAGAATCGACCAGATCGGCAGGCTCTGCGAGGCTTGCACCGCAGCGATCCCCAGCAGGCCGATTTCCGTGGCGGTATCAAACCCCAGGCCGAACAGCAGGCCCAGCGGATACAGGTGCCAGGGACGGCTGATCAGGCGGAACAGCGGGCGCAACAGTCGGGCGATGGGGCCACCGCCGGTGAGTATCGCGTTCATTTCTTGCTCGCCGATCCGTTCGCCGCGCCGCACGCGGCCAAACGCCTGGTACACCGAGCGCAGGATGAGCAGGTTGATCAACGCCACCAGCAACAGGAAGGCGGCAGACACCGAGGTGCCAATCAGCCCGCCAAGGCCGTGAAAGGCTTCGATTTCGCTTTTGAACGCCGTGGCCGTCAGTGCGATGCCGAGCGAAGCCAGGATCACCACGGTGCTGTGCCCGAGCGAGAAAAACAGGCCGACACTCGCGGTCTGCCGGCCTTCCTGGATCAGCTTGCGGGTGGCGTTGTCGATGGCGGCGATGTGATCGGCATCCACGGCATGGCGCAGGCCGAAGCTGTAGGCCAGAAAGGCGGTGCCGAGCAACAGCGGATAGTCATGGAAGGCCGTGAAAGCCCAGGCCCAGGCCAGCAGGTTGGCAGTGACCAGGCCGGCGAAAATGGCCAGGACGCGATGTTTGAACGTCAAAGGCGCACGAGTCGGTGAAACAGGATGCAAGGGCATGCGAACTCCAGAAAGATGGGTTCAAGTATGAAGAAACGAAAAAACCTCATACAAACCCTGTGCCAGTTTGCGTGCCGAGTACCATTCAGGCGTGGTCGGGCGCTCGCAGAACATGGCGGCTGGACAGTGACTGTCCAGCCGAGCCGATAACTGGACAATGAGCTTCCAGCGCCGCTGCCGGATTATCGGCTCAGGCGGGCCCAGCTTCGGGCAGCGTCACGGTGAACTGCGCACCGCCCTGGGGGTGATTGGCGGCCACCATCCGACCGCCACAGCGTTCGATGATGCCGTAGCTGATCGACAGGCCCAGGCCCGTGCCTTTGCCCACGGACTTGGTGCTGAAGAACGGGTCGAACACCTGGCTCAGGTGTTTCTCTGCGATGCCCGCACCGTTGTCACGTAAACGCAGGGTGACCCAGCCCGGCTCCTGGGTCACCTCGATCCAGACTGTCGGCAAGGCCTGGTTGGCCGCTTGCGCGGCATCGTAGGCGTTCTGCATCAGGTTCATCAGCACTTGCAGCAGTTGCCCGGCATTGCCGCGCACCGGCGGCGTGTCAACGGCCTGCCAATGCACCTGCAGATCGGGCGCGACGCCACGGCAGACCCAGTGGATGGCGCGCTCGATGACGTCATTGAGGTCGACCTCGCCCAGCGCTTCACGATCCACCGCCGAGAAGCGCTTCAGGGCGCTGACGATGTCGGCGGTGCGTTGCGCGCCTTCCATGCTGCCCTCGATCAACGACGGCAAATCGCTCAGCAGCGGATCGATGCGTAGCTGTTGGCGCAAGGCTTGAAGACCGGCGTGCGACTCGCCGCCGTGGACCGCTTGCAGGTACTGCTGCAGGCGTTTGCCATAGCTGTCGAGCACATGCGCGTTGGCCAGCACGAAGCTGATGGGGTTGTTCAGTTCATGGGCGACACCAGCCACCAGGCGCCCCAGCGAGGCCATTTTTTCCGCGTGCAACAGTTGCTGTTGAGTGCGCTTGAGCGCCTCGTGGGCCTCGTGCAGTTGGCGATACGCGTGCTGGAGTTCGCCCAGCGGTCGCCCCACCAGCACGTGCCCGATAAAGCGTCCGTTGCCCGTGCTGCGCACGGTGCAACTGACGTCCACAGGCACCGGCGCGCCGTTGACATCCTTGAAGTTGACCTCCAGCGAGGCGCTGGCGTTGGGATGGCGCAGGCTGGCGAGGGTCTGGCGCAACTGGGTTTCACTGTGGGGGTCAGCCAACAAGACATAGGCCGGGCTGCCGGACAATGACTGTTCATCACGGCCGACCAGCGTGCGCAGCGCGCTGTTGCTCTCCTCGATGCGCCCTTGCGGGTCGCAGGCCAGCAACACGTCGGACATCGACGACAGCAACCCGGCGATGAACTGCTGCGACTGCTCCAGTTCGACGTTCTTCTCTTCCAGGGCGATTTCGTCTTGCACCAGCTTGGAATAGACCTCGTCCATCCTCGCGATGACTTCGATCCAGGCGTCTTCGTCGAGGCTGCCGGGTGGCGGTTTACGGGCCATGGTCGTCAGCTTTTAGGGTGCAGATGCAGGTGACTGTGGGCCTGCTCGTGGCTCGCGCCCTGCTCCACCGGAATCAGGTTCAGCGAGCCATGACGCACGCCGCGTTCGGCGCACACGCGATGGGCAAAATCGCGCACTTCATCGGACGAGCCCTTGAGCATCAGGCTTTCCAGGCAGTTGTCGTGATCCAGATGCACATGCTGGCTGGCAATGGTCAGGTGATGATGCGCGTGCTGCAGGTCCATCACCCGTTCGGTAAGGGTGCGCGAATGGTGATCGTAAACGAAGCTCAGGTTGGCCACGCAATGCGGCGCCTGGCCTTGCTCCAGGCGCGCCTGTTCGATATGCCGCCGCAAAATGTCGCGCATGGCCTCGGAACGGTTGTGGTAACCCTGGTCGCGAATCAGCGCGTCCAGTTCCTCAGCGAGGCCACGGTCCAGGGAAATGGTCAGGCGTTCCATGGGATTTCCTTTTCAATGCACCGTGCAAACCATGCACGGGTCAAAAGAACGAACGATATGTTGCACCGCTACCGGGCTTTTTTCGCCGGGTAACACGGGAGCACCCTGCAAGGCTTGTTCCAATGCCCCGGGCTGGCCCTGGGCATCGCGTGGCGAGAAGTTCCAGGTGGTCGGGGCGATGATCTGGTAGCGGGCGATTTTCCCGTGCTCCACCTCCAGCCAATGCCCCAGTGCGCCACGCGCCGCTTCGGTCAGGCCGACCGCGCGGCCTTTGTCGGGTAATGCTGCGGCGCGGTAATACGGCTCGCCGGGGCGCAGGGCGATCAACCAGCTTTCCATCAGCGGCACCACCTGCGCCAACTCCAGCAAACGCGCGAGCAGGCGGGTATAAACCGTTGCCGAACAGCGTGCCACGGCATCGCGCAGCAGCGCTTGGCCGGCAATCAACTGACGTGCAATGGCGCCGGTTTCCAGCACCGCGCCGGCCAGGCGCGGGGCTTTGTTCCAGGTATACGCGTCGGGTTTTTCCATCAACGGCTGGGTTTGCCCATCGGCCGGGTGGCGCGGGCCGCCAGCGTCGTCGAGCCAGGCATGCGCGCTGTCTTCGCGGATATCGTCCAGGTCCAGCGCTTGTGCACACTGGGTGACGCCATTCCACAGGCCGCGCGGGAACACCATCGAGCCGTCGGCTCGCGGATACGCCCCGTAGGAAAGATACAGCCCCGGCCCCGGCCCCAGATGCTCAAGCCCGGTGTCCAGGGCGATCTGCAGAAATTGGCGGAAATCGCCCTGCCCCAGCGCTTCGGCGTGCCATGCCCAGAGCTCGCTTTCGCTGCTCAATCCATTGATACGCTCCAGCGGCGCGGCGAACAGCTCGCTTTCCAGAAACTGCCGGAACTCGCGAACGCGGGTCAGCAGGCGCAGGCGCTCGGCGGCATCGATGGCGCGGGTCGAGCCACCCGGTTGGATCGAGCCGGTGTGCGGCCACTTGCCGCCCAGTGTGCCGATCAAATCCAGCCAGCGTTTACGCGCAGAAATGGCCAGGCGCTGCTGGCTGCCCTGAAGCGGGGTAAAGCGCGCCACCGCGTCTGGATACCAAGGGCGCTCGGCGTACACCGGGCGCACGAAATCCGGCATGAAAAACAGGTAGAAATGGCTCAAGTGATCGGCGAGGTTTTCGGTGGCGGCCATCAGGTTGATTGCCAGCAGGCCGTTGTCCGGCGGCTGTACGCCGGCCAGCCCGGCCAGGGCGCGGGCGGCGGCGATCGATTGCGACACCGAGCAGATTCCGCAGATGCGTGGCGCGTAGGTCAGCGCATCGAGCGGTGCGTGTTGCAGCAGGATTTGCTCGAAGCCACGGTACATGGTGGCGTTGACCCGTGCCGAACGCACATGACCATCTTCCACGTCCAGTTGTACTTCCAGATCGCCTTCAACCCGATTGAATGGGCCGACCACCAAACGTGACATGCAAACTCCTAACGGCGGGGGGTGCGTACCGACGGCGCGATCAGCGGGTGATCGGACGTCGCATTCTGTTTGACGCGCTTGGGGGTGGCCGACTTGGACAGCGCCGACAGGGCGACGAACCAGGCCTTGGGCATGTCGATGGGCAGGCCGATGGGAATGCCCGCCAGCTTCGGCGTGCGCTGAAACGCGTGCCCCGGTTCTTCGAAGCCCGGGGCGGTGCAGTTGATGCAGGCAAAACCGCCACGGGTACACGAGCCCTCGCCGTTCCACAGGCGGGTATTGCAGTCGCCGTGGGCCTGGGTGCCTTTGCAGCCGAGGTTTTCCATCATGCAGCCCAGGTCCGAGGGCTTTTCCGCACTGGCTTTGTATTCGTAGAACTCATTGCGCGTGCAGCCCTGATGCACCAGTTGGTCGGCGTAGAAACGCGGGCGCCCGATGACGTCCAGATCGGCCTCGGCGAACAGCCCGGCGGCCAGCGCCATCAAGGTGTCGGTCACCCAGCCGGGGTGCGTCGGGCAACCGGCCACGTTGATCACCGGCAAGCCGCGCAACGACCGATAATCGGCACCCAGCAGGCCGCCGCGATGCTCACCGTCAAATTGCAGGCCGCAGGCGTCGGTCGGGTTGCTGCCCGCAGCGGTGATGCCTCCGTAGGCCGCGCAAGTGCCGATGCCCAAGGTGTATTGGGCCACCGCCGCGAGTTTGCGCACCCAGTCGATCATCGGCGCATCGGTGCCCGCCAGCATGTGAAAGCGCCCGGTGCCGTGCGGGCCGCGCAGCAATGAGCCTTCGATGCACAAGGCATCGAGCCGGGTGCGACCTTGCAGACAGTCCTCCAGGATATCCAGCACCTGATCACCGCTTTCAAGGGACAGCGATGGATGCCAGAGCAACTCAATCCCCGCACTGCGCCACATCGCGGAAAAATCCTGGGTATCGGCGCACAGCAAGGACATGTTGCAACCGCCGCAACCGCCCGATTGCAGCCACAGCACTCGGAATGGGGTGTTCATCGGGCTTCCTCCAGGCCAAGACGGCGCAATTTCTGGCGCAGGCCCACGCGCGACAAGCCCAGTTCACGGGCCGCATGGGTTTTGTTCCAGCGGTGACGCAGCAGCGATTCCTTGAGTATGGTCGCTTCGATAGCGTCCAGTTGTTCTTGCAACGTGCCCGTGGGAGGCGACAGGCGTATGTCGTTGGTGTTGCGTCCCTGGCCCTGCATGACGCGCCAGGAAAACGAATGAGCACCGATTTGCGAGCCTTCCGACAACGCAGCGGCGCGGTAGATTTCGTTGCGCAACTCGCGAATATTACCGGGCCATGGGTAACCGATCAGGCTCGCCAGGGCGTCGTCGGCGAAGTGCAGGTTTGGCAGGTCCAGTTCCAGGCGGGCATCGTCGAGCAGCTTTTTGGCGATGGGCATCAGGTCGGCGGTGCGCTCGCGCAACGGCGGCAAGCCCAGGCTGACCGTGGACAGCCGGTAATAAAGGTCGCTGCGAAAACGTCCGGTGGCGACATCCTGCTCCAGGTCGCGATGGGTCGCCGCGATCACCCGCACATCGACCCGTACCGTGCTCGAGGCGCCGACCGGGCGCAGTTCGCCCTCTTGCAAGACGCGCAACAACTTGACCTGAAAAGCCGGCGAGGTGTCGCCGATTTCATCGAGTAGCAAGGTACCGCCATTGGCACGCTGGAACAGCCCGATGTGATCCTGATGCGCGCCGGTGAAGGCGCCGCGCTTGTGCCCGAACAGCTCGGACTCCAGCAAGGTATCGGGCAGCGCCGCGCAGTTCTCCATGACAAAGGCATTACTCGCACGCGGGCTGGCGTAATGGATGGCGCGGGCCAGCAGTTCTTTGCCCGTGCCCGATTCGCCCAGCAGCAGCACCGACAAATCATAGCGGGCGACCCGGGCGGCCAACTCACAGACCGCATCCAGCGGGCCGCCGGGGCTGCGCACGATGCGCGAGAAATCGAAGGTGTCGCGTACCCGCTCCAGGGTTTCGCGGCTGCGGCGACGCAGCGCTGGCGTACCGGCGCGCAGTTCCAGGTCCAGTCGCTGCATATGGTTTTGCAACGATTGGCTCTCGACCGCATTGCGCACGGTGTTGAGCAGGTTTTCAGGCAGCCAGGGCTTGAGCAGGTACTGATAGATACCGGCCTGATTGACGCCCGCGATGATGTCTTCCGAATCGGTGTAGCCCGACAGCACGATGCGGACCACCCCCGGCCAGCGCTCGCGCACTTCCTTGAGAAATTCGATACCGCTGACATGGGGCATGCGCTGGTCGCAGAGGATCACCGCCACCACATGCTGTTCCAGCAGTTCGCGTGCTTGCCCGGCCGACTCGGCCAGCAGCACCTGGAATTCCTGATCGAGTACCCGGCGCAACGATTCGCGCGAACGCAGCTCATCGTCCACTACCAGGATCATGGGCAAGTCGGATTGCGAGTCGAATGGGGAGGTCATGAGTCAGCGAAAGGCCGATTATTGAAGTTCATTGCAACATTATGTTGCTGCAAGTCATGGCGTCGATGGTAGCACGGTGCCAAAAGCAGACGAGGGTTTTCCTTCTGAGGAGGCCGCCCTGTTCAATTGTTTTCTGGTCTGCTTCGTCGTCCTCGCCAGCAAATTCCCAGGAGGCTATGGCGCCGGGCGCGGCGCAGCGACCAGCCGAAATTCATGCCCACAGCCGCCAGCAGGATGGCGCTGTACAGCAGGGTGGACATGAGATCACACCGATAATGGCAGGTAACTCCAGGCGCCCTCCCCGGGCGCCTTAGAGCACGTGGTGCTGTGCAGTGGCGCAAATCCTAGCCCGATTCAGGACACCTTCGGCTGTCCATCAGACGCCGTCACGCCCCCATCCACCGGCAAGTTCACCCCATTGACGAAACTCGCATCCGGGCTGGCCAAAAACGCAATCGCTGCCGCCACTTCGCTGGGCAAGGCCTCGCGCTGCATCGGGATGCGCTCGTTGAATTTGTCACGAATAGACTGCTCCCAATCCCAGGTCATCGCCGTACGCGTCAGGCTTGGGCATACCGCGTTGGCACGCACACCCTGGGCGCCGTGATCCAGCGCCAGGGCCCGGGTGAAGTTGACTACCGCGCCCTTGCTCGCGCAGTAGAACGCCGCGCCCCAGTCGCCGCCCAACCCAGAAACAGAGGCGGTGCTGACAATATTGCCCTTGCTTTGAATCAGGTGCGGCAACGCCAGCTTCGAGCAGAAAATCACCCCGTCGATGTTCACCGAGGCGATCTTGCGCCAGTCGGCTTCCGTGGTTTCAAGGGTGGTGCCGGGAATATGTACGCCGGCGTTATTGACCAGCACATCCAGCCGACCGAAACGCTCGATGGTTGCGTCGATCATCTGCTGTACCGAAGCCATGCTCGACACGTCGACCTTCACCGCCAGCACCTTGTCGGCTGGTAGCTCGCTGGCCACCGCTTGGGCTTTTTCAAGGTTCCAGTCGGCCAACACCACATTCGCACCCTCATCGGCAAAACGCCTCGCGGTGGCTTCGCCGATGCCGGCTGCGGCGCCGGTGACCAATACGACTTTGTTCTGAAAACGTTGCATCGCTGCTTCCTTCTGCGGATGAACAATCGCGGTTCCAACACTCCGGAACCGCTGTCTTTTACTGATGCAGAGCCTTGCCACTGCCGGCCAACACCGCTTCGTGCATAGCTTCGCTCAATGTCGGGTGGGCGAAGATGACCTGGCTCAAGGCCTGGGCAGTCGCCTCCAGGCTATGGGCGATGCCAAAACCCTGGATCTGCTCGGTCACTTCCGGCCCAACCATATGTGCCCCCAGCAACTCGCCGCTGTCCGCATCGAAAATGGTCTTCACAAACCCCTTGGCCTCGCCCAACGCCAGGGCCTTGCCATTGGCCTGATAGTCGAATCGGCCAATGTTCAGGTGCTTGCCGCTGGCCCTGGCCGCCGCTTCTGTCAGGCCCAGGCTGGCCACTTGCGGACGGGCGTAGGTGCACCCCGGAATAAAGGCTTTGTCCAGTGGGTGAACCCCGTCCACCCCGGCCAGTTTCTCGACACACAACACCCCTTCATGGCTGGCTTTGTGAGCCAGGCACGGCGCGCCAGCGACATCGCCGATGGCGTAGAGCCCGGCGACATTGGTGCGGCACCAGGGGTCTGTCTTGATAAACCCGCGCTCAATCTCCACCCCCAGCGCCTCCAACCCCAGGTCTTCAGTGTTGGCCTGAATCCCGGCGGCCAGCAGCACACGCTCCACCGCCAGCACCTCTTCGCGACCATCGGCCAGGCGCAAGGTACAGCGCGCCTGATCGGCCTCACTGAATACTTCGGTCACAGTGGCCTGGGTCAGCACCCGGATACCGCGCTGTTCGAACTCGCGCTGCACCAGGCTGGCCACTTCCTGGTCTTCGACCGGCATGATCTGGCGCGCCACTTCCACCAGGGTCACGGCGCAGCCCAGGTCGTGGTAGAGGCTGGCAAACTCCACGCCAATGGCTCCCGAACCCACAATCAGCAAGGACGCCGGTACGGTCTGCGGCACCAGCGCCTCGAAGTAGCTCCAGATGCGTTGCCCGTCCGGCACTATCGCCGGCAGCGAGCGCGGCCGGGCGCCGGTGGCGAGGATGATGTGCTTGGCCCCAAGGGCCCGCTCACCCTCGCCCGAGGTGACACTGACACGCCCCTTGGCAGTCACGCGGGCACGGCCGTCAACCACCGTCACACCGTTTTTCTTGAGCAAATAGGCAATACCACCGGTGAGCGTTTTCGACACGTCCCGGCTGTGGGCCACCAGTTTCTGGATATCGAACTGAATGTTCTCGGCGCTGAAACCAAAGGCCTCCAGGTGCCGCAAGGTATGGGCCACCTCCGCGCCCTTGAGCATGGCCTTGGTGGGAATGCAGCCCCAGTTCAGGCAGATACCGCCCAAGTGCTGTTTTTCCACCAGGGCGGTATTGAGCCCCAGTTGCGCGGCACGAATCGCCGCCACATATCCGCCAGGGCCACCGCCGATAATCAGCACATCAAATTGATCGCTCATAGCAACTCCTAGACCAGCATCAGGGTGGGGTTTTCCACCAGGCGCTTGAGTTCCTTGAGGAAGGTCGCCCCCAACGCACCGTCGATAACCCGGTGGTCGCAAGACAACGACACGCTCATTTGCGTGCGTACCGCAGGTTGTCCTTCATGGGCCACCACGCGCTTTTCTCCGGCGCCGATGGCCAGGATTGCCCCTTGGGGTGGGTTGATAATCGCGTCGAACTGGCGCACACCGAGCATGCCCAGGTTGGAGATGCTGAAGGTGCCACCCTGGAACTCCTCGGGTTTCAAGGTACCGGCCTTGGCCCTGGTCGCCAGGCTGAGCATTTCCCCGGAGACTTCGGCCAGGCTCTTGCGGTTGGCCTGGCGGATGATCGGCGTGATCAGGCCACCGGGCAGCGCCACGGCAATGGAAATGTCTGCATCGCGGTAACGCCGTACTTCCTGGCGCTCGTCGTCGTATTGCACATTGACGTCGGGCACCTTGACCAGCGCCTGGGCGCAAGCCTTGATCAGCAGATCGTTGACCGAGATTTTCACCCCCGGCACCGAGGCGTTGATCTCAGCGCGCAATGCAAGCAAGCGCTCCAGATCAAAATCCGCATGCAGGCGAAAGTGCGGCGCATCACGTTTGGAGGCTTGCAGGCGCGCGGCAATGGCCTTGCGCATGCCGTTCATGGGTAGGGTTTCAAACGCCTCGCGACTATCAACCGTCGGCGCAGCCTGGGCCTGTGGCACCGCATCGGCGCCCCGGGCTTGGAGCACATCGGCCTTGCACACCCGACCGCGAGTGCCTGTAACGCGGCAGTCGTGGAGGTTGATGCCCCACTGCTGCGCCAGACGCCGGGCCACCGGTGTGGCGAGAACCTGGCTGTCATCGAGGCGCGAAGGTGCGGCCTGATTGGCTTTTTGCGCAGCCGCTCGGCTGGCGACTTGCCCGCCCTCGGCGCGCACTGCGGCTTCAATATCCGCCACGCTGATGCGCCCTTCACGGCCCGAACCAGGCACCCGGCTCAGGTTGATATTGAGCTGCGCCGCCAGTTTCAATGCATGGGGCGTGGCGAACAACGCTTCGTCACTGGCGCCCAGCAACGCCTGTGGCACCTGCCAGGCGCCCGGCGTCTTGACCGACGGTTGCGACGCAGCGGCCGGCGCGCTGGCGGCCAACTTGACCAGCGGTTGTGCCGTGGTCTCAGCGGGTACAGATTCAGAAACTGGCGCCGGCTCAGCGACGCCACGCTGCGCCAGATACGCATCGATCTCGGCATCGCTGACCGAAGCGTCGGCGACAATCCCCAGCACACCGCCCACGGGAATGGTTTGCCCCGGTTGCGCCACTTTGCGCCGCAACACACCTGCAAAGGGCGCCTGCATCACGTTGGAAATCTTGCTGGTTTCAATCTCGCAGACTTCCTGCTGCGCGGCGAAGCTGTCGCCTTCCTCGATCAGCCAGTCAGTCAGCGTGCCCTCTTCCATCGACAGTCCCCATTTGGGCACTTCGATTGCGCGGATATCACTCATGGTCAGCCCTCCATCACTTTGCGAACGGCGGCTTCGATGCGTTGTACGCTAGGGATCCACGCTTGCTCCAGCACCGGTGAGAACGGAACCGGGGTGTGCGGCGGCGTGACCATGATGATCGGCGCCTTGAGGTGGTAAAACGCCTGGGACACGATCAGCGCGGCAATGTCATGGGCAAAGCCGATGCGCGCGGCCGACTCGTCGACAATCACCACGCGCCCGGTAGAGGCCACGGATTCGAGAATGCCCTCTTCGTCCAACGGCGACACGGTGCGCGGATCCACTACCTCCACAGAGATCCCTTCAGCCGCCAGTTTGTCCGCCACCTCATTGGCTTTGTGCACCATGGCTGCCAGGGCAATGATGGTGACGTCGGTGCCTTCGCGGGTGTAGTTGGCGACGCCAAAAGGGATGGTGTAGGCGTGCTCGGGCACTTCGCCCTTGATGTCGTAGAGGATCTTGTGTTCACAGAACACCACCGGGTCGTCATCGCGGATCGCCTGGATCAGCAGGCCTTTGACGTCGTAAGGGCTGGACGGCACCACCACCTTGAGGCCCGGGGTGGTCGCGAAGATGTTGTAGGGCGACTGCGAGTGCTGGGCGGCCGCGGAGAACCCGGCGCCAATCATGCCGCGAATCACCAGCGGGGCCTTGGCCTTGCCGCCGAACATGTAACGGAACTTCGCCGCCTGGTTGTAGAGCATGTCGTGGCACACGCCGAAGAAATCCATGAACATCAACTCGGCCACCGGCCGCAGACCGGTCACCGCTGCGCCTGCGGCCATGCCGACGATCGCCGACTCGGTGATCGGTGTGTCGATCACCCGGGACGAGCCGAACTGGGTCCACAAGCCTTTGGTCACCCCCAGCACGCCACCGAAGGCTTCGCCCTTGCTGCCGACCTCGGCGGTACCGGCCTGGCCGCCGCAAACGTCTTCCCCGATCAACACGACGCGCGGATCGAGTTCCATCTCCTGGGCCAGGGCTTCTTTGACTGCTTCACGAAAAGTACGAATTGCCATATTCCAAATCCTCAGTAAGAGACGTAAACGTCGGTCAGCAGGTTGTCCACCGATGGGTAATCGGCGATGCGAGCCTTGGCCACCGCGTCATCGACCTGGGCCTGGACCTCGTCATCGATGGCTTGCAGTTCCTCTGCGGATATTTGCCCCTCGACTTGCTTACTGAAAATTTGCAGCGGGTCGTTGTCTCGGCGCAGGCGCTCCACTTCGCCGTCGGCGCGATACAGCATCGGGTCGCCTTCGAAATGCCCGTGCCAGCGGTGGGCAACAGCCTCGATGGCACTCGGGCCTTCACCATTGCGTGCCCGCTCCACCGCGACGGCTACGGCTTCGTAGACGGCAAAGAAGTCGGTACCGTCGACCTTCACCGCAGGCATGCCGAAGCTGGCGGCGCGGTTGGCGATATCCCGGCCACCGACCGCGTAATCGTGGCCGGTGGCTTCGCCGAAACCGTTGTTCTCGAACACGAATACCGTTGGCAACTTGAGCACCACGGCCATGTTCATGGCTTCAAATACCAGGCCTTGGTTGGAGCCACCGTCGCCGGTGAACGACACCGCCACATTGCGCGTGCCCAGGGTTTTCGCCGTGAGTGCGGCGCCAATGGCCAGAGGCGGTGCGCCGCCGACGATGGCGTTGGCGCCCAGCATGCCCTTGCTCAGGTCGGCAATGTGCATGGAGCCGCCCTTACCCCGGCACAGGCCCGACTCCTTGCCAAAGATCTCCGCCATCATGCCGTGCAGGTCACAGCCCTTGGCGATGCAGTGGCCGTGACCACGGTGAGTCGAGCCGATATAGTCAGCGTCCGTCAGGTTCTCGCAGACGCCAACGGCGATTGCTTCCTCGCCGCTGTACAAGTGGATGAAGCCGGGGATATCCCCAGTGGTGTTTTCCTGGTGCAGCCGCTCCTCGAACACGCGAATCTCGCGCATCTTGCGATAGGCCTGAAGCAGTTTTGACTTGCTAAGCGACATGGGCTCGCCCTCATCTCTGGTTTTTTATAGGGGGGTCGATGACCTGAATCAGGCGACCGACGATGGCGTGGCGGTACGGTAAGAGGCTCTGGCCGATGCCATAACTACCCGGATGGGGGGGCGGTAATTGCCGCTTGAGGGGATTAACCTTGCAAAACGAGGGTCTACAAAAATAATGATCGATACTCGACCACACCAAGACGACCATCCATGGAACACCTGACATTGCCTGCCTACAGCCAGGGCGCGTTCAGCCTCCGTCATGGCTTGCCGCTGATCAGCACCAAGCTCGGCCCGCCCCGCGCGGCCGGCACCCTGCTGAGCCGCTCGCGCCTGCTGGAAAAACTCGACCTATTGCACGAACGCAGTCTGGCACTGGTGTGCGGCGCGGCCGGTTTCGGCAAGACCACCCTGCTCAGCCAATGGCGCCAGTGCCTGCTCGACCAGGGCCACAGTGTGGCGTGGTTGAGCCTGGACGAGCAGGACGATAGTCCCGAATACTTTCGTCGTTATCTGCTGGCCGCCCTGCGCAGCGCCGACCCGGCCTTGGCCGATTTGACCGGCGACCTGCAGCCGTCCGCACAAGGCTTTATGCGCGCCTTGATCAACCAGCTCAACCTGCGCCAACAGCCGCTGTATTGGGTGCTAGACGATGTGCATCTGGTCCGCCATCAGTTGATAGAGCAAGACCTGCTGGAACTGGTGCTGCACGCCCCCGCTTGCCTGCACCTGTTGATTGGCAGCCGTAACGCCGCGCAATTGCCCTTGAGCCGCCTGCGCGCACGCAACCAACTGGTGGAAATCGACGCCAACGCGTTGCGCTTCAACCTCGACGAAGCAGCGGGCTATTTTTCCCGCACCACCGATCTCAAGCTGGACACCGCCGACCTGCAACGCCTGCTGAGCCTGACCGAAGGCTGGATCACCGGGATCCAGATGGCATCCTTGGCACCGCCCACCGGCAGTGACCCGGTGCGCCGCTGGGCACATCTGGAACGCGGATCGCGGGTGATCGGTGGTTATCTGCAAGACGTGGTGCTGGAGCCTCTGCCGCCCCGGGTGCAGAGCTTCCTGCTGCACACCTCGATCCTCAATCGCTTCACCGCGTCTTTGTGCAACGCCATTACCGGGCGCGAGGACGGCGAACAGATGCTAGGGTTCATCGAACAGCACAACCTGTTCATTTGCTCCCTCGATCCCCAGGGGCATTGGTTCCGCTACCACGCGCTGTTTGCCGAGACCCTTCACCAGCGTCTGTCCGCCAGCAACACCGATGTTGCCCAACTGCATCAACGCGCCAGCAACTGGCTGGCCGCCCATCAATACTGGGCTGAAGCCATCCGCCATGCCTTGGCCGCCGGACAACTGGCCAACAGCACCACCTGTGCCGACAAGGGTGCCCAGTCCCTCGCCGAAGAAGGCGATATCGACACCCTGGTGCGCTGGCTGCAAAACCTGCCGCTGAGCGCCTTGTCGCCCCTGGACGAGCAACGCATCGACCTGCAACTGAACCTGAGCTGGGCCCTGGCCCACCACTTTCGTTTCGACGAATCACGGCAGTTGCTGCTCGACCTGCACCCGTTGCTGGAACAGCCCGGCGTCAGCCCGCGCCTGCTGATCAAACGCCAGGTGATCTGCGCGATCAACGAGTCCTTCGCCGAACGCATCAGCCAGGGCCTGGAGCATGTGGAACCGCTACTGGCGCAGTTGCCCAGCGGGGATCGCTGGGTCGATGGCCTGGTGTGCAACATCCTCAGTTACGACTATCTGGTGCGCGGGCGTTATCAGGATGCGCAAGCCGTGCAACGGCACATGCCATGCCCGGCGACGCCTTCGGAGAACCTGTTTGTCAGTGTCTACCGCGCTTTTATTCTGGGCCTGAGCCATGTCCGCCAGGCGGACCTGGAGAGCGGCGAGCACTATTACCGCCAGGCCCTGGTACACGCCGAGCAACTGACAGGGGCGCAATCGAGCGGCAGCGCCACCCTCACCGCGCTGCTCGCCGAACTGTGGTACGAACGCGGTGACTGGCAGGCCTTGCACCGCGAACTGCAGCCACGGCTGCGTCAGGTGGACGCGATTGCGCCGCTCGATGCCCTGTTCAGCGCCTACCGCGCCCTGGCCCGCAGTGCGTTACACGCAGGCGACTACAGCCAGGCGCATCGTCTGCTGGAACACGCCCAACAACTGGCAACGCTACGGCGCTGGCCACGCCTGCAAGGGTTGCTGCTGGCCGAACAGATTCAGGCGCACCTTCACGGCAACGCCCCGTCCCAGGCCCGCCACTTGCTCCAGCAACTGGCCGACTTGAGCAGCCACCACCGGGCCGAGGCACCTTTGCACCAGGCCCTTGAGCGCAACCATCGAGTCAGCCATGCGTGTGTATTGGCCAATGACGGCAAACATGGCGAAGCCGCCCGCACCTGGGCACTGCAAGTGGATGAGGATGAGCGCGGCGGGCAAGTCCTCGATGGCTTGCGCGCACGTACGCACTGGGCGCTGAGCCTGTGGCGCGATGGCCAGGGCAAACAGGCGATGGAGGTGTTGCTGCCGGTGCTGGATACCGCACGCCGCCAACATATGAAACAGACATTACTCGACAGCGGCGCCGAGCTGACGGACCTGCTCAGCGCCCTCAAGGATCTCAAGGCACCGTTCAAAGACTACATACAAAGCCTGCTGGACTCGACGCCCATCACCGAGCCTGACCTGGGCTGTGCCCTGAGCGAGCGCGAAAGCCAGACGCTGTTGCTGGTGGCTCAAGGGCAATCGAACAAGGAGATCGCCCGCAGCCTGGACATCTCCAGCGAGACCGTGAAATGGCATTTGAAGAATCTCTACGCCAAGCTCCAGGTCACCAGTCGCATCCAGGCCATGAGCCGGGCCCGGGAGCTTAGTCTGCTCGATTAGGCGCCGGGCGCTGGCCTAGAAGTTCGCCGGCGTATTCGCGCTGATGATTTCCGCCTCATCCTGCCCGATATTGCGGAACCTGTGGGGCAAGGTGGTGGGGAAGTAATACCCATCCCCTGGGTTCAATATGCTGACCTGGCCATCGACAGTGAGTTCGACGGTGCCACGGGTGACGAGGCCGCACTCCTCGCCTTCGACATGCACGATCGGCTCTTCGCCGGAACTGGCGCCGGGTGCGTACTGCTCGCGCAGAAAGCGCATCTGGCGGCTGGGGATCGGCGCGCCCACCAGCAGCAGGCGCAGGCCGTCGCGACCCAGGTCGGGCTGTTCGTTGGCGCGAAAGACGTATTGGTGTTCGCGTGGCGGCTGGTCGAAGGTGAAAAAGTCCGCCAGGGACATGGGGATGCTTTCCAGCAGCTTTTTCAGGGAACTGACAGAGGGACTGACGCGATTCTGTTCGATCAGGGAAATGGTGGCGTTGGTCACGCCGCTACGACGGGCCAGCTCGCGCTGGGAGAGTTTGTAGCTTTCGCGAACGAGTTTGAGTCGGGTGCCCGTGTCCATAGCTGCCTTATATAAGGGGTGAGTGTCGTGATGTTTATCGGTTGCGATAGCGTTGCAGGAGCTGGGGCGAGCGCGGGCAGGCAATGTTGCGAAATTCGCCGATTACCCGACCCGGAAACCTGAAAGGCGGCTATTAAATCACGTTTGCGGGTGGAGCTGTAGCGCTGCTGAATATGCCTGCATGCGCAAAAAAAGCAAGCCCGCGGCCGCGGCCGAAGGTGGCGTGGGCCGGGGGCTCGCGGCGCGTGTGTGGCTGACCGGTCAAATACCGAGTCGGTCGCGCAGGGCGTAGTAGGCGGCGCCCATGGCCGTCAGCGGGGCCTGGAAGGTGCGGCCGCCGAACATCGGCATGTGCGGCAGCGAGGCGAAGGCGTCGAAGCGTTCGGCGTCACCGCGGATCACTTCGCTGATCAGCTTGCCCGCGAGGTGCGAACAGGTGACGCCGTGGCCGCTATACCCTTGCATGTAGTAGGCGTTCTTTTCGATACGGCCGAATTGCGGCATGCGCGACATGGTCAGCAGGAAGTTGCCGGTCCAGCGGTAGTCGATCTTGACGTTTTTCAACTGCGGGAAGGTCTTGAGGATCTTCGGCCGGATCAGTTGTTCGATGTCGTCCGGCTCGCGGGCGCCGTAGACCACGCCGCCGCCGTACAGCAAACGGTTGTCAGCGGTCAGACGGTAATAGTCGAGCAGGTAGTTGCAGTCTTCGACGCAGTAATTGTGGGTAATCAGGCTGCGTGCCACTTCCTCCGACAGCGGCTCGGTGACCACGATCTGCGAGCCGCAGGGCATGCTTTTGCGCGTCACCCGTGGGTCGAGATTCTGCGGCAGGTAGGCGTTGCCGGCGATCAACAGGTACTTGGCGCGAACCACCCCCTTGGCCGTGCGTACCACGTTGGGTTCGCCGTAGGTGATTTCCTCGGCCGCCGATTGTTCGAAGATCTTGCCGCCCAGGCCGATAATCGCGCTGGCTTCGCCCAGGGCCAGGTTCAGCGGATGGACGTGGCCGCCCTGCTTGTCCAGCAGGCCGCCGATGTAATTTTCACAGCCCACTTCGTTTGCCATGTCTTTGGCGTCGAGCAGTTGCAGGTTGCGGTTGCCATAACGCTCCCAACTGCTTTTCTGTTCGACCAGGCCTTTGAGCTGTTTTTTGTTCAACGCGGCGAAGATCCCGCCCGGGCGGTAGTCGCACTGGATGTCGTAGTGCTGGATGCGCTGGCGAATGATCTCGGCGCCTTCGAACATCATGCTGCCGAGGATTTCGGCGCTCTTTTCGCCGTAGCGCTGCTCGATGACATCCACGTCACGGCTGTAGGAATTGACCAGTTGCCCGCCGTTGCGCCCGCTGGCGCCAAAGCCGACCTTGGCCGCTTCGAGCACGGTGACGCTGTAGCCGGCTTCCGCCAGGAACAGCGCCGACGACAGGCCGGTGTAGCCGGCGCCGATGACACAGACATCACACTCGACCAACTCTTCAAGCACAGGGAAGTCGCCGGTGTGGTTGCGGGTCGCGGCGTAATAGCTGTTTACATGGGGTTGCATGGTTAGGACTCCCTGGCGACTGGCCGGCACGCGCCGGCAATCGCCGTTGTTATTTGGGCTTAGAGCTTGATCCAGGTGGCTTTGAGCTCGGTGTACTTGTCAAAGGCGTGCAGCGACTTGTCGCGGCCATTGCCCGACTGTTTAAAGCCGCCGAACGGCGCGGTCATGTCGCCGCCGTCGTACTGGTTGACCCACACGCTGCCGGCACGCAGGCCCCGGGCAAAGCGGTGGGCGCGGCTGAGGTCGGCGGTCCACACTGCGGCGGCCAGGCCGAAGATGCTGTCGTTGGCGATCGACAGCGCTTCTTCTTCGGTGTCGAAGCTGATCAGCGACAACACCGGGCCGAAGATTTCTTCGCGGGCGATGGTCATGGCATTGGTCACGCCGTCGAAAACCGTCGGCTCCACGTACTGGCCACCGGTGTCTTGCAGGGCGCGCTGGCCGCCAACCAAGAGTTGGGCGCCCTGCTCTTTGCCGATCTCGATGTAGCGCAACACGTTGTCCAGTTGCCGCTGATCGACCACTGCACCGACCTTGGTCGCCGGGTCCAGTGGATGCCCCGGCTTCCAGGCCTGGAACGCCTCCACCAGCAGCGCAATGAAGGGCTCGCGGATCGACCGCTGCACCAGCAGGCGCGAACCGGCCACGCAGACTTCGCCCTGGTTGAAGGCAATCGCTGCAGCCGCAGCGGCGGCGGCAGCGCGCAAGTCCGGGGCATCGGCGAACACCACATTGGGGCTCTTGCCACCGGCCTCCAGCCACACCCGTTTCATATTGCTCTGGCCGGAATACACCAGCAGTTGCTTGGCCACCGCGGTGGAGCCGGTAAAGGCCAGCACATCCACATCCCTATGCAAGGCCAGCGCCTTGCCGACGGTGTGACCGTAGCCCGGCAGCACGTTGAACACGCCTGGGGGAATGCCGGCTTCGAGGGCCAGCTGGGCCAGGCGAATGGCGGTCAGCGGCGACTTTTCCGAAGGCTTGAGGATGAACGAGTTACCCGCCGCCAGGGCCGGCGCGAACTTCCAACTGGCCATGATCATCGGGAAGTTCCACGGCACGATGGCCGCCACCACGCCGCAAGGTTCGCGGGTGATCAGGCCCAACTGGTCGTGGGGCGTGGGCGCCACTTCGTCGTAGAGCTTGTCGATGGCCTCGGCGCTCCAGCGGATCGCGTTGGCGGTGGCAGGCACGTCGATGGCCATGGAGTCGCCGATCGGCTTGCCCATGTCGAGGGTTTCCAGGAGCGCCAGTTCTTCCTGGTGTTCGAGGATCAGATCGGCGAAACGGATCAGCACGCGCTTGCGCGCCGCCGGGGCCTGCAAGCGCCAGATCCCGGATTCGAACGCCCGGCGTGCAGCGATTACCGCGGCGTCGGCGTCGGCCTCATCGGTGCTGGCGACCGTGGCCAGAAAACGCCCGTCCACCGGGCTGATGCTGTCAAAGGTTTCGCCGCTGGCGGCCCAACGGTATTCGCCATCGATAAAGGCCCGGCCTTCAAGGTTCAGGGACTGGAAGTACTGCTCCCAGTCGTTGCGATGCTTGGTCATTAGGGTGTGCTCAACGCAAAAAGTGGGAGGGCCGTCAGACCGTGTGCAGGTACCAGTTGTACTCAAGGTCGGAGATCGAGTTTTCGAACTCGGCCAGTTCGCTTTCCTTGCACGCGACAAACACGTCGATGTACAGCGGGTCGATGTACCGGGCCATGACCTCGCTGTCGTCCAGCTCGCGCAGGGCGTCGCGCAGGTTGTTGGGCAGGCTCTGCTCATTCTGCTCGTAGGAGTTGCCTTCGACCGGCGCCCCCGGCTCGATCTTGTTGGTCAAGCCGTGGTGGATACCGGCCAGTACCGAGGCCATCAGCAGATAAGGGTTGGCGTCGGCGCCGGCCACCCGGTGTTCGATACGCACGGCATCCGCCGCGCCGGTCGGCACGCGCACGGCCACGGTGCGGTTGTCGATGCCCCAGCTCGGCGAGTTCGGCACATAGAACTGCGCACCGAAGCGGCGGTAGGAGTTGACATTCGGGCAGAGAAACGCCATCTGCGCCGGCAGGGTTTCCAGCACACCGCCGATGGCGTGACGCAGGGCGTCGTTGGTCTCGGGGTCTTCGCTGGCGAAGATGTTGTTGCCCTGTTTGTCGAGGATCGAGATGTGTACATGCAAGCCATTACCGGCCTGGCCCGGGTAGGGCTTGGCCATAAAGGTGGTGTCCATCTCGTGGTCGTAGGCGATGTTTTTCACCAGGCGCTTGAGCAGTACCGCGTAGTCGCAGGCTTTGATCGGGTCGCTGACGTGGTGCAGGTTGACCTCGAACTGCGCCGGGGCGCTTTCCTTGACGATGGCGTCGGCAGGGATGCCCTGCTCTTTCGCGCCTTCGAGGATGTCCTGCAGGCAATCGACGTATTCGTCGAGGTCATCGATCAGGTAGACCTGGGTCGAATGCGGGCGCTTGCCGGAGATTGGCGAGCGCGGCGCTTGCGGACGGCCGTTCACGTTGTCCTGGTCGATCAGGTAGAACTCCAGCTCGAACGCGGCGCAAATGGTCAGGCCCAATTCGTCGAACTTGCTCACCACCTGACGCAGCACTTCCCGTGGGTCGGCGAAGAACGGCTGGCCCTCGAGTTCATGCATGGTCATCAACAGCTGCGCGGTGGGACGCTTCTGCCAGGGCTCGATGCTCAGGGTGTCGGGGATCGGGTAGCAGATGCGGTCGGAGTCGCCGATATCCAGGCCCAGGCCAGTGCTTTCCACAGTGGAGCCATTGATGTCCAGGGCAAACAACGACGCGGGGAGGTTGATGCCTTTTTCATACACCTTATGCAAGGCGGTGCGTTCGATACGCTTGCCGCGCACCACGCCATTCATGTCTGCAATCAGCAGATCGACGTACAGGACCTCCGGGTGTTTTTTCAGAAAGGCGTTGGCTTCGTTGAGCTGAACGGTACGCAGTGGGACCGACATGATGCACCTATGTGTTAATTATTATGTTCAAAGCTGTTTCGTGGCAGCAGTCAATCCGAAAGCCAAAGTGAAGTCAATAGCGAGAACGGGCACCGCTCGTTAATTATATTGGTAGCTATAGCACCAAAATTGGGCGCCAACCCAACCAATCAACACGAACACACTCGCAAGCGTTTAGTATTTTTTACATTGAAGTTGTTAATTAAAATCAACGGAGATAAGCTCTGGAAAAACTCGTTCCAGCGTGAATTTCGAGGTGATAAAAATGGCACTCAAGCCATTGATCGGTGTTACAGCGTGCGTCAAAGAGATTGGCTTGCACCCCTACCATGTCAGCGGCGACAAGTATTTGCGTGCTGTCAGCGTCGCGGCCCTCGGGCTGCCGGTGATCATTCCTTCCCTGGCGGACCTCTGCGAGATCAAGGACCTGCTGCACTACGTCGACGGCCTGCTGTTCACCGGCTCGCCGTCCAATGTCGAACCCTTCCACTATCAAGGCGCTCCCAGCGCGCCGGGCACCGCCCATGACCCGCAACGCGACGCCACCACCCTGCCCCTGTTGCGGGCTGCGGTGGCGGCCGGCGTGCCAGTCCTCGGCATCTGCCGCGGTTTCCAGGAAATGAACGTGGCCTTTGGCGGCAGCCTGCACCAGAAGGTGCATGAACTGCCGGGCTTTATGGACCACCGCGAAGCCGACGACCCGCGCCTCGACGTCCAGTACGCCCCGGCGCACCCGGTGGCGATCCAGCCCGGCGGCGTGTTCGAGGCCATGGGCCTGGCCGGCGAGATCCAGGTCAACTCGATCCACAGTCAGGGCATCGACCGCCTGGGTGACGGCCTACGGGTCGAGGCCCTGGCCCCGGATGGCCTGATCGAAGCCGTTTCCGTGGAGCACAGCCAGGCGTTTGCCTTTGGCGTGCAGTGGCACCCGGAATGGCAGGTCCTGTCGAACCCGGCCTACCTGAGTATTTTCCAGGCCTTTGGCGATGCCTGCCGGCAACGTGCCGCGCAGCGTCAGCGCCTTTGACACCAGGCGGCCCGCACCGGGCCGCCAGCACTCGCTTTACCGATTGACACGCCCTGCCCACGCGGCGCGCGCACCTGTGTGCGCCTGCCGTGCGGCGTGAACGGCAATACCCGAACAACAACAAGCAAGGCCAGGCAGCCAGGACGGCGGTGCCGAATAAACCTGCATTGCACTGAGGGTGCAGGTTTGCAATCAACCTTATTACGTCAGGCCGCATTGGCCCGACGACCTGTTGGGAGTTTCACATGGCAAACGCCTCCAGCATTTATCGCAAGGCACTGGAAGGTCATCAGCAACCGCAAAAGGTGCTGGTGAAGATCGACCGCGTGACCAAGAAGTTCGACGAAACCGTGGCCGTGGACGATGTGTCCCTGGAGATCCACCAGGGCGAGATCTTCGCCCTGCTCGGCGGTTCGGGTTCGGGCAAATCCACCCTGCTGCGCATGCTCGCCGGTTTCGAACGGCCCACCGAAGGCCGCATCCTGCTGGATGGCGTGGACATCACCGAGATGCCGCCCTATGAACGGCCGATCAACATGATGTTCCAGTCCTATGCCCTGTTCCCGCACATGACCGTGGCCCAGAACATCGCCTTCGGCCTCAAGCAGGACCGCCTGCCAGCCAGCGAGATCGAGGCGCGGGTCGAGGAAATGCTCAAGCTGGTCCACATGACCCAATACGCCCGGCGCAAACCCCACCAGCTCTCCGGCGGCCAGCGCCAGCGCGTGGCCCTCGCCCGCTCCCTGGCCAAACGCCCGAAATTGCTGCTGCTCGACGAACCCATGGGCGCCCTGGATAAAAAGCTGCGCTCGCAGATGCAACTGGAACTGGTGGAGATCATCGAACGCGTCGGTGTGACCTGCGTGATGGTGACCCACGACCAGGAAGAAGCCATGACCATGGCCCAGCGCATCGCCATCATGCACTTGGGCTGGATCGCCCAGATCGGCAGCCCGGTGGACGTTTACGAAGCGCCGGTGAGCCGCCTGGTCTGCGAGTTCGTCGGCAACGTCAACATCTTCGACACCCAGGTGGTCGACGACGCCGAAGGCCACGCGGTGCTCAAGTGCGCGGACCTGGACCGCAACATCTACGTCGGCTACGGCATCGCCACTTCGGTGGAAGACAAGTCGGTGACCTACGCCATCCGCCCGGAAAAGCTGCTGGTCACCACCCAAATGCCGACCTGCGCGCACAACTGGTCCAGCGGCAAGGTCCACGACATCGCCTACCTCGGCGGGCACTCGGTGTTTTACGTCGAGCTGCCCAGCGGCAAGATCGTCCAGTCGTTCATGGCCAACGCCGAACGCCGTGGCTCCCGACCGTCCTGGGGCGACACCGTGTACGTGTGGTGGGAAGACGACAGCGGCGTGGTACTGCGGGCATGAGTACATCGACCATGAGCACTTTCCATCAAGCGTTGATCCGTATGCTGCCCAGCGGTCGCAAGCTGGTGATCGGCATTCCCTTCCTCTGGCTGTTCCTGTTTTTCATGCTGCCGTTTTTCCTGGTGATGAAGATCAGCTTCTCCGAAGCGACCGTCTCGATTCCGCCGTATTCGCAGATCTACAGCTTCGTCGACCAGAAACTCCAGGTGCTGCTGAACCTGGGTAACTACAGCCTGCTGGGTGCCGACGAGTTGTACATCTCGGCCTACCTGGGCTCGCTGAAGATCGCCCTGCTCAGCACGCTGATGTGCCTGCTGATCGGTTTTCCCATGGCCTATGGGATTTCCAAGACCCGCAAGGAAATGCAAAACGTATTACTGCTGCTGATCATGATGCCGACCTGGACCGCGATCCTGATCCGCGTCTATGCCTGGATGGGCATCCTCAGCAATAACGGCCTGCTCAATGCGTTCCTGATGGGGTGCGGCCTGATATCGAGCCCGATTGAAATCCTCAACACCAACACGGCGGTCTACATCGGCGTGGTCTACGCCTACCTGCCGTTCATGGTGCTGCCGCTTTACGCCAACCTGGTCAAGCACGACCAGAGCCTGCTGGAAGCCGCCTCGGACCTGGGTTCGAGCAACTTCAACAACTTCTGGAAAATCACCGTGCCGCTGGCCAAGAACGGCATCGTCGCCGGCTGCATGCTGGTGTTCATTCCGGTGGTCGGCGAGTTCGTGATCCCGGAACTGCTGGGCGGCCCGGAGACCCTGATGATCGGCCGCGTGCTGTGGCAGGAGTTCTTCAACAACCGCGACTGGCCGGTGGCGTCCGCCCTGGCGGTGGTGATGCTGGCGATCCTGATTATTCCCATCGTGCTGTTCAACCGCAGCCAGGCCAAAGAAATGGAGGCACGGGCATGAAGCGTTTCAGTTTTTCGACCCTGATGCTGGTACTCGGCTTGTTGTTCATCTACCTGCCGATGCTGATTCTGGTGATCTATTCGTTCAACGCCTCCAAGCTGGTGACGGTCTGGGGCGGCTGGTCGCTCAAGTGGTACCTGGGGCTGTTGGACAACACCCAACTGATGGGTTCGGTGGCCCGCTCCCTGGAGATTGCCTGCTACACCGCCGTCGCCGCCGTGGCCCTGGGCACCCTGGCGGCGTTCGTGCTGACCCGGGTCACCCGCTTCAAGGGCCGGACCCTGTTCGGTGGCCTGGTGACCGCGCCCCTGGTGATGCCGGAAGTGATCACCGGGCTGTCGCTGCTGCTGCTGTTCGTGGCGATGGCGCAGATGATCGGCTGGCCCATGGAACGCGGCCTGGTGACGATCTGGATCGCCCACACCACGTTCTGCGCCGCGTATGTCGCGGTGGTCGTCTCGGCACGCCTGCGCGAGCTGGACCTGTCCATCGAAGAAGCCGCCATGGACCTCGGCGCGCGGCCACTCAAGGTGTTTTTCCTGATCACCATCCCGATGATCGCGCCGTCGTTGGCAGCGGGCGGCATGATGTCGTTCGCCTTGTCCCTGGATGACTTGGTGCTCGCCAGTTTCGTCTCCGGGCCTGGCTCCACCACCCTGCCGATGGAGGTGTTCTCTGCCGTGCGCCTGGGGGTCAAGCCGGAGATCAACGCCGTGGCCAGCCTGATCCTGATGGCGGTGTCGCTGATGACGTTCATGGTCTGGTATTTCAGCCGCAAGGCCGAAGCCAACCGCAAGCGGGCGATCCAGGAAGCCATGGACCAGACCGCCAGCGAAACCTGGCAGCCGCAACGCACGCCCGCGACGGCCTAGGCCGTCGTGTGTTACCCCAAATGAACCCCTGCGCACCTTCACTCGGCGCGCCCCGCTTCCGTTCCCGTCGCGCCTTACCACCGCGACCATTGCTGTGAACGGCTTCACCCGGCTCCCTCGGTCAGGGTGAACCCCTTGGCGCCTTCGGGCGCCTTTTTTGCGTTCAGTGGGCCGACAAAGCGCCTGATCCCCTGGGTTTTTCATTGGTGCGCGGCACTGAGCAATTAAAAAGCTTGAGGATGCCCTGCACTTTCTGGCCCACTTGATCCTGCGCTCGTGCGAACCCGGCACCTCGTGGAACCCAAAATGACAACGCCCTACCCACCCTACATGGCCTTCGGACACCCCTTATGAACGCCAGCGTCAGCCACTGCGCTCTTCCGCTCGACTCAAGTATTGCCCGCCATGCCACGGGTGCCAGTTTCATCGATTGTCAGAGCACCTTCGCCGATGACCGCGAGCGCAGCGCGTTGCGGCATGGGCTGCGGCTGATGGCCCGGACACCGGTCTGGATCGACCGATTGATGGCGCTGCGCAATCGACTGGTGCAGGTGTTTGGCCTCAAAGACCTCGGCAGGCTGACACGCATCGACCTTGAGCGTGCGGACGCCGACTATCGGCCCGGCGACCGGGTGGGGATTTTCACGCTGGTGTCGCAAACCCCCGACGAAGTGCTGCTGGTCGACCAGGATCGGCACCTGGATGTGTACCTGGCCATCAACCTTATGCCACTCGACGCGCAAGGGGCGCGCCGGGTGGTGCTCTCCACCGTGGTCCAACCGCACAACTGGCTGGGCCGCCTGTATATGCTGCCGGTGGCGCCGTTCCATCGCTTTATCGCGCCACGCATGCTGGCCATGCTCAATCAGCGCTAGCGTGGCGTTCGGCGCGGGGCAGCCTCAACGAGGGAGATCGGTCCAGCCGGGAAATCCCTCTGCCAGGTTGCGACCAGTCACCGTGAAAAAACCGAAAGCCGCCGCAGGCGTCGGCAGCGGCTCGGACAGTTCAATCCGTTCGACCTCCCTGGCGCCTTCCAGGGACTGGGTTTTCCAGGCACAGACCAGGTCGGGCAGATCCGCGCCGGCCAGGATGATGCCGTTGCACTCGGAGCGATCACCGGTGGCCCAGCGCGCGGCCGAGGCGCCCATCAGGCTGTAGCGCAGGGTCGGCGTCAGTTGCTGCCGGAACGGCGATTGTTGCAGCCAGACATCGACCCACAGGTAATACGTCCAGTCGAGCGACAAGCGCTGCTCGGCGGCCCAGCTCATGAACGGACGGAATATCGCCAGCCCATCGGGCCCCGAGAGTTCCAGCAGGCCCGGGCAGATATCGAACAATGCGTGCCAATAGACCCGCAGGCTGCTGTCGATACGCACGAATGCGCGCGAGTCGCGAGGGTAGTCACCCTGGCGTTCAGGCACGCTCAAGGCGTCCAGCAGGTCCGAGTCGGTGCGGGCGAATAAACCCAGAGCGCTCATGACAGAAGCGCCTGTGCCGACGGCGCGAACACACCGCGCAGGCGCTGCAGGTCGGCAACGATCTCGTGCTCGTCAAAGCGCTGGTCTCGCTCGTAGGTCATGGTCGCGTGCGGCGTGTCGAACTGCGTTCGGTAACGCTGGAGAAAGCCCAGGGTGGCGTCGGACAGTGCCTGATCGTGAGTGTCGAGGATCAGGTGGGGTTGCAGGATCGACAGGTTGTAGCCTGCGCTGTGGAAGTGCGAGGACGATTCGATGATGCCCTCCCACGCCTCCAGCGGCACACCGCAATTGAGGTGCGCGCAGACCGCGTTAGACGCGTCGAAGAGCACCCCGGCGCCGGTATCGCGGTAAAGCCGTTCATGAAAGGCCGGCGCATCGTGGCCGCCATCCATGATCGAGGGGTAGTTCTCCAGCAACAATTGGCAGCCCAGTGCCTGTTGCCACCAGTCGACCCGTTCGCGGACTCGCGAGTAATCGTTGATGTAGTCGATCTCTGCCAGGTGGTAGAGCTGGCGCCCATTGTGGCTGAAACGCGCCACGTGGTCGGAGACATACAACGGCCGCAGTCGGTCGATCAGTCCACGCAAGCGATGGGCCAGGCGTTCAAGCGCCGGCGTGTCGTTTTCAATGAACTTGGAAAACATGATGTGAAAACCCACGGGGGCGGCAAAACCGTCCATAAGTGCTTCGACGGGTACGGCCAGGAAATTGTCGATCAGCAGCTCGACATAGTCGATGTGCCTGCCGGCCAGCAGTTTTCGCACCAGCGGCGCGGTGTCGCCCAGGGTGTAGTTGAAGCCTATCAGCATGGTCTTGCACCTCCTTGATCAAGGCCCCCCACGGAGGCGCTGGCCCCCGTGGAGGGGATGCTTCAGTTCACGCCAACAGGGGCGCAGCACGAGGCACAGCAGGCACCGGCACGGCCGGCGATTTGCAGGGTGTGTTTCTTGGCGATTTTGATGCTCATGGGGTGTTGCTCCTTTTCAATGCGCGGACATCCGCGGTTTGGCGAATTCGCCGTTTATGTACAGCAGGGTTGTCGCCGCTTCGGTTTGACGGCGGGCAGCCTCCTTGCTCCCGAAGGGAACGTCCGTGGTTGGGCTCGGATCAATGCTTGTGCTTCCAGGGGTCGCTGAAACGCGGGTCCTTGAGCAACGACTCATCGGTCAAGGACTTGAGGAAGGCCAGCAAGTCCTGCTTTTCCTGCGAGCTGAGGTCGATCCTGGCAATCAACCCGCTCTTGTACGGATTCAGTCGCCCATCCCCCCGATTCGGGCCGCTCTCGATCACTCGACCACCGTCGGAGTACGCGTCGATCACCTGCTCCAGGGTGGCGATACTGCCGTCATGCATATACGGCCCGGTGACCTCGACATTGCGCAGGCTCGATGCGCGAAACGCCCCCATGTCCTGGGGCTTGCCGCTGCTCTCGTAGAGCCCGCGATTGGGAAAGGGAAAACCGCCGGCACCGTCGATGTTGTAGAGCCCGGTGTTGTGAAACAGGGTGTCCACCACCCGGCTCTTGGCATGCACCACCTGATCGTTGAAGTTGAAACTGCCGTGACAGTGGTGACACTCGGCCCGCTCGCCAAAGAACAGCGTCATGCCGCGTTGCTCGGCCGCACTCAGGGCCGCCCTGCCCTGCAAGTAGCGGTCATAACGACTGTCCACTGACACGATGGAGCGCTGGAAGGCCGCGATGGACTTAATCACCGTGGCCATGTTCAGTGGCTGCGCCTGGTCCGCGAAGGCTTCGCGGAACAGCGGCGGGTACAACGGCTCGGCCCGCAAGCGATCAAGGATCTGCTGGCGATTGCCATCGTTAACGCCCATTTCGATCGGGTCATCGCCGAACAGCGGGATCTCCATCTGCCGCTCCAACGTCACCACCGCCGGCGCCGCCCAGTTGTAGGTGGCGTTCCAGGCGCTGTTGACCAGCCCCGGCGCATTGCGGTGGGTCAATTGCCCGGTACCGCCCTCGGAAAGCGCCTTTACGTCAGTGAAGGCACGCTCCTGCTGGTGGCAGGAGGCGCAGGAGCGGTTACCGCCCGCGGACAACCTTGGGTCATAAAACAAGCGCCGGCCCAACTCGACTTTGACCGCCGACATCGGGTTGTCCTCTGGCACCCGCGGCGCCGGTACATGGGACGGCAACCCCCATGCCCAGTCCTGGGCCGCCACGGGCCACGCCAGCGCCCAGCTCAACAGCAGCCCCCCGGTCAGGCGCAAGGCCGTTCGCTTCATGGCCTGGCCCGCACTGAAAACGCGGGGGAATAACCGGGTTCAAGGGGTGAGCCGCTGCTCAACGACACGCCCAGGCGCTTGAACACCGCGACGCACTCAGGGTCGGTCGGCCCGCTCATGCAGCCCACAGCGGCGCCCTCGTCCACGGCCAGGCGACTGTCGCGCAACAACGCGGCTACATCCAGCACCACTGCTTGGGTCACCGGGTCAAACCCTTCGAAGCGCAAAGGAATACGGTTAGCCCGCTGACACGCCACCGTCTCGCCGGTCACCGGGTTGCCGCTACAGCCGGTGGAGCCAAGGTGCAGGTACCAGGTGTTGGCCCTTGAACCATCGGCTTTGCTGACCCCGTCTTCGGGGTCGACTTCAAGCTTGATGAACTTGCGTCCGGCCTGCCAGCTCCAGCCCATGGCCGCCAGGTCCAGCGGCGCGCCTTGCAACTCGGTGCTGGTGTGATTCAGGGACTGCGGAACGCCGAGGGTCACGCTCACGCCGCGGTAACGTCCGGCCGGTATGCTGCCGATGACCTGGGTGTTGGTCGCTGGCGTGCCGCCGACGCAATGAGCGCTACCGTCCTCAAAGTCGAGCAGCGCGACCTGGGTGTCCTGCCAGTCATTGACCTGCAAGCGCAGGGGTACCGGCTTGCCGGTGTCGTCGATCAAGGCGACGTCCTGCACATAGAACCGCGCATCGCGCAGCGACACGCGTTTCTGGTCGCGGCCCACAGGCCCAAAGGCAGCGCCGCAGCGCACCGGCTGCTCGCCGGCCACCAGCGCAAAGTTCAGGCTCACCGGTTGTTCCGCGGGCGATTGAGTCGCACAGCCCGCCAGGCACGCCACAGTGGTCAGGCTTATGGATAATGAACGCATGATGAGGCTCCAGGGGATCAGAAACGTGCAGTCAAGGCGAGGTTCACGCTGCGGCCTTCCTCATAGGTGAACGTATTGGCCAAGGACTGCTGGTAGGTGCTGTAGACCTTGTCGAACAGGTTGCTCACCCCCAGGTCGACGCGGTACTGCTTGTACTCATAGGCCGCGCCGATGTCGTGGATCACATAGCCCTTGCGCCGCCGCAGTTCGGTGGCGTCATAGTCCTGGGCCCACACGTATTGGCCCTGGTAACTCAGCGACCAGTTGTCATCCACGCGGTACTGGCTGCCCAACACAAACTTGTCCGGCGGCGCATACAACTGGGCACCGGTCTCGGCGTTCCTGGAGCGCAACCGCGAGTAGCCGGCGCCCAACGACAGGCGCTGCCAGCGATAGGTCATTTCAAACTCACCGCCATGGCGCTCGGCCTGCGCCACGTTGACTCGCTGAAAGACCATGCCGGTTCCGGCAAACGGCGCCTGACGGCTGTAAAAGCCGACCACTTGCTGATCGATCAGGTCGTCAACATCCTCGGTAAAGTAGGTGACCTTCGCCCGCAGGCTGTCGCCACCGGCCACAAGGTCGTCGAAGGCCAACGTCGCGCCCACTTCCTTTGTCTTACTGGTTTCCGGCTTGAGCCCAGGGTTCGGGCGGAAGTTGAACAGCGCACGCCGGGTGTTCAGGTTGCCGAACATCTCGGTCATGGTCGGCGCGCGGAAGGCCTCGCCATAGCGGACAAATACTCCCAGGAACTCCCAGGGCTGGTACTTCAAGGCGACTTTGGGCGAGAGCCGGTGGTGGCTGGAGTCCTCCTGGCCAGGAGACGTGAGGCGGTAGTCGTCGTGGCGCAGCGCCGCGATCAGGCTCCAGTCGTCCAGGAACGCCATTTCGTCCTGTAGAAAGCCGCCCAGGGCACGCATCTGCCCATTGGGCAGGACGCTGTTGGACTGACCGTCGGAAGCGTTCTCATTGGTGTCGCGGTAACCGTCCACCCCATAGGTCAAACGGTGGGACGACCAGGCCCCTGCGTCGAAACGACTGCTGTTCTGCAGGCTGGCCCCCAGAGTCTTGGTCTGGGTCGACGTGGTGGGTTGAGCGGGCACCGAGCGGCTGTCGCCATCCAGAGTGAAGCGGGTCTGATAGAGCGTCAGTTTGCCGTCCAGCAGTCGCTGCTCGGCGTCCTGGAACGCCCAACTGGCGTTGTACTGCTCCTGCTCGCGCTGGAGCTTCTGCGAAAACGGAAACAGCAGGTTGCCACCAGGGTTGGTGGGGCCGACCATCTCATCCGAGAAGCGCTGGTAGCCCAGCTCGAAACGGTTCAATTCATTCGGCGAAAAGCTGGTTTTGAACAGGCCGCTCTTGAGTTGACCATCGTTCGGATATTTCGCGTCATCGCCGCTCGCCCCGGTGTGAATCGTCCCGTAGTCGCGGTACGTGGCGCTGGCGAGCACATCGGCGCGCTCGCCGCGAGCAGCCACGGTCAGATTATTGGACAGTTCTTCGTTGGCACTGTGATAGCCGGCCTTGATCCGGCCTCCCAGGGTTTTGCCCGGTTCCAGAATATCCTCGACGCCCAGCGTCTCGATCGCCATCCCCCCGCCCAGCCCGCCACTGCCGTAGGCGGCAGACATCGGGCCGCGCACCACGTCGATCTGCTTGATCAAGTCAGGATCGATCAGTAAGGGCGTATTCACGCCGCCATCATTGTTACGCCGTGCGCCATCTACCGTCAGGATGATCCTCGGCCCCTGCAGGCCACGGATCGCCGGGCTTTGCGCCGCCGCCCGGGGACCACCGCCGTAATTCACGTTGGGCAAGGCCCGCAACACCGTGGACAGCGTATTGGCTTGGGCATCCTCCAGTTGCTGGCGATCAATGGTCGACACCGACGCAGGTAGAGCAAAGCGACTGTTGGGGGTGCGGGTTGCGGTAATCGTCGTGCTATCGAGCTCGTAGGGCAGCGACGCGTCGTCATCGGTAATGGGCTGCGCATAAGCACCCGTGACAGACAAGGCGCATGCAACGGCCAATAGCGACAGCGCTAACCGATCGACGTCCGGCCCGCCCTTGATGCAAGGCAGGGTCTGAGGAGAACGGCGCGCAGTGTTCGGTTCGGCAACGCGCAAGGCGGCCGCGACCTGGGTCATAGCAGGCATGACAGGACTTCCAGAAATAATCAGGCAAAGCGCCGGGCCCCGAACACTCAGAGACGGCGTGGAAAGCGCAACTCAAGCGATGCTGGGAGGGGCCCGGGCCTGAGAAATCTCGAAAGTGGTGACAACAACCGGGTTGGTGTTCGCGATCGCGGCATAAAGGTATTGGCCAAGCACAAGCGCCGGCAGAACGGGAACCGCAGGCGTCAGGGCCAGTCCGCCGACAAAGGCACACAGCGCACAGCCGGGTGAGGCGTCCGGGGCTTCCCTGTCATCCTGGCGCTGCCCGGTACGGGCCTTGAAGTCGGCAAGGGACAGGCTCTGCATGCCGTTGGCAGTGCAAAAGACTACCCGCTCGCCCGTTGAAACGGCGATTGGCACGGGCATGCTGGCCCAGGCCAGGGCTTGAAACAGGCACGCGAACAGGCAGACCAGAAGGCCGAGGGTGGGCCGAGCGTGCGGTGGGTGCCTGTTGGAAAGCATGCAAGAATCCCTGCAATTGTTATGTCGTCAGCAATGCCCGTGGACAGGACATATTCCGTGCTTCAACCGTTAATCTGCAGAGCCCGCAACCGTTGGTTGAGGCTCGAACGCACATTGAAGGAGCGCCAGGAACCTTGCGATTCCCGGCGCTCAGTAACGCGACCAAAACCCTGCCAAGGGAAAATGTCGTGTCGACGCAGAATCTAGCATGCCCGTGCGCGCCACCTGACCTGCGACAAACCACCACAGGCAGCGCCTCATTGCACAATCAAGAACCACGCCTTGGCGCTCTGCCCTCCTGACTGTGGCGGGCTGTCGCACCGGGCCTCCTCGCTCAACGCCAACAACCGCAGTGCCGAGCCCCATGAACCTGGCTCATGAACGCCAAACCGGCACGCGGGCAAGTGAGGACCGGATTTATCAGGCAAAAAAAAGCCCTCTGGGAAGAGGGCCTGGCAACCGGCACATGAACGGGTTCAAATGCCGCGCTTCGAGCTACCGTGGAAGTGTCTGCCTCCGCTCAAAGCCTGCACACTTTATGAGCACAGTCTCAGGGCAACAACTGCGACAATCGGCCACACCTCGTGCGCTGATCGGCACGATCCGCGGTGCTGGCGGCGCGACTGATCAATGCTGATCAGGCGTGGTGTTTTGTCGCAGCCCACTGGCGCCCTCCTGGGTCAACAGTGCGTCAAGGAATCGGCAGCCAGCGGCGAAATCCCACACCGCCCTTGCCGGTCAACGGGCACCAGGCAAAGTCCCAGGGCACGGGCGGAAACTCCTCCAGATCAGCTTCAAGCCCGGGCACCGGACGGGGTGCCTGCTTCCAATCGAACACCATTTGCGGCGCGCCCTGCCAGGCCAACACCAGCCCCCGAGCCTGGCTGTCATCGCTATTGATCCAGCGTGCCGCCGCAGCGCACATAAACGACTCGATGTGCTCTTCGTTGATCCGCGCCTGATACTTGGAGCCCAGGAGCCAGCGGCATACGCTCAGGTAATAGGTCCAGTTCAACGGCGGATGATTGCGATAGGCCCAGGTCATGAAACCACGAAATATATTCAGGCCATCGGGCGGATCGAGCTTGAGCAAGCCGGGACACACATCGAACAAGGTGTGCCAGTACGGCAGCAGTCGGGCATCCAGGTGTACGAAACTGCGCGCATTACCTGGGTAATCCGGAAACGGCAGCAAAAAGTCCGCTTGATTACGCAGACGCGAGGCTTTGCTGACCAACCGCGAAGCCCCCGATGGAACGGCTAGCGCGCACATGGCGACCTCCGGCCGATTGGCGCAGTCGCGAACTTTGCGTGTTTTTTTGCGTAAACGGCCGCAGCCAATCCTGGCAGTAGCCGGCGATTGAGACGTGCCAATACATGAGCCATTGTGTGCTCCTTCCCGTGTCACCTTTAACCGTGGAGCCCCCCGCAACGCCTGGCTGACCGGGGTCGACAGGCACAAGGGGGCTTAGACAAACGCGGTCATGCGCAAAGTGCGGGGGAGGCTCTGGGATTGGCCGAGGGCCAGGAATAACGCGGGGGTGCCTTGCAGCGCTGTTCGCGGTCAGGCCGGCGTACCTGCCCGATCCGCAGCATCCAGCTCAAACAAAACAGTAAGGCGATGCTCAAGGTCACAGCCGAGCAGATCGGACACGAAAAACTCCCGGCCCAGCCACTGGCGGACAGATCGGCGGGATCCGCTTTCGAAGCCGGTGCAGGGCTGCTCTGGGACGAGCAGAACTGCCCGCCTACGCCATTGAGCGCCAAGCCCATCGTCTGTCCGTGCGCCAAACCGCAGGCAAACACATTGAACAGGACGCAGAAATACAACGTCCAGGCAATGAGCGAGCGGTCTGAGCGGGTCAGTTTCATGGCGGCGACTTTACCACCGAACGGCCGGTCGATTGAAGCGCAACCCGGGACGGCAGTACATCGCCCCCATGCCTTCCAGGGCGTTATCGATTGGCGAAGTACATTGTCACTTCAAAACCAATGCGTACATCGGTATAGCTCGGTTTGGTCCACATGGGCACCTCCTCTTGGGGTCTATTGGGGTTTAACGCTGCGCTGCGCCATTACAGGCGAACGTCACCCGCCCCGCTTGACTGAGCGTGACAACGCTGCTTGTCATTTCGTGCCAATCAGGCCCGCTGAAAAATCATTAACTTCGAAACAAATTGGTAAAACCTGCGAATCGCGCTATCCGGATTAAAAATAACATGTTAACTATATCCTAGCCCCTGACCTAGCAGAGGGCCATACCAACAAAAACAACATAAGGAACGCCCCTCATGCATTCGTGCCTCTTTCGCACGGCGGCAAGCGCTGGCCTGTGCGCCGCGTTTACCCCTCTGGTTGCCCACGCCGATTTTTTCCAGGACAGCAAAGCCAATCTGGATCTGCGCAATTTCTACATGAACCGCGACTTTCGCCAGAGCAATGCACCGCAGAACAAGGCGGACGAATGGGCGCAGGGTTTTGTATTGCGCATGGAGTCGGGCTACACCGACGGCGTGGTCGGATTCGGCGTGGATGCCTTGGGAGAACTGGGGCTGAAACTCGACTCCAGCCGAGACCGGCGCGGCACCGGGCTGCTGCCGTCCGGCGCAGACGGCGAACCGGCTGATAGCTACAGCGAACTGGGCCTGACCGCCAAACTGCGGGTGTCAAAAACCGTGCTCAAACTGGGTACCTTGCAGCCGCTGTTACCCGTGGCTGCCTACAACGATACCCGGCTGCTGCCGTCGACCTATAACGGTGAACTGCTTACGTCGCAGGACATCGATGGGCTGACCCTGAACGTCGGTCGCCTGGAAAAACAGAACCTGCGCGACTCCTCCAACAACGAGTCAATGAGTTACGGCGGCGTCACCAGCAGCCACCTGGACCTGGCCGGGGGCACCTACGCGATCAATCCGCACCTGGCGGCGACGTATTACTACGCGCAAATGCAGGACATCTACCGTCAGAACTTCATCGGCCTGGTGCATGACCTGCCCCTTGCCGAAGGCGTGAACCTGCGCAGCGACCTGCGCTATTTCGACACTCGCGAGCAAGGCAGCGCGCGGCTGCGCAGCCCTTCGAGGGTTGACGGCGGGCGGATCGACAACCGCTTTTTCAACGGCATGTTCAGCCTGTCGGTGGGCGCGCACAAATTCGGCCTGGGCTATCAAAACCTCTCCGGCGACGGCGACTTTGCCTTCCCGGGCCAAGACCCGTATTCAGTCAATCTGGTGACCATCAATATCTTCACCAAGGCCAACACCGATGCCTGGCAGGCGCGCTACGACTATAACTTCGCAGCCCTCGGCGTACCCGGGCTGACGTTCATGACCCGCTATGTGGACGGCAGCCACGCGCAAACCGCCACCGCGCGTAATGGCCGCGAATGGGAGCGCGATACCGATCTGGTCTACACCGTTCAAAGCGGCCCGCTGAAGAACGTCAACGTGCGTCTGCGCAACGCCAGCCTGCGCTCAAGTAACGGCCTGACCAGCGACATTGACGAAAGCCGGATCATCGTCGGCTACAGCCTGGCCTTGTGGTGACCGCTGCGGTGTGAAATGTGCAATCGCTTCCCCGTAAAAGCCATTTTTCGGGGAAGTGACTGCAACCATCATGAGCGCACCGACGCCCATCGAGAACACACTATGGCGGCTTCACCGCAACCCCGATTGCCGCTGGCGGTATTCCCCCGGCGTCATCTGCGCGTAACGCTGGAAGAACCGGCTGAAATAGGCCGGGTCCTTGAAACCCAACTGGTAGCAGATTTCGTTGGCCGAACTGCCGGTGAACAACAACAGCCGCTTGGCCTCCTGCATGACCCGCTCGAGAATCAGCCGCTTCGACGGCAGATCGGCAATGCGTCGGCAGACGTCATTGAGCCGCGCCTCGGTGACGCCTACACCGTCGGCATAGCGCGACAGCGGCCAGTGCTGCAGGTAATGGTCCTCGATCAACGCGTTGAAGCGATGGAAGATCCGCAGGTCTTCATGGCGCGCCGGCCGGGCTTGCAGGGAGTTGGAGCAGAGCCGCAGCAAGCTGATCATGATCAAGCGGGTCAGGCTGTCCAGCGCCGCACTGCGCCCGGCCCCGGCGGCGTTGATTTCGTCGCTCAGCGCTTCGAACATAAACTCCAGCCGCCTGATTTCCCGTGGAAACTGCGCCAGTGCGACACAGGCCGCCGGCAACTGCGAACCGGGCACCAAGGTCGGATCGGCATCGATCACCCCCCAGACAAGCTGTTGACGCACCGTCAGCACATGCCCATCGGCGTCTGCCTCCGTGACAAAGGCGTGGGGCACCGTCGGCGGCGTCAGAAAGAACATCGGTCCCGACTCCAGATACTGCTGGTCATCCAGGTAAACACGCACCGCGCCGCTCTTCACGTAATGCACCTGGAAGAACCGGTCGTGCCGATGCACCGGCATGTTGCGGCCGAAAAACTCCGCCAGATTGCCGAGTTTGTCGTAGTGCACTTCGGCATCACTGTAGCGCTGGTCGTAGACCTGACCGATGTTGATATTGGGGATCGGTTTACGATCGATCATCGCGGATTTCTCTTTTTTATTGGGCTATCAACCAACCTGCAGAGGCCATCCTGCGCCGGATTTCAGCGGCTCGCCAGGCTCGAAAGAGTTTGCCACGCTTGACGATAGTTAACATCTTAATTATAACGTTAATAGGTTAACGAATATTCCTCGGAGCAGTCTCTGCCCCGCCACTGCCAGGAGAAAAGCATGAGCCGTGCTCTGCATGATGTTGCGAACGGCACCCTGTTCGGCGTTGCGCTGAACTATCAGGGGTTGCTGAACCAACGTATCGCCGAATTCGAGCAAGCGCCTTACCAGAAGCCGCCGCTCAAACCGGTGCTGTTCATCAAGACCCCCAACACCCGCAATGGCCATGACGGCAGCGTCGTGCAGCCCACCGGCGAACGCCTTCAGCCCGGCCCGGCGCTGGGCGTGGTGATCGGTAAAAGCGCCAGCCGCGTCAGCGTCGAGGACGCCATGGCGCATGTGGCCGGCTACACCATCGTCAATGAGTTCAGCCTGCCGGAAGACAGCTACTACCGCCCGGCGGTGAAAGCCAAATGTCGCGACGGGTTCTGCGCGCTGGGCCCGGAACTGGTGGGGCGCGACCAGATCGACAACCCCAACCAATTGAGCCTGAAACTGTTCGTCAACGGTGAGCTTCGCCAACAAAACTCGACCGCCAATTGGGTGCGCGATATTCCTCAACTGATCGCCGAAATCAGCGAGTTCATGACCCTGCACGAAGGCGATGTACTGATCACCGGCACGCCCGAAGGCCGTGTGGACGTGCAACCCGGCGATACCGTTGAAGTCGAGATCAGCGGCCTGGGCCGTCTGGTCAACCACATCAAGGCAGAGGAGCTGTCATGAAACACACCCGTATTCGCTTTGAAGGCGCCGTGCATCAGGTTCTGGTCGAAGCCCAAAACGCCGTGCGCCTGGCCGACGGTCGCCTGCTCGCCGAAGACCAGGTCGAGTGGCTGCCACCGGCCACCGGCAGCATGTTCGCCCTCGGCCTGAACTACGCCGACCATGCCGCCGAACTGGCCTTCACGCCACCGACCGAGCCGCTGGCCTTCATCAAGTCGCGCGGCACCTACACCGGCCACAACCAAGTGACCTGGCGCCCGGACAATGTCGCCTACATGCACTACGAGTGCGAACTGGTCGCGGTGATCGGCAAGCCGGCGCGCAACGTCAAGCGCGCAGACGCCCTGGACTACTTGGCCGGTTACACGGTGTGCAACGACTACGCGATCCGCGACTACCTGGAAAACTACTACCGCCCCAACCTGCGGGTGAAGAACCGCGACGCGACCACGCCGGTAGGCCCGTGGATCGTCGACGTCGCCGATGTGCCGGACCCGAGCAACCTGAAACTGCGCACCTGGATCAACGGCGAGCTGCGCCAGGAAGGCAGCACAAAAGACATGATTTTCGACATCCCGTACCTGATCGAATACCTGTCCAGCTTCATGACCCTGCAACCCGGCGACATGATCGCCACCGGCACGCCGGAAGGCCTGGCCGACGTGGTGCCGGGCGATGAAGTCATCGTGGAAGTCGAAGGCGTGGGGCGCCTGGTCAATCGAATTGTCAGCGAGGCGCAATTCTTCAGCGCCGGTAAAGAGGCTTGAGCAGCATGATCAAACACTGGATCAACGGCCGTGAGGTCGAAAGCAAAGACACCTTCATCAACTACAACCCGGCCACCGGCGAAGCCATCGGTGAAGTTGCCAGCGGCGGCGCCGAAGAAGTCGCGCAAGCGGTTGCAGCGGCCACGGAAGCCTTTCCGAAGTGGGCAGGCACACCGGCCAAGGAACGAGCCCGCTTGATGCGCAAGCTCGGTGAGCTGATCGAACACAACGTGCCCCGCCTGGCCGAACTGGAAACCCTCGACACCGGCCTGCCGATCCACCAGACCAAGAACGTGTTGATTCCACGGGCCTCGCACAACTTCGATTTCTTCGCCGAAGTCTGCACCCGCATGGACGGCCACACCTACCCGGTGGACGACCAGATGCTCAACTACACCCTGTACCAACCGGTGGGCGTCTGCGCGTTGGTATCGCCGTGGAACGTGCCGTTCATGACGGCCACCTGGAAGACCGCGCCATGCCTGGCACTGGGCAACACCGCCGTGCTGAAAATGTCCGAGCTGTCGCCGCTGACCGCCAATGAACTCGGGCGCCTGGCCGTCGAGGCCGGCATTCCCAAAGGCGTGTTGAACGTGATCCAGGGCTACGGCGCCACCGCCGGTGATGCGCTGGTGCGCCACCCGGACGTGCGTGCGATTTCGTTCACCGGCGGCACCGCCACCGGCAAGAAAATCATGCAGACCGCCGGGCTGAAAAAGTACTCCATGGAGCTGGGCGGCAAGTCGCCGGTACTGATCTTCGAGGATGCCGACCTGGAACGCGCCCTCGACGCCGCGCTGTTCACCATCTTTTCGCTCAACGGTGAACGCTGCACCGCCGGCAGCCGGGTGTTCATTCAGGAGAGTGTCTACCCGCAGTTCGTCGCCGAGTTTGCCGCCCGCGCCAAACGCCTGATCGTCGGCGACCCGCAAGACCTGAAAACCCAGGTCGGCTCGATGATCACCCAGGCGCACTACGACAAGGTCACCGGCTACATCAAGATTGGTATAGAAGAAGGCGCCACCCTGCTCGCCGGCGGCCTGGAACGTCCGGCCAACCTGCCGGCGCACTTGAGTCGCGGGCAGTTTATCCAGCCCACGGTGTTTGCCGATGTGAACAACACGATGCGCATCGCCCAGGAAGAAATCTTCGGCCCGGTGGTGTGCCTGATCCCGTTCAAGGATGAAGCCGAAGCGCTGCAACTGGCCAACGATACCGAGTACGGCCTGGCGTCCTATATCTGGACCCAGGACATCGGCAAGGCGCATCGCCTGGCCTACGGCATCGAAGCCGGCATGGTGTTCATCAACAGCCAGAACGTGCGCGACTTGCGTCAGCCGTTCGGTGGGGTGAAAGGCTCAGGTACCGGACGCGAAGGCGGCCAGTACAGCTTTGAAGTGTTCGCCGAAATCAAAAACGTGTGTATCTCCATGGGCAGTCATCACATTCCGCGCTGGGGCGTGTGAGTCAGGCCGCTGGCGAGGGCCCTTGCGCCCTCGCCACACAATGCTTCCAAGACAAAAACAATTATTCAGGAGAATCATCATGGGCGAAGTCGTCCTGGCTGCAAAGATCTGCCACGTACCCTCGATGTACCTGTCGGAACTGCCCGGAAAGCACCATGGTTGTCGCGAAGCCGCCATTGCCGGGCACAAGGAAATCGGGCGTCGCGCCCGCGAGCTGGGCGCCGACACAGTGGTGGTTTTCGACGTGCATTGGCTGGTCAACAGCGGCTACCACGTCAACTGCGGTGAGCATTTCAAGGGCACCTATACCAGCAATGAGTTGCCGCACTTCATCAAGAACATGGAGTACGACTACCCCGGTTGCCCGGAACTGGGGGAACTGATCGCGGCTGAAGCCAACCTGGCCGATGTACGCACGATGGCTCACAACATCCCGAGCCTGGAGCTGGAATACGGCACCCTAGTGCCGATGCGCTACATGCACATGGGCGTGCCGGACGAGCAAAAATTCGACGTGATCTCGATTGCCGCCTGGTGCGCCTGGCACCGCCTCGAAGACAGCTTCACGTTTGGCGCCGCCGTGCGCCGGGCGATCGAGAAGAGCGACCGCAAAGTCCTGGTGCTGGCCTCGGGCTCCCTCTCCCACCGTTTCTCCGACGACCGCGAAGCCGAAGCCAACATCCACAACTGGACCCGTGAATTCGACAAGCAGATGGACATGCATGTGGTGGACATGTGGAAGCAAGGCCGCTTCAAGGAGTTCTGCGCAATGCTGCCGGACTACGCCGAGCACTGCTTCGGCGAAGGCAAGATGCACGACACCGCGATGCTCCTCGGCCTGCTGGGCGGCCCGGACTACAACAAACCGGCCGAGATCATCACCGCACCGTTCGGCAGCTCCGGCACCGGCCAGATCAACGCCATTTTCCCCCTCTGACCCAGGGCGAAGACACCCTGTGGGGCCGACAGCGCCCACAGGACACATCCGCGTCACCGATCAAGGGAGGAGACACCCATGCCGCACTTCATTGCTGAATACACCGACAACATCGAGCAGCAGGCCGACTTGCCCGCGCTGTTCGAGAAGGTCCACACCGTGCTGGGCGACAGCGGTGTGTTCCCCCTGGGCGGCATCCGCAGCCGCGGCGTGCGCCTGGACACCTGGCGCATGGCCGACGGCAAGCACGATTACGCGTTCGTCCACATGACCCTCAAGGTCGGCCATGGACGCGACCTGGACACGCGCAAAACCGTCGCCCAACGCCTGTTCAACGTGATCACCGAACACTTCGCCGAACTGCAATCGCAGCGTCTGCTGGCGCTGTCGTTCGAGATGATCGAGCTGCACCCCGAACTCAACTTCAAGCAAAACAACGTGCATGCCTTCTTGAAAAACCAGGCGAGCTGAACACTGCCCGCCTTCCGCCAACGGCCACTCAAAAAAAAGTACAACATCATGAGCACAGCCAATACCGCCGACAGCACCACCCTGCTCGAACACCAGCGTACCCATAGCGTCGTTACCTGGCGCCTGATGCCCTTGCTGCTGATCTGTTATCTGTTTGCCCACCTGGACCGCATCAACATCGGCTTCGCCAAGATGCAGATGAGTACCGACCTGCACTTCAGCGACACCGTTTACGGCTTCGGGGCCGGACTGTTTTTCATCGCCTACGCGCTGTTCGGCGTACCGAGCAACATCGCCCTCGACCGTGTTGGGCCACGGCGCTGGATCGCCTGCCTGATGGTGGTCTGGGGCGTGCTGTCCGCTAGCATGTTGTGGATCGAAAGCTCCACCGGTTTCTACGTGCTGCGCTTTTTGCTGGGGGTGGCCGAAGCCGGCTTCTTTCCGGGGATCCTGGTGTTTCTCAACCGCTGGTACCCGGCCCGTCGCCGCGCGCAAGTCACCGCGCTGTTTGCCATTGCGGTGCCGATGGCCGGCGTGATCGGCGGGCCGTTGTCCGGCGCGATCCTGGAACACTTCCATGACTTTGGCGGCCTGCGCGGCTGGCAGTGGATGTTCCTGATCGAAGGCGCCCCGGTGATCCTGCTGGGCCTGGTGGTGCTCAAATGCCTGCCGGACAGCTACGAGACGGTGAACTGGCTCAGCGCGCTGCAGAAACAGCAACTGCGTACACAACTAAGCAGTGAGGAGCAGCGCAAATCCATCACCTCGTTCGGCGGCATCCTGCGTGACCCGCAGGTCTGGCTGCTGGTGGCGATCTATTTCGCGGTGATGCTCGCGGTCAACACCCTGGCGTTTTGGATGCCCACCCTGATCCACGGCGCCGGCATCGGCCGTGACAGTCAGGTCGGCCTGCTCAGTGCGGTGCCTTACCTGGCCGGATGTTTCTTCATGATCGGTTGCGGGCGCTCATCCGATCGCAACCGTGAGCGACGCTGGCACTTGTGCGTGCCGCTGCTGATGTCCGCCGTCGGTATCGCGGTGGCCGGGCTGTCGCCCACCAACCCGACCCTGGTGTTGTGCGGCCTGGTGATCGCCGGCATGGGGGCCAGCGCCGCGCTGCCGATGTTCTGGCAACTGCCTCCGGCCTTCCTGTCCAACAGCACCCAGGCGGCCGGCATTGCCCTGATCAGCTCGTTCGGCAGTATCGCCTCGTTCCTCGCGCCCTACCTGATCGGCTGGATGCGTGACACCACCCAAAGCGCCAGCCTGGCCTTGTATGTGCTGGCGCTGTTTATCGCCCTTGGCGGCTTTTTGGTCCTGCGTACCCCGGCGGCCATCGTCAACCCACAGTAAGAGAACTTCGTCATGCTCGATCAACAGCAGATTCTGCAAGCCGCCGCACACCTGGACCGAGCCGAGCGCTCACGCGAACAGGTCCGGCAATTCTCGCTGGACTACCCGGCGATCACCATTGACGACGCCTACGCGATCCAACGCGCCTGGGTCGCACAGAAAATCAAGGACGGGCGCAAGCTGGTCGGGCACAAGATCGGCCTGACCTCGCGTGCCATGCAGGTGTCGTCGAACATCAGCGAACCGGACTACGGCGCGTTGCTCGATGACATGTTCTTCGACGAAGGCACCGACATTCCGTTTGAGCGCTTCATCGTGCCACGGGTCGAGGTGGAGCTGGCGTTCATCCTGGGCAAACCGCTGAAGGGGCCGAACTGCACGATTTTCGACGTGCTCGACGCCACGGAGTGGGTCATCCCGGCGTTGGAAATCATCGACGCGCGCATCCAACAGATCGACCCGCAGACCCACGCCACCCGTAAGGTGTTCGACACCATCTCCGATAACGCCGCCAACGCGGGCGTGGTCATGGGTGGGCGGGCCGTGCGGCCGACCGAAATCGACCTGCGCAAAGTGCCTGCCGTGTTGTACCGCAACGGGGTGATCGAAGAGTCCGGCGTGTCGGCCGCCGTGCTCAACCACCCGGCCAAAGGCGTGGCCTGGCTGGCGAACAAACTGGCGCCCTACGACGTGACGTTGCAGCCCGGGCAGATCATCCTCGGCGGCTCCTTCACCCGCCCGGTGGCGGCCAATCCCGGCGACACCTTCCACGTCGACTACGACATGCTGGGCTCGATCTCCTGCCGCTTTGTCTGACCCTGGAGGACCGTTCCATGGATATGCCCATCAACCGCTTCAAGCAGCGCCTGTGCCGCGGTGAGACGCAGATCGGCCTGTGGCTCGGCCTGGCCGATGCCTACTGCACCGAGCTGGCGGCCAATGCCGGGTTTGACTGGCTGCTGATCGACGGCGAACACGCGCCCAATGACCTGTGCGGGATGCTCGGCCAGTTGCAAGCCATCGCGCCCTATGCGAGCCAAGCGATCATTCGTCCGGTGGTCGGCGATAGCGCACTGATCAAGCAATTGCTGGATATCGGCGCGCAAACGCTGCTGGTGCCGATGGTCGAAAGCGCACAGCAGGCGCGGGAACTGGTGCGCGCGATGCATTATCCGCCCCAGGGCATTCGCGGCGTCGGCAGCGCCCTCGCCCGTGCGTCGCGCTGGAACAGCATTGCCGGCTACCTGGATCAGGCCGACGCACAGATGTGCCTGCTGGTACAAATCGAGAACCTCGAAGGCCTGGCCAATCTGGAGGCGATTGCGCAGGTTGAAGGCGTCGACGGAGTGTTCATTGGCCCGGCGGATTTGAGTGCTTCGATGGGCTACCGCGGTAACCCAGGGCATCCTGCCGTGCAGGCGGCGATCGAAGACGCAATTGCGCGAGTTCGCCAGGCCGGCAAGGCAGCGGGGATTCTCAGCGCAGACCAGGCCCTGGCCAGGCGCTATATCGAATTGGGCGCCGCGTTTGTCGCCGTCGGGGTCGATACGACCGTGCTGATGCGCGGCCTGCAAAGCCTCGCGGCAACGTTCAAGGACGGCGTCGCGCCACTCAGGCCCGGCTGTGTGTACTAACCCCCTGCACGCAGCACCACCAGCCCATTCGCCTGTTCGCGATGGGCTGGCACTCAGCGCTTGATAGCCTTCAACTCATCCAACAGCCCCAGCAGCGTCTGCAGCTTCTCTTCGCCGAACTGCGCCTGCAACTTCTGGTAGTTCTCCTCCATGCACTGGCTCATGGAGTCGAAGCTGGCCTTGCCCTTATCCGCCAGGGTCACTAGTACGCGCCGCTGGTCCTGCTCAGCCTTGCGCCGATGCACCAGGCCGGCAGTCTCCATGCGCACCAGCACGCCGGTCATGCTCGGTTTGAGAATGCAGGCCAATTCGGCCAGTTGATAGATTTCCAGCTCATCGTGCTGGCTGAGAATGCGGATAACCCGCCATTGCTGCTCGGTCAGGCCGTGCTCATTGAGCGAGGGGCGGAAAAAACTCATGGCCGCTTCGCGGGCCTGCAACAGGGTCAATGTAAGGGATTGTCGGAGTTTACGCATGGGTCTGGGCATCACAACTCAGTTAGTTAATATTTTAACGAAACTCTACCACTGTCCTCTTCACTGCGCGCTATAACTTGCGGCAGCGGCCAGGTCGCTGGCGCGCAGGATCAAAGCGGCGGCACACAGAATCAAGACAAGTGCGACGCCATGGCCCTTAATAAACACCATCACATCGTCACTTTCAGGCTGCGCCATGATCACTATCGAAACACCCACCTATTACACGGCCACCAAGAAATACAACCTCAGTTTCCCGTGCCTCGAACAGGACATAGACGCCGACGTGGTGATCATCGGCGGCGGCTTTTCCGGCATCAACACAGCCCTTGAACTGGCGGAAAAAGGCATCACCAACATCGTCGTGCTGGAAGCGCGCTACCTGGGTTTTGGCGGCACCGGACGCAACGGCGGGCAGATCATGGCCGGGATCGGCCACGACCTGGAAAAGATCAAAAAGGAAGTGGGCGAGGACGGACTGCGCCGGATCTTCGAGATCAGCGACCTGGGGGCCGGCATCATCAAGGACCGCATCGCCAAGTACGATATCGATGCCGACTTCTGCCACGGCTATGGCTACATGGGCTTCAACGCGCGTCAGGCCAAGACCCTGCAGGCCTGGGAAAAAGACTTCCAGTCGATCGGTACTGCCCACGAAATTCGTTTTCTCGGCGGCTCGGACGTCAAGCAAATCATTGGTTCCAATGCCTACAGCAGCGCCTTGCTGCACATGGGCGGCGGTCACGTTCACTCACTGAACCTGCTGCTCGGCGAAGCCAAGGCCCTGGCGGGGCACGGCGTGCGGATTTTCGAGAATAGCCCGGCCCTGGAAGTCAGCTATGGCGAACGCATCAGCGTGCGTACCGGGCGCGGCTCGGTCAGGGCCAGCAAGCTGCTGTGGGCCTGTGACAGCTTCCTCAACAAACTGGAGCCCGAGCTGCACCGATCGACCATCAATACCTATGCGTTCCAGATGATGACCGAGCCGTTGCCGGAACAGTTGATCCAGCGGATCAGCCCGATTCGCGGGGCCTACAGCGATATACGCCCGGTGATCGACTACTACCGTGTCACCAACGAAAACCGCCTGCTGTTCGGCGCTGCCACACCGCTGGTGGAGCATATCCCCCGCGACCTGAAAGCCTGGAACCGCCACCTGATGCTGAAGATTTTCCCGTACCTCAAGGACGTGAAGATCGACCTGGCCTGGGGCGGCCCGATGGCGTGCAGCCCGAACCTATTCCCCCAGGTCGGCACCCTGCCCGGCCGTAGCAACGCTTTCTATGTGCAAGGTTATTCCGGCTTCGGCGTGCCCCCCAGCCACATCATTTGCAAGGTGCTGGCCGAAGGCATGAGCGAAGGTTCGGCGCGCTACGACCTGCTCAGTTCGATCCGCCGCCCGACCATCCTCGGCAAAGACGCGATCCGCCCGCTGTTGCTGACCGCCGGCAAGTCCTGGCACCAACTGTCGGGCTATTGGAACGGTCGCCGCTAATTTTTCCCATCAGGAGTACCTGCCATGACCCTCACCCCCCTCAAACACGACATCCAGCTCTCGGAACTCGACGCCTGGGGCACCGTGACCGACCTCGGCTCGCAGTTGCTCGAAGGCGATGGCAAAGCCTTCGGCAAGATGACCTTCGGCACGCCGACGGACCCGGTCAGCAGCGCCTATTTCGGTACCACCCAGGGCAAGTTCCGCATGGTCTACCCGTTTACCGAACAAGCCACGGTGGTCACCGGCGAAGTGCTGCTGACCGACGAAACCAGCGGCCAACAGACACATTTCAAGGCCGGCGACAGCTGGTTCGTGACCAAAGGCACCGCAGTGCTGTGGGAAATCGTCAGCCCCAGCTTCGTCAAACACTACTTCGCCGTCGCGTAATGACCTCGGCTGCCGGCGCTCGCCGGCAGCTTCTTCGCTTCATCTTCGTTGAACGCTCACACCCCCTGCGCCACCTGCTGCACGTGGCTGGAGCGAAACTCCTTGGGCGAGACCTCGAACTGCTTCTTGAACGAGCGGCTGAAGTGCGCTGAATCGGTGAAGCCCCACTTGTAGGCAATCGCGGTGATCGACTCGCCGCGCAGGAGCGGATTGGCGAGGTCATCGGCACTGCGCTTGAGCCTCGCCCGCTGGATGTAGCGGCATACACTGTCGTCCTGCGCTTCAAACAGCCGGTACAAATGCCGCACCGAGATATTCAGGCGATTGGCCAGGCCCAGCGGGCTCAATCCCGGCTGGCTGAGCGACTCATCAATGACTTTTTGCACATAACTGCGCAGATTGACGCCCGGCAGCGCCGCGCAGTCGTCGGTCGCCTCCTCCTGCTGCGCAAAGGCCGAGCCGAGCAGCGAGACCAACGCCGACTGCAACGCCAGGCCCTCCGCCACCGCCGCGTCGCCATCCAGAGCATCCGTGCACAATTGATCCATCAACACATGCAGCATGCGTCCGCAGGCTTTGCTTGAAGAAATTTTGCCGAAGGTACGTGGCCGGGTGCCGAGTTGTTTGCACACTTCATGACGAGACAGACACAGGGAGGCGTGCTCGATCAACCCGAACGGGGTGATCTCGATGGAACCTACCGAGTCCATCAGCAACAGTTCGCCGGGGCCCAGCCGAATGGCCTGACCGTCCTGGGCAATCTGGCTGTAGCCACTGCGTTGGCTGACCAGGAAACACTGCTGGTCGTCATCGTGGTCGGTGCGGGCGTTGGGGCGCTTGATCAGGCCGGCGTTGGTGCGCAGGTTGGCCAGGGGCAGCCCGCCACGGGAACAGGTCGAGATGTCACCGATAAACAGCGAGCGATTGAACGCCAGTTCTGTGTGGAAGTGCCCACAGATCGAGCGCAGATCGCGGGTCCAACTGTCGAGCCCATCTTGTCCAACCGCTTGCATGCTCATGGTTGTGTCCACCTTGGTTTTTTTGTTGTTGTCGGGCAATAGTTAATATGTTATCTAAGTACCCGCAACACATCCGTCTCAACCAAAGCGATTGCACTAATGGTGCCAAAACCCGTGATCAGAGTGCCGCCAGCAGGCGCTGGAAATGGAGCAAGGTCACCAGCAACCCGCTGCGTTGATCGGGGCTCAGCGGGATATAGCGGCGAAACGCGGGCATGCGGTTAATCACCTCGCTACCGCCCATATGCTCCAGGCGCACACACCACTGGCGGGCCTGCAGATCGATGCGCAGACGCTTGAAATCCAGCGGCATCAACGCTTGGAGCAACTCCCCATGGGGCTGCAACAACGCCAGCAGCGCCGGGTCGCCGCTGCGTTGCCGGCAACGAATACCGGTGCGCCAAATGGCTCCGGTGTGGTGCAGTTCAAAACTTGCGGTGCCCTCTCGCGAAGCAGGCAGACGCAGCACGAACTCAGTCATCACCAGGTGCATCAGCAACTGCGACTCGGCGCGTTCGACTATCTCCACGCGCAAGCGACCATCGAGCAGGACCGCCTCGGCCGTGGTCGGAGCGGTGCACTGAAACTGCACCAGGTCAAGGTTACGGCGCAGGTGTTCCAGGGTCACTCCAGGGCGATAACCAGCCGGGGTGCGCCGGGCACTGAACAGCTCAAACAGGCTTCGCAGCATGGCGCTGATACTCGGTGTGAGGCTGGCTCGGTGCATGGGCGAATTCGTTGGCCAACACCGCTTCCACTGACGCCGGCTTGAACGGATTGACCTTCTGCACCACCAAAGTCCAGAACAACGCATACGCCGCCGTGCCGGCCAGCATCACGCCAAACGGAATGTAGATGTCCGCCGGGTTCATCCCCGGCGGCGTGATAAACCAGATGCCCAGCAGGATGCCGATACTGGACAGGATCTGCGGCAACGGAAACCATGGCGAACGATAGGCGCGCGGCAGGTCCGGGCGGCGGATGCGCAGGCTCACCACCGAGATTGTCACCAACAGGTAGGCGAAACTCCAGGCACACACCGCCGCCAGCACCAGGTGCATGATGTTGTCGGTGTTGCCACCCAGGTACAGCGCGTGCAGGCACGGAATCAGCATCGCCACCAGGATGCACAGCAGCGGGGTCTTGAAACGCGGGTGCAGGTAGGTGAAGACCTTGGGCAACGCGCCATCGACCGCCATCCCGTAGAGGATGCGCGGCACCCCCGCCATCAAGGTGTTGATGGTCGCGGCTCCGGCAAACAGGAAGCCGATCCCCAGCCACAGCGGGCCGATGCTGCCCATCACCTGTTCGGCGAATTTCGGAATCGCCATCGGTGTATCCAGCAGGTGTACGCCACCGCCGGCATCGAGCAGCACGTTTTCCACCTGACGCTTCATCGCCGCGCCGTAGATGAACATGCAACTGGCGACGCCGAGCAGCCCCAGCATCATGGCCTTGGGCATGACCTTGGCCGAGTTGCGCAAGTCCGGTGCCAACGGCGTGACGAATTCGCAACCGACGAACATGAACATGGCCATGCCCACCAGCGACAGGATGGTGATCAGGTCGGTGCCCACCAGTGATGCGCCGAACCAGCCCTCCAGTTGCACCGCTGGTGCCGCGATCAGCCCCAGTACGCCGAACACCGTCAAGGTGGTCCACATGCCGAAGGTGAGGATGATCTCGGCCTTGCCGAATGCGCTGACGCCAAAAGCATTGAGGATGCCGAACACAATTACGAAACCCACCCCCAGCAACCACGAACCGCCTGCCGACTCCGCCAGGGTATTGAGGTGTTCGAAGTTCACCAGCGCCATGACCCCGGAGAGGATGGTTTCCGCCGTACCGGCAAAGACATGCACGATCAGGTAGGCCGACAAGGTGCCGGTGATGGCGAAGAACCGGCCCATGCCGCAATTGATGTAGTCGTAGACCGAGCCGGTGGTGGGCAGGATCGCGGCCGCCTCGGCAAAGGTGGTCGCCTGGGCGAGCATCATCACCACCGCGATCAGCATGGCCACCGCAAAGGCACTGCCGCCGATGCCGAAGCCCATCGTCGCGGTGAGGATCACCGGGCTGGCCATGATCAGGCCAATGGTGCTGGCGAGCGCCGTGGGAAAGCCCACCGTGCCCTGTTTCAAATGTGCGCTAAGCCGGTCGTTGATCAACATGGTGCAGCCCCTCAAGCAGCGGATTTTTAGACGTTGAGCCACTGTGCGCCCTGCCTCGATTGAGCGTCTTGCCCCTGGCTGCCTTGGGTTTTGTTGCTCCCTGCCACCGCCGGCCGGCTGGCGGCCTGGGTCAATTGCCTGGCACGCAGATGAAAGACGCCGTCCGGCCCCGCTCGCCTTAATGCGCCTCCACTCATCCAGTTGGGGACACTGACCATGGAGCACACACACAACACGCGCCGACTGTACCAGGCCGTCGGCATGGGCCTTGCGCTGTTGATCGGCGAATCGTCGGTCCAGGCCTTCGAGCTGTATGCAGACGACGACACGCGACTAAGCGGCAACTTCCTGGCCGTCTACGGGATGTTCAACAGTCGCAAGAACTACGACGGCACCCCGGGCGGTTCCACCTGGCGCGAAGGTTTCATCAAGTATGGCGTCAGCCTGGACCAGCGCTTGGGCGGCCTGGGCAGCGTCTACGGCACGGCCAACCAGGTCAGTTCCGGCACCTGGGGCGATGGCGATGCCTCCGGCGTGACCACGGGCAGCGAACGCACCAGCAAATTTGACGAAGCCTTCGCCGGCTGGCGTTCTGGCGAACTATTCCCGGTGTTGGGCACGGACGGCATGGACCTGTCCTTCGGGCGCCAGGTGATCATGCTCGGGGATGGTTTCATCATCAACGATGACGGCACCAACCTCGGCAAGGGCGTGGCAGACGGCGAATTCAATCGGGGCGGCGCCTACTACCTCGCGGCCCGCCATGCCTTCGATCAAACCGCGCTGCTGCGCCTGGGCGGCAAGGAGGGCGTGCATGGCAGCCTGATGTGGATACAGTCGGACAATCGCGCCCAGGCCAACACCGAAATGGCCGCCGGCACCCTGGAATACAGCGCCGCCCCGGGCACCCTGGGGTTGACCTATATCCACGGCATCAGCGTCGACGAGCGCTACGCCAATGACCTGCAAAAACAACGGGCCGGCATGAACCTCTATAGCCTGCGCGGCGCCGGGAATGCCGGCATCGAAAACGCGCACTTCGCCGCCGAATATGCCTGGCAGGACACGCACATCGGTGCGCAAAACGCCTGGTACAGCGAGGCCGGCTACACCTTCGCCAGCCTGCCGTGGTCGCCGGACCTGACCTATCGCTACACACGCTATTCGAAAAACTGGGACGCGATGTTCTCGGGCTTCAATCGCGGCTTCGGCACCTGGGTGCAGGGCGAAGTCGCCGGCAATTACGCGGGGCCATTCAATACCAACACGGTGATCCGACATGTCGCGCTCAAGGTCAAGCCGGCCCAAGCCGTGACCCTTGGCGCCTTGTTCTTCGATTACCAGACCGTCAGCACGCACGGCATGCCAAACCTGAACGGCCGCGAGCTTGACCTGTACGCCGAATGGGCGGTGAACGAGCACCTGATCGTCACCCCGCTACTGGGCCTGTACAAACCCGAGCGGGACCAGCACAACGATGGCAACCAAGTAGGAGGGAATGGCACCAACGTGTACAGCCAACTGACAGTGGCGGTGCCGTTTTGATCGAATCAGGAGCCGCCTTGCGCCGCTCCTGAGCCTTTTCGGGGCTAGCCGGCGTGGCTAATCAGTTGCTTCAACACGGTTTTGAAGGTGTCGATCTGCTCCGCGCTGAATGCACTGAACACCTTATCCTGCTGCTCCTGGGCAATCGACCAGAGGTCTTCAGCCTGTTCGAGGCCAGCGGCGGTCAGGCGCACACGGCCGTCATGGTCACTGACCAGCGCCTTGCGCTTGAGGTTGGCCACGGCTTCGTCGATCTCGCGCACCGGCATTGCAACCTCACGCAGCAATTCAGGCGTGCTCAGGCCAGCATCACTTTCCAGCACCATCAGCATGCGCGCTTCACTGGTGCGCAAGCCCGTGGACAATTGCCGAGGCTGGTAGCCGGATTGATAAGCCCGCACGGCCTGGGTCATCAGGTAATACAGGTTGTGGCTGAGACGCCCTTGAAAATGACTGCTGGGCGGCTGGCTGTCGTCGCGCCGGGTCATGCGTGAGTGTGGCAGGACCATCGAATAGGCGCCCTGGTGATACAGCAACGGCGAGCGGCCGAAATCGTCGAACGCTACCACCTTGCCGATCATGATCCAGTGATCGCCACCGTCGACTTGCTGGTATTTTTCGCAGTGAAAACGCGCCGAGCAGTCGGCGAATACCGGTGATCCGCCCTCGCCCGGTTCAAACTCGATTTCGGCGAAGCGGTCTTCCTTGGGTCGCGCGAAATTATTCGATAGGTCGATCTGGTCGGCGGCCAGCACGTTGACCGCAAAGTGGCTGGCCTGCTCGAACACCTCGTGGCTGTTGGAACGTTTGTCGATGCTCCACAGCACCAGCGGTGGGTCCAGGGACACCGAGTTGAAACTGTTGGCCGTCACGCCGACCTTGCGCCCGCTGGCGTCGGCGGCGGTCACCACGGTGACGCCGGTGGCAAAATTACCCAGGGCGCGGCGGAAGGCGCGTGGGTCGAAGGGGGTTGGGCTGTTATCGGACATGCAAGACTCCCGGACTGCTTGCACAAGCAGTCCTGATTATTGTTATGGGGCGTGGGGCGAGCGACTCAGATCATGCTGGGATCGGGTTCGAGGCCCATCAACTCGCGGCCAAGGATCTGCGCGCAGACGTCGTAATCGGTGTACGCGTGGGCGCCGGTCATGTGCGAGTCACGGAACAGGCGCTGCAGTTCGTTGTGCTCGAACCAGGCATTACCACCGGCAGCTTCGAACAGACGGTCGACGGCCTGGATGCACATCTTGGTCGCATAGGCCTGGTTGGTGCGCCAGAACGCCAGGGTTTCGCGGGTCGGATAGCGATGCTGCTCGCTGTGCTCGGCATGCTCCTGCCAGGTCTTCTCGAGAAAGGCCCGGGCGGCGGCCACCTGGTGCGTCGACTCGGCCAGGCGCATCAACGCCGGCGTCGCCGCGCCCACGGCCGCCCCGGTGTAGGCCCGCACGCGGGTTTTGGTCTTCTCGCGGAAGACGTCGAGCATGCGCTCGGCGACCCCCAGGCTTACGGTGGAAAACCCACTGGCGAAGTACGGACGGTACGGCGAGTAGAAAATCTTGCTGTCCGGGTACAGACCGAAGCCTGCGGACTTGCCTTCCATCATGTCCTTGGCTTTCTGGATGCGGTGTTCCGGCACAAGCACGTTATCGATGATCAAGGTCTTGGTGCCGCTGCCTTTCATGCCGGCGGCAAACCAGTCATCGCGAATCTCATAGTCGCTGCGCGGCAGCACCGCGAAGCAATAGTCCTGGGTGCCTTCGGCGTTCTTGCGCCGGAAGCCGACAATCGCCCACTCGGCATGATCACAGCCGCTGCTCCAGCCCATCTCGCCACTGAACAACACGCCACCGTGAACCTCTTCGGTTCGGCCAAACGGCGCGATACTGCTGCTGGCGGTGGCGTCGGGATTATCGCCCCAGACTTCCTGCTGCAACTGGGCGCAAAACATCGCCAATTGATGACTGTGGGTGCACAGCAGGCTCATCGCCCAGGCCGTGCTGGCGCAGGCGCCGGCGAGCACGGCGATGCAATCGGCAAATTGCGGGAGGGAGAGTTCCATGCCGCCGAACTTCCTGGGCTGAAAAGCACGGTGCAGGCCGATGCTTTTGAGCAGCGCAATGTTTTCGTCGGGGACCTTGCGGTCTTGCTCCGCCTGGAACGCATTGGCGGCAATGGTCGGCAGAATGGACTTGAGGTCTTCGAGGAGCGGGTTTGGCTTTTTCATGGACGGCCCTGCTTATTATTGGATGTCCGGCTGCCGTCCATTATTGAGGAGCGGCACCGGCTGCAGGCCCAGTATGGGGTGAGCGGCACGCTGCGAAAATGTACCTTCCAGATGCAAAATTGTACTTTCCATGGGTATTGATCCTGCCCGTCAGCCGCAATAGACGCGGCGTTGGCAGACACAGACATGGCGCCGGGCAGTCACAGTCAAGCCGCCGTGACAGCCCTTGCTTAACCTCAGGGTTTTCTCTTGTTCACCACCAGGAAAACCCCATGACCGACATCACCCTGTTGCCCCAAGTCGAAGCGTTTTTGCGTCGAAGCCATGCCCTGTTTATCCACGGCGGTTACGTGCAGAGTCAGTCCGGCCAGACCCTCGAAGTGATCAACCCCGCCACCGACCACGTGATTGCCCACGTCGCCGATGCAAACGCGGCCGACGTCGATGCGGCGGTGGAATCCGCCCGCCGTGGCTTCCAGCACTGGTCCCAGGTCGCCCCGGCAGTGCGCGGCAACGTGCTGCTCAAACTCGCCGACCTGCTGGAACAACACCGCGAGGAACTGGCTCAGATCGAGACGTGCCAATCGGGCAAGATCATCCAGATTTCCCGCGCTTTCGAAGTGGACCAGGCCGCGCACTTTCTGCGCTACTACGCCGGCTGGGCGACCAAGATCAGCGGCCAGACCATCACGCCGTCCCTGCCCTCCTTCGCCGGCGAACGCTACACCGCGTTCACCCTGCGCGAACCGGTGGGCGTGGTGGTGGGCATCGTGCCGTGGAATTTCTCGACCATGATCGCCATCTGGAAACTCGCCTCGGCGCTGGTCACCGGCTGCAGCATCATCATCAAGCCCAGTGAGTTCACCCCGCTGACGATCCTGCGGGTCGCCGAGCTGGCGGTCGACGCAGGCCTGCCCGCCGGCGTCCTGAACGTGTTGACCGGCGGCGGCCCGGTGGGTCAGGCGCTGATCGAGCATCCCGGCACCGATAAGGTCTCGTTCACCGGCTCGGTGCCGACCGGCATCGCCGTAGGCCGCGCGGCCACGGGCGCCGGGCTGACCCGCGCGACCCTGGAACTGGGCGGGAAAAACTCGGCGGGGTTCCTGCGTGATGTGGACCTCGACAAGGCGGTCAACGGCATCATCGAAGCGGGCTTCCTGCACTCGGGGCAGATCTGCGCCGCCGCTGAACGTTTTTTCGCCCATCGCTCGCAGATCGAGCCGATCATGAGCCGCCTGGCCGAGCGTCTGGGCAAACTGAACATCGGTTCGCCGCTGGATGAGCGCACCGAATTCGGCCCGGTCACCCACCGCCAGCACCAATTGAAGCTCGAAGGTTTTTTTGCCAAGGCGCGTGCCGAAAACAACACGATTATCCACGGCGGCCGGTGCATCGATCGCCCTGGGTGTTATGTCGAACCCACAGTGATCCTCGCCAACAGCATCAACGACAGCTTGCTCAACGAGGAAACCTTCGGCCCGATCGCCACGTTCTTGCCCTATGACAGCGAAGACGAGCTGCTGGAGCTGATGAACAACACACCGTATGGCCTCAGCGCCAGCCTCTGGACCAACGACCTGAGCAAAGCCCTGCGAATGGTGCCCGCCATCCACGCCGGCACGGTGTGGGTGAACATGCACACGCTGCTCGACCCGGCGGTGCCGTTTGGCGGGGTTAAATCATCGGGCATCGGTCGGGAATTCGGGTCAGCGTTTATCGAGGATTACACCGAACTCAAATCGGTGATGATTCGCTATTGATCCAGCGCCGGCATGGACCGTGTCCATGCCGGACAGCCGTTGATTCAGTAGAAGTACGCCAGGCGAAACTGCAGCGAATTATCAATCTTCACGCCCTCACGCACCGACGTGTCATGCATCAACTGCCCCATGACCTGCACCTGTTTGCCCAGCATGGTCGCAACGGTAAAACCGAGCGTGCCATTGCTGCGGCTGGTGGCCAGGGTTTCATGGTCGAGTGTCTCGCGCGCGCCCCAGTTGTGACGATAAGAGATCGCGGCGTAAGTGTCGGGGGTGAAGTTGTAGCGCAGGTGGTTGTGCAGTTGCAGCAACGGGTCTTTTTTGGCATCGGTGGAGCGCTGTTCGTCGTAAAACTCGGTTTCGGCGATCACGTCCCAGGTGATTTTATCGGTAAGGCCCTTGATGTAACCGACCTGAAAGTCCAGCGCCCAGCGATTGCTGCTCAAGGCAAAGCCTTGGTTCTTCTCGCTGCCGGTCGGCGCGGTGACAAACACCGACCAGCCCAGGTGTTCGTTTTTGGCCAGGTCAGCGATGGTCCACACCGTCCCACCGAAGGTGATATCACCCAGACCCGAGTTCTTGCTGTCGGTGGCGCCGGTCTTCTGGTAGCCGAAGGGGATGACGATTTGCGGGTCCCAGGTCAGCCCGGTGTTGAAGAACTCGGTGAAGTGGATCAGACGCAACACCCCGACGGTCATGTCGAGGTCGAGGTTGTCGGCGACTTTCTTGCCGCCCGAGTACACCTTATCCCCGCGTGGGTTCTGCTGGTACAACACCACCACATCGGTGCCTTTGGGCAGCGCGGTGTAGTCGCCCGGATCAGGTTTTACATCGGCCTGGGCCAAAGGGGCCAGGCCGGCGAAGAGTGCGCTGAGGGTCAGAGTGCTAAGTGTTTTCATGGCGTGTCCCGTTATTTTTATTGGAGGCAGAGCTTCGCCATGACGACGCCGTGGGGCGTCGTCATGCATGGGTGAAACGGTAGGGAGTCAGGGGGTGTCGACGTGCCCGGCGGCCTTGAGGTCGGCCTGCAGATCCTGGTTGCGCTTGACCAGGTATTGACGGATCAATTCCATGTCGTCGCGCTGGAGAATGTCGGAGAAATTCGGCATGCCCTTGGTGATCAGCGCTCCGCTGACAAAGGCCGGGAACGCCGCGTGTTTGTCGTCACTCAGGTAGCGCAGGTCCGGCACCACGCCGCCGCTGATGGCATTGAGGCCGTGACAACCGGCGCACAGGCCATTGAACAGACCGCGCGCCTGTACCAGTTGCTCAGGGGTTGCCGTGAGTGTCTGGTGGGTGGTCGGTAGCACTGGCGCGACTTTGGGCGGCGGCAGTTCGCCGTGGGCGCCGAGCTTGAAGGCAATCACCCGCGACTCGGCGCGCACCTTGCCCTTGTTGGTCAACGGCCCGGTCAGCAGCGGAATGATCCCGCCCCAACCCACTGAGAACGCCACGTATTGCTCGCCATTGACGGTGTAGGTGACGGGCCCGGCCATGACCCCGGAGTTGGCCCGATGCTCCCATAGCTGCTCGCCGGTGTCGGCGCGATAGGCGACCACGCGCCCGTCGGCGGTGCCCTGGAACACCAGATTGCCCGCCGTGGCCAGCGTGCCGCCGTTGCCGGCGCTGATGTATGGCTGTTTCCAGGCCGCTTTCTGTTGGACCGGGTCCCAGGCGATCAGCTCACCACTCCAGGCGTCACGGATTTTATTGAGGATTTTCGGGTCTTCAGGCAAGTCCGGCACATCCAGCCCGAAGTTCACCACCGACTTGTTCGCCAGGAACATCGGCGCCTTGGCCGCCTTCAACTCGGCCAAGGTGTACTGGGCCGGAATATAGACGTAGCCGGTCTTCGGGCTGAAGGACATGGGGTGCCAGTTGTGCCCGCCGAGAAAGCTCGGCTGCACCACTTTCGGCTCCTTGGAATAGTCGGCCGCGCCGGTCAGGATCGGGCGGCCGGTTTTCATGTCGATGCCGCTGGCCCAGTTCACCGGCACGAAATTCTTCGCCGAGAGCAACTGGCCGTTGGTGCGGTCGAGGACGTAGAAGAAGCCATTCTTCGGCGCCTGCATGATCACCTTGCGCACCTTGCCGTCCACCTTGATGTCGGCGAGGATCATGTGTTGGGTCGCGGTGAAATCCCACTGGTCTTGCGGCGTGATCTGGTAATGCCAGACGTATTCACCGGTGTCTGGCCGCAGCGCCAGGATCGACGACACGTAGAGGTTGTCGCCCTTGCCATTGGTGCGGAACTGATAGTTCCAGGGCGAGCCGTTGCCCGTGCCCACATACAGGAGATCCAGTTGCGGGTCGTAGGCCATGGAGTCCCAGACGGTGCCGCCGCCACCCCATTTGACCCAGCCGTCGCCGTCCCAGGTTTTCATCGCCTTGGCCATCGCCGCATTTTCCGGCGGCAGTTTCGGGTCGCCTGGCACGGTATAGAAACGCCACACCTGTTTGCCGGTCTCGGCATCGTAAGCCGTCACGTAACCGCGCACGCCGAATTCAGCGCCGCCGTTGCCGATCAGCACCTTGCCTTTGACGACGCGCGGGGCGCCCGTGATCGAATAGCTCTTGGTACGATCGATGATCGTGTCGACGCTCCAGACCGGCTGACCACTGGCCGCATCGAGGGCAATCAAGCGTCCGTCAAAACTGCCCACGTAGACCTTGCCCTGCCAGACCGCCACGCCCCGGTTTACCGGCCCGCAGCAGCCTTGGCTGAGGTTTTCGGGCGGCACCTTCGGGTCGTATTTCCAGAGCAACTCGCCGGTAGCGGCATTGATCGCATAGACAATGCTGAAGGCCCCGGTGGTGTACATCACCCCATCGACCACCAGCGGCGTGGCTTCGGTGCCGCTGTCGATATCCAGTTTCGTCGTCCAGGCCATGCCCAACTGGCCGACGTTGCTCGCATTGACGCTGTCCAACGGGCTGTAGCGCTGCTCGTCGTAGGTGCGGCCGTGGCTCATCCAGTTGCCCGGCTCCTGGTCAGCGGCGATGATGCGCCGACCATCGACCTGAGCCGGACCGGCCAACACCACCGAGCACAACGCGGCCATCAGTAAAGGGCTGCCTATCAGCAAGCTCCGTGTTTTCATTTTTATTTTTCTCCAGCAATAAGCGGCTCGGTATCAACCCCAGCCCAGGCCACCTTATTAGAGTGCCTGCCACGCCCTGCGACTTGACTGAGTCTGCCAAACCGCTTGGCATTCCCTGCCAGGGCTGCACTTAGGAGGCGTGTTGGCGAAAGTCCCGAGGGGCGTACTGGAAATGGCGCTTGAAGGCCCGGCTGAAATGCGCGGCGTCGACAAACCCCCATTTGAAGGCGATTTGCGTAATCGACTCATGCCGCAGGTCTTGGGCGCGCAGGTCCTGGGCTACCCGCTCCAAGCGACGTTGCTGGATGTAGCGCGCAATACTCTCGTGACGCTGCTCAAACAGCCGATAGAGCTGGCGCACCGAGACGTTCAAGCGTCGGGCCAAATATTCAGGGCCCAGTTCAGTCTCTTGCAACGAGGCTTCGACCAGCCGCGTGGCCAACCCGTAGATATCATCATGGCCCACGCAGGCGAAACCGGGCTGGCCCTCGGCACGCTCGTCCAGACCGGCGGCGGCCAAGCCGATCAGCGCTTGCTCCAAGGCCGGGCCATCGCTTTGGCCGCCATAGCCCTCACTCACCTCCACGTCAGCCAGCGAGCGCACCAAGGTGCGAATCATATGAGTGGCCACACTGTTGCGCGCCAGCTTGCCAAACAGCGCTTGCTGGCTCAGTTGCAGGCTGACTTCCTGGCGTGACAAATGAATCGAGATGTTTTGCACCAAGCCTTGAGGTTCGATCTCGAAGGCCTGCGCCGAGTCCACCAGGGCGATGTCTTCAGGCCCCAGTTCGAGCACCCGGTGTTTTTGGCGAATGCGCTGATGGCCGCTGCTCTGGAGGATCAGAAAGCAGTGTCGATCGTCGGCGCCATCGCCGTGAGTGCGGTGGCGGCTGATCAACCCTGCGTTGGTGCGGATATGCGCCACTTCGAGGCCACAGACATCCTGGCCGTGGACGCTGCCGATAAACAGACGGTGCTGATCGGACATCGTCGTGCTGAAGTTACCGCACACCGCACGCAAGTCGCGGTTCCAGTTGGCGAACTCAGCGCCAGCGTGAAATAAGGCAGGCATCCCCCCTCCACCGATTATTTTTAGTTATACCGTTAACATATTATCTATCTTGCTCAGGCGCAAGCGACTCGCCCCCCAGTTTTTCTCGAAACGCTTGCGAAACTGCACGCATACCTAGGGCCAGTGCCAGGCCTAATGGATGATTGCTGACATGCCCGAGCCGCCCCCCATCAAAACGTTCCCCCTGTCGCTGTTGACCGGTTCTCTGCTGCTTGCGGGCGCACCCGCGTTTGCCGAAACGGCGACGGACGATACCCCGCTCAATACCGTGACCGTGATTTCAACCGGCTTGCGCGGCCACCGTCGCCTGACCAGGCGCTACTCGGCCGCGCAGTCACGCGCCGCGATGCCCTTCTCCTGGGCATACGCGGCAGACTTGGCCTCGATCAACGGGCGCAAGGTGGCGCGGTCGGCCTGGACCCAGTCGGTCACCAGCACCCATTTTTGCCCGTCCCACTGCTGCACCCGGGCTGAACCGCCGCCTTCGTGGTCGGCGCAGGACAGTTTCAACGGCGCGAGCAAGCCTTCGAGACCCAACGCCTTGATGCGAGCGGCGTCGATGTCCAAATGCTCGAACGCCCAGCGCGTTTCCTCACCGTTCAGCCCACGATTGCCGAACTTGGCCTGGCCGGTGCGCAAGGCTTCGACTGCAATGGCCGCGTTGATCAGGCCGATGTTGTAGTAGACCTTGCCGAAGTAACTCGGGTCTTTGAGGTTGCTCTTGCCCGGGTCCAGGATGAACTGCTTGAGTTTGCGGTGGATCTCGAAGCTGTCGCCACCGGGGAACGGCGCCAGCGCCTGGTAGCCTTTGGCGGCGGTGCCCGCGGGGATCACATCGGCTTCGGAGCCGGCCCACACGTCTCCGATCAGGCGGTCCACCGGGATGCCAAAACGCACGGCGGTCTTGATGCCGACCGGGGTGGACACGCCCCAGGTGCGCAGGAACACCCAGTCCGGGTTGATCTGACGGACCTGCCGCCATTGGGTCGACTGCTCGTTGCCGGGGTCCGCCACCGGGATCTGGATATTCTCGAAACCGTACTTTTGCGCGAGCAATTGCATCGCCATCTGGGTTTCGCGGCCATAGGCGGAGTCGTGGTAGACCGTGACGATCTTCTTGCCCTTGAGTTTGTCCAGGCCGCCTTCGCGCTGGGCGATGTAGTTGATCCCCACCGACGCCTGGCCGTAGTAGTTGAGCAACAGCGGGAAGGCGTAAGGGAACACGCGGCCATCGGTCGATTCGGTACGCCCGCCGGCACCGTCGATCAGCGGGATATGGTCGACGGCGGCGCGGTCCATCAGCGCATAGGACGCCGGCGTGCTGTGGGTGAAGAAGAAGCCGGTCGGCGCGCCGTCGAGGCCGGCCTTGTAGCGTTCGTAGCATTCGATGATACGGTCGGTCTTCCACTCGGTCTCGCACTCTTGCCAGACCAGTTTGACCCCGTTCACGCCGCCTTCGACCTCATTGATATAGCGGAAGTAGTCGATCTCCCCCGCCCACCACGGGATGCCGCTGGAGGCGTAGGCGCCGACCCGGTAGGTCGCCAGCGGGATGAACTGTTGATCATTGGCCGCCTGGGCCGCGGCCGGCAGCAGCCCGCCCAAGGTGCCGATTGCCAGCAGGCCGGCAATAAACGTGCGTTGCAAGGTGTTGTGCATGGGTGTGGTTTCTTTTGAAAAGTGGGGGTTATCCCTCCCGTTGTCGGGTCAGTGCCTATCGACTGACAACACAATTCATGCCAAACCCATAAGCCTTTAAATTCAGCATCTTACGCAGAACCTAAGCCTGCGCGATCGCACAGTTTATTGAACTGCTGTTGCTCCACCAACAACCTGGGCACGTCCCGTCAGCCGATAAACCGCTGCAGCGCAAACGGCGCCATCGCCGCCGACATCTCCCCCGTCAACACCCACTGCGCGATCGCCTGCCCGAACAACGGCGCGAACTTGAAACCATGCCCGCTCAACCCTGCCGCGACCATCAACCCCGGCACGCGCGGGTCCGGGCCGAGCAGCGGATTACCGTCCGGCGTGTCGTCGAAGAACGACACGCGGCGCCCGATCGGCTGTGCGCCCAGTAGACGTTGCACGCGTTGCGCAGCGCGGTCACGGTAGGCCAACACCTGAGTGTCGCTGAAGGTGCCGTCGAAGGCATCCGGGTCGATGGGCGCCCCTTCGGCGCCGCCCAGCGCGCCGATCACGTAGCTGCCGGGGCGATCCGGGCGCAGGTAGAAACCGACGTCGCGGTCGCAGTAGCCCGGCATCGGCTTATCCGCGCCGCAGACCTCGAGAATGCCCACGCATTGCCGTGTGGCATGGATCGGCAGCGGCGCGCCGCACTCGGCGGCCAGTGCGGCGGCCCATGGCCCGGCGGCGTTGATCACATGGCTGCTGGCGATAAACCCGCAGTCGGTCTGCACGCCGACGACGCGGCCGGCCTGGCGCACAATCCGCCGCGCCGCCCGGCCCTCTTCGATCACCGCGCCCAGGGCGCTCGCACCGGCGGCAAAGCTGCGCGCGGTAAGACGCGGGTCGCAATAACCGGCGTCCGGTTCGTAGACCGCGCCCGCCAGGCCATCGGTGTACAGGTCCGGCACCCGTTCCCGTATCTGCTCGGGGCAGAGCCATTCAAGCGGCGCGCCCGCTGCCCGCAGACGCGCGACATTGGCCTGGGTGGTCGCTTGCGCGTGCCCGGCAATACCGGTCAGGAACCCCGTGCGCTGGTAGCCGCATGCGCCGGGATAGTGCTGCGGCCACTCGCGATAGGCCCGCACACCTTGCGTCGCCAGGTAGCTGAGAGCGGGGTCGGCATAATAAGCCCGCACGATCCCCGGCGATGCGCCCGACGAACCGCTGGCAATCGCGCCTTTATCGAGCAGCCTGACCGACGCCCCGGCCCGCGCCAGGTGCCAGGCTGCGGCGGTACCGGTGGTGCCGGCGCCGATCACGATAACGTCGGCGTATTCATGCATCGCTGGTGGCCCCGGCAAGCACCACGCTGGCCGGCAGGCACGGCGCCAATGCGGCCGGCGACAGCGGCGCAAAGCGCGGGCGCGCCGAGGTCTGCGGACGTGGCTGCGAGGCAGCGTGCAGCGCCTGGATCAGCGGCAAGCCGTCATGCCCCAGGCACTGCCACAGGTACTCGGCCAGGCGCGGCATGATCGGCGCGGCCAGGTACGCCAGGCCCTTGAGCCACAGGTAGGCGTGGGCGGGCTGCGTGACGTCCAGGTCGGGGCGTTGCATCCATTGATGCAGCACGTCCCAGGCTTCGCGCACCGACACCGCGTCCAACCGGAAGGCCTGCCCCAACCGCGTAACGGCCAGTTCCAGGGCCGGCCACAACGCCGGGTCGATGGACTGCGGCCGCGTGTGATCGAGGGCGGCCAGCGCCAGGTCGATGCGGCCGTCGAGCGCACCGGCCAGGTCCACATTGACCACCTCGACAAACTCCTCCACGGCGAAGTTGGTTTCGCCCTGTTCGGGGCTTTCGCGGCTCAGGAAGTAACGCACCGCGTCGCTGGTCGCCGGGGTCTTTTCGACGATATCGGCGGCCCACACCACATGCAGGCGGCTGGTGGAAAACTTCGCGCCTTGCAGGTTGTAGAAGTAATTGGTCAACACGTAATCGAATGAGCGGTGATCCTGCAACGCATCCATCACCGCGACACTGCCGGCCAACAGCAGCACCGCGTTGTCGATGCCAAAACTGACCAGCGTCGTCACCTCGCTGCTGCGCAGCATGGCATGGCCGTGCTCGGGCGCCTGTTCCTGGGATCGGTCGGCGCAGGTCAGCGCATACTCCCAGCCCGATTCGAACAGCACGCGCGGGTTGCCGAAGCGGTCCGGGCTCCAGGCAACGCCCCATTCGCCCGGCGCGGTCAGCCGCACCCGGCCGTTTTCCCGTTCTAGGAAGCGTGCAATCACCTCGACGATCGACGCCGGCGCACCGGAGGTCGCCATGCGCTGCAGCAACTGCTCGGGGTGGGCGACGGTCAGAAACAGGCTTTCGACCTCAACCCAGTGCAGGGGGCTGTCGCCCATGCGCGGTTGCGGGTCAAGCATGGCTTCCGGGCGAAACAGCGCGCCGCAGGCTTCGCAAAAATAGCCGCCCGCCCCCGCCCGGCAATACGGGCATTGCCCCAGCAGCCAGGCCCCCGCCATGTAGCGCCGGGTGTCCGGGCAATACAGCACGCGTTCGACCACGCTTTGCGTCACCCCGAGCGCCACCAGGCGCTCCACCGTGCGCTGGGCATTGCGCGCATGCTGCTGCGCATAGGGGCCTTGCACCAGGTCGAGGAAGTCATCCACCTCGACATCCAGCGCACGCAGGTCATGGGCGATTTGCCCGTGATAGTCGCGCACCACGGCTTCGGGCGTGCGCTGCTCTTGCAGGGCCTTCCACAGCACATAGGAGTCGAAGCCGTCGACCGCCGAGACCACGTCGACACGATGGCCCTGGCTGCGCAGGTAGCGCCCCAGCATGTCCATGCGCAAGTACGGCCCGGCGATATGCCCCAGGTGCAGCCTGCCGTTCGGAGTCGGCGGGATGGGCATCAGGAAGAAGGTTTGCGCGGCGATAGCGGTCATCTTTTCAATCCATCGAAACAGTAGAAAGGGTGGGTTTGGCGGTAGCGGGCGCATCGGGCCACTGGGCGACGAGCAGGTCCACGGCTTCGCGGGCAATGCCCGGTGCCAGGCGGAAACCGGCGCCGCTGCCGGCGCCGGCAAACACCAGGTTCTGCCCGGCGTCGAAGCTCACCTGCGACTCTCCGCCGGGGCTGTAGCTGTCGCAGAACACCCGGCCGCCGCGACAGCGGGCCACCAGCTCGGGCAGGTAGTGCGCCAGCGTGCGGGTGGCCACCTGTACATCGTGGCGGTTGATTTCCAGTGCATGTTTGCGCGGCGCAACGTCCCATTCATCGCACCGGAAGCTGAACAACCACTGGTTACGCGCCGCCAATGGCATCAGGTAAGCGTCGGATTGCGGCAGGAACAGCGCCGCGGCGTTGCTCGGCGGTACGCCGTCGATATGCAGGGCCACCACCTTCTTCACCCGCAGCCCATGGCGCGCGGCAAGCGCGTCGAACGGCGGCTCGCTGACCCACGGCCCCGTGGCAACCAGGGTGCGGCGGGCGCGCAGCGTGGCGCCGTCGGCCAGGGTGATGCGCGTGCCGCTGCCCAGCGCATCGATCTGCTGCACGCCCACGCCTTCGATGCAGCGCACATGGGCACTGGCCAGGCTGTGGCCGATCAGCAACCGCGCCACCAGCGGTGGCTCATAACTTTCGGCGGTGCCACCACGCAACAGGCTTTCGTTCGCGCCAACCTTGAGTGAGGCGCCCAGGCGTGGGCCCAGGTCCGCCACGCACAAGTCGGCGGGCTGAACCGGCGCATCGACCAGGGCCTGCTCGATGTCTGCGCTAAAGCTGCGTTCGGCCAGCCAGTACACCGGCGCCTGGGTGGTGCGGATGCCCAGGCGATCACGCAGGGCCCGATACAGCTCGGCGCTCTCCCCGGCCAGGCGCCGTTCGCGCGGCGAGCGGCCGGTGGCCAGCAGCACACCCGCCGAATGGGCGGTGGCCCCGTCGCCGATGCGGTAGCGGTCGATCAGCAGAATCTGCCAGTGGGGATAGCGTTGCGTCGCATGATGCAACGCCCAGGCACCGATAATGCCGCCGCCGACAATCACCAGGTCGAAGTGCTGCTCCATGCTCATGCCCACCACACCGAAAACACCTGGACCTGGGTCGTGCCGTTGTTGCGCGCGAAATGCGGCCGCCAGGGCGCGAAATACAGGCTTTCGCCATTTCTGACCGCGTGCCAGGTGCCGTCGTAGAAGACGTCCAGTTCCCCGCCGCTGATAAACCAGATTTCGTTCACGGCGTGCTTGTCTTCGTCCGTCGCGCTGTGTGGCTCGAGAGTGAAACGCGATGACTGGATCGGCGCATTGGCCAGTTTGCCGGCAAAGTGGTGCAGGTACAGGCGCACGCCTTCCGGCGCCACGGGCTCCTCGGTTTCTCGAATCACCGGGGCATTGCCGTTGGGGGCAAGTGTGATGGGTTCCATGACCGGGCTCCTGGGTCTAGTTGGCGAGAGCGGTCAGGCGATCGAAACGCGCATCGCCGACCTCGTCGAATACTTCGTTGGCGCCCCATTGGACGAACGCCTCGGGCTCATCCAAGTCGTACAGGGCTTGCCCGCTGACGCTGTTGATGATGTTCGCGCAACGCCAGGGGATCAGGCCCAGGTTCGGGTCGGCGATGCCTTTCTGGCTGCGCGCGGCGTTTTGCACATAGATGGCCGAGCCCTGCGGCCCATCCCAGGCGACGGAATAGTCATCGTTGAAGACATACTCGCCGTTGCATCGGGTAATCCGTGATTCGAGCGCCGCCAGGCACGCCGGCATCTGGTAGGCATAGCCTGTACACAGCACCGCGGTGTCGGCACTCAGTTCCTCCTGCACCTGGCTGTGCCCGTGCGCCATCGACAGGCTCCAGTGATGGGGGCGCTGCTGAATCGCGGTCAACTCGCGCCCGGGCAGCAGGCGAATGTGACAGGGGTGCTGCAAGACGTGCTTGAGCTCGTACAGGCGGCGATAAATCGACTGCAACAACGCTTGGGAAATGCCGTCGCTCGCCAGTTTCTGCTCGACCAGCAATGGCCGGCGCACGGCCTCGGGCTGAGCGAAAAAGTGGTCGCTGTACTGCGGGGTGTAGAGCTCGTTGGTAAACGGCGACTCATCCAGCGGCGAAAAATTCCAGCGCCGCGAGACCCAGGTCACGCTGGCGGGCAAGGCGGCGGTGTCGGACAGCAGGTGCTGGATGATTTCGGCCCCGGTCTGGCCGCCACCGATCACCACCACGCGCTGGTCTTTGAAGCTGCGCTTGCGGGTCATGTACTGCGAGGAGTGAAACAGCGTATCGCCCAGATGCGCCTGCGCACACGCCGGGATCGACGGTTGCTGCCCGGTGCCCAACACCAGGTGGCGCGCCGGTTGCGCCCAGGTATCGCCCTGGAGCAGGAACAGGCCGTTATCGAACGTCACCGAACGCACTTCGCTGTTGAAATGCAGATTCGGCAGCTGGCTGCACGCCCAGCGGTAGTACTGGTTGAACTCGCGGCGCAGCACCTGCTCGAAATGCGCGTTGATAAAACTGAGCAGCTGTTTTTTCTGCGCCAGGTAAGCGAGGAATGACAGCGGGTTGGACGGGTCCACCAGGCTGACCAGGTCCTTGAGGTAATGCACCTGCAGTTTGGCCTCGGGCACCATCATCCCCGCATGCCATTGAAATTCGCTGCTGCGCTCGAAGAACGCTGCGCTAATGCTCGGTTTGGGCTGGGCCAGCGCCGCCAGGCTAAGGTTGGCCGGACCGATGCCGATCCCCGCCATATCGACAACTGCAGGTGCAGAACGCAGATTCATGATCATTATCCCTATTGATGATGTTTTTCAGGTGCAGCGACGCCTCGCGAATGTCACGAAAACGTGCCGGGCAATCGCCTTTACAGGTGCAGGCCCATCAACTTTCCACGGGTTGCGCCGCCGGCGCTTTCAACACCAGGGCGGCCATCAGCATGGCGAGCAACGACAAACCGATGGCGACGCTGACGGCGACGTCGATGGCATCGCCCAGGGGCTGAATCGAGGTGAGCAAGGCGCCGAAGATCGCCACACCGAAGGCGGAGCCGCTTTGGCGGCTGGCATTGAGTGTGCCCGCCGCCACCCCGGCCTTGGCGCGGTCGACCACACTCATCAGCACGGAGGTGGCGGCCGGGGTGATGATCCCGGCACCGAACCCCACGGCCGGGTAGCACACTGCGATACGCCAGTACGGTGCGTCACTGGCCAGGGCGAACAGGCCGATAAACCCCACGGTGTACAGGCCGAACCCCGCACACAGCACGGCGCGCGCGCCATACGCACGGGTCAGCCGGCCGCAGGTGAAGCTGCCCAGGGTGACCATGGCGGTCAGTGGCAGGAAAGCCAGCCCGGTGTCCAGCGGCGACCAGCCACGCTCGCTCTGGAAGTACACGCTGAGCAGGAAAAACAGGCCATAGAACACCAGGGCCGACGCCAGCGACAGCAGCGTCGCCCCCGAGAACACCGGGTTGCGGAAATACTGCAGCGGCAGCATCGGGTCCTTGTGGCGGCTTTCGGTCACAAAGAACACGCACCAGGCGATACAGGCCACGAACACGCAGGCGTACACCCATTCGGAGTTCCACCCCAGCTTCGCCCCTTCAATCAGCACCGCCACCGAGGTCGCCAGCGCGATAATCGCGGCGACTTGCCCGGTGACGTCCAAGTGCCGGTTTGGCGCCAACGGTGCCGAAGACGGGATGCGCGAGGTCAGCCACACGCCCACCAGGGCGATCGGCACGTTGATCAAGAAGATGCTGCGCCAGCCGAACAGCTCGATCAGTACGCCGCCCACCAGCGGTCCGGCCGCCATGGCGATGCCGCCGCACCCGGCCCACACGCCAATGGCGCCGGCGCGCTGGTGGGTCTGCGGGTAAGCGCTGTTGATCAACATCAAAGAACACGGCACCAGCAACGCGGCGCCCAGCCCCTGCAGGACCCGCGCACCGACCAACTCCGGCAGGTCGGTGGCCAGGCCGCACAACGCCGAGGCCAGGGCAAACAGGCCGAGGCCGACGGCGTAGATTTTCTTCGCGCCGAAACGATCGCCCAGCAGGCCGCCCGTCAGCAGCAGGCTGGCGAAGGTCAGGGTATATGCGTTGATCACCCACTGCAGCCCGGTGATACCCGAGCCAAAGGTGCGGGAAATCGATTCCACTGCCACGTTGACAATCGAAGTGTCGAGGATAACGACCACATAGCTCAGACTCGTCGCAATCAGTACTTGTCGTTGGTAGCGGGTGTTGGAGGTCATGACCGCGAGCGTCCTTTAAGGGGGCGGCTCGACTATATGCAGCTTTCTGGGATAAACGCTTCGAGCTGTGTCGAAGTGTTTATGTTTATGTCATCCTGAAATCCGATTTCACCTGGCACAGCACGGAGTTCGACGGAATGACCCAGCCAAAAATCTCATCCATCGCCTACCTGATCGCCGAACCCGTGCGCGCAGTGATCCTGATCACCCTGGCAGATGGCAGTTCGATGTCTGCCAGCGCCTTGGCCGATGCCGCTGGCGTGACGCCGCAGACGGCCAGTTCGCACCTGGCGAAGCTGCTCGACGGCGGCTTGCTCACCGTGGAGATCAAGGGCCGCAACCGCTTCTATCAATTGGCCGGCCCCGATGTGTCCCATGTGCTGGAAAGCCTGGCGGCGGTCGCACCGCAAACCAGTTCGTGGCGTAGCCTGCCCAACCGTTCGGCCCATGAATTGCGTTTTGCCCGTTGCTGCTACGACCACCTGGCCGGCCAGGTCGGCGTAGCGGTGACCCAAGGCATGCTGGAGCAGGGTTTTCTCCTTGAAAGCGACGAGCGCGAATACGTGCTCACCCGGCGTGGTACCGAGTGGCTGCAGTCACTCAACCCGCAGGCCGGCGAGCCATGCTTGCACGACCACCTCCAGGCCCGCCGCTGCCTGGATTGGACCGAACGGCAACACCACATCGCCGGGCCGCTCGGCACCCACCTGCTGGAGACTTTTTGCCAGTTGGGTTGGCTGCGCCGAACCGCCGGCTCGCGCGCGGTACATGTGACCGGCTCGGGCTGGCGGGCATTCAAGCTGCATCTGGGGATTGAGCACCTGCGCCATCTCGAAGCACCGCTGCATCCCGTGACCCCGGCCAGGAAAACCCTTATGCCGGCACCTGTTGCGAGCTGAACAAGCGCTCGATTTCGGCGATGCGGCGCTCCTGGGCCACCCCGCTCTGCTGCCAGGCGAGCAGCGCATTGATCCGTGCGTACCAGGCCGCCACATGGGGATACTCCAGAAACGGCGCCTGGGTCCGCGGGATATGACTCAGCGGGGCCGCCAGGTCGATGTCCGCCAGGCTCAACGCGTCGCCCACCACAAAGCGCCGGGTGCGCAAGTGCCCGTCGAGCACCGCCGTGTAGCGGTGGATCGCCTGCAGCGCTTCGGCCACCAGGGTCGGGTTCTCGGCGCGGCCTTTGAGGCGGTCCATGAACCGCTGCTCGATCAGCACCGTGGGCCCGCGACGAAAATGCTCGGCGGCCCAGAACATCCATTTGAGCGTTTCGTACTTGGCGTTGCCCGCGGGCAGCAATGACGAGCCGGCCCGTTCCGCCAGGTAAATCATGATCGCCGAGGCTTCGAACAGCACCACATCGCCGTCGACCAAGGTCGGGATCGTGCCGTTGGGGTTGAGCGCCAGGTACTCCGGCGTGCGGTTCTCGCCACTGAACAGATCGAGGAAGACGAATTCGACCTCAAGCCCCAGGTAAGCGGCGGTCGTCAGTACGCGCCGGGTATTGCTCGAACCTCTGTCGCCATACACTTTCATGCCACTGCCTCGGTTGCGTGTTTGTCCATGAATGAAGGGTGCTCGGCGAGCAGCATCACCACCTCGCGGGCCTGGCGCACCGATTGGTACACCGAATTGACCATCGGCGCCGCCAGGTACGAGGCCATGCCCAGCAGCCAGATGTCTTCCGGCGCTTCGGCGCCGGGCAGGCTGACCTGCAACTGCGCTGACACATAAGGCGGCGTACACGGCGTTGCCGGCGGCACCTGCAGCTCAAGGCCGTTGCGCGAGGCATGGAAAAACTGTTTATGAAAACCGCTGGCGCACACCACCGCATCCACCGCCTCGATGCGCCCCTGGGCATCGTGGACCCGCCATTGGCCTTGCCACTCAAGCTGTGTCGGCAAGTGCGCGGCCAGTTGCAGGCGCCCTTCGTCGATCAGGCGCAGCAGCGTGGTTGCGGTCTGCAAAGGCACCGCGAACAGGTAACGCCCGACCGCTTCCCAGCAGTTTTGCAGCGCCGCCACGCGCACCGAGGGCGGCGCCGCGCGCAACTTCCCGTCGGCCAGGTCCATGCACTGCACCAACAGGTTCTGCCAGTCCGTCGCGCCCCGTCGGGCCAAGGCGACTTCGCCGCGCAGGCGCTGGATGGGCTCCGCGCTGCGATCGACTTGTTCGCGCAGCGAGCGGCCATTGATCGCCTTGGTCGCCCGCGCAACGATGCGCAGCAAGTGCCAGTACAGCTTGGGGTTTTCCAGGTCCAGCCGGGCGAATCGCGCTTCATCCAGGGCCACCGCGCCACGCCGGGGGGTGGCGGTACGCACGCCCGGCAAACGCCCGGAAGGCGACGCCATCAGCACCTGGTGCCCCGCGCCGCAGAGCAGCAACACACTGTCGACCGCCGACAGGCGACTGCCCAGCACCAAGACCCGTGACGGTTTATCCAGGCTGTCCAGCCAGGCCTTGGCCGGGTATGGCGTGGAGAAAATGCCCGGCGCACCGGCATGCGGGCTGACCAGCGGCGGCACGAACGGCGCGGCACTGCCGGTGCAGACCAGCACGGCACAGGCGCGCAGGTCGCCGCCTTCATCCAGCACCAGGCGATAGTCGCCGCGAGCGACCGGCTGGATATGCCGCACCGTCGCCCGCACGATCCGATGTGCAATGCCCCGGACCTCGGCCACATCGCGGTACTCGGCATAGCGTTGCTTGAGATAGCCCGCCACCCAGGTCCGTGGCACAAACGCGTCTTCGCCGACGTCGATGCCCTGCGCCTGGAGGTAACGCTGAAAGTCGTGCGGTTCATCGTCCAGTATCGACAGGGTCTGCACCGAGGTATTGCATAACAGCACGTCCTCGCAGACGCCGAAGGCAATCGAGTCCGCCAGCCCCTCGGGATCGATGATGTCGATACGCTTGGCGTTGCCGGCGCGCACCAGTTGGATAAACGCCGCGACACCGGTCACCGACCCACCAATGATCGCAACCGCCGCACGCGGGTTCACAGCGCTTGCGCCTTCGCCAGCACTGGCGCCAGCAAGCGCACGCCATACCAGCCCCAATACACGCGGTGGCAGGTGATCAAGCCGTTTTCTATCTCCATCATTTCCATCAGGTCGACCTGCTCCCCCGTCGGCGTCTTGCGCGGGTATTCCCACGTCAGGTTGCGGCCGTTGATGAAGGCTTTATCGCTGCGATACCACTCAGCCAGGTCATTGGGAAAGCGGCGCTTGCTGTCCTCCATGAACCGCTGGATCGTCCCCCGGCCGACCAGCACGCCGCTGCCGTGGTCGGGGTAGATCGCCAGCACCAGCGGCGTTTCGAACACCGCCTGCTCGGCATACAACGCCGCCGTCGCGGCCAGGTCGCCGGCACAGACGCTGGCGTGCCAGGCTTCATAAATAGCCAGCAGGCCGGGATCGATGGACGCAGTCATGAGGTTTCCTCGCGTGGCAGCACCGCTGCTAATAGAAGCCGCAATTGTAAAAAATTGCCACCCCGCCATGCTTCGACCTGGCCCGAAGTGTCAGGCACGCGATGCCTCTCAAGGATTACAGGGCGCCCAACTGTTTCATCAAGGTGAGGTTGTCTTCGATGTGCCAGTTGGCGGCGATCTTGCCGTTGTCGATCTGATAGATATCGGTGGCGATAAAGTCCACGGGCTGCCCACCGCCCTTGAGCTGGCCGAAGGTGCCGGTGAAGTGCCCGCGAAAATGCAGGTGAACCACCACGCGGTCGCCGGCAATGAGCATGTGTTCGACCTCGCAACGCAGGTCCGGCACCGCTTCACGAAACGCCCGGGAGGCGAGCAACGGGCCTTCGGGGCCTTGTTTACGTCCGGCCGGTGGGGTTTTGTCGATGAAATCTGCGGCCAGCGCCTCACGGGCCAGGCTTTCGTCGCCGGTGTCCCAGAAGGTGTCATAACGGCGGGCGGCGGTTTCCATGAGCGCCAGTTGCGCAGGCGGGAGGCTCTTGTCCACCACCAGCACACCCGGCTTGACCAGTTCAGTGTTGGCCGCCAGGACGGCGCCGGAAAAGGTCGAGGTCAAGAGTGTGGCGATGAGGCAAACGCGCGCTATAGGTGAGGGTTTCATTGAAGAATCTCCTTGGGTGATGGGCTCAGAGGGTCTCGTGTTCGCGCAGGCTAAGCGGGCTTTTAAGGGTGTACTGCGCGATAGCGTCCTTGCGCATGAAGGCCACGCCGGGGTGGCGGTTGGCATAGCGCAAAAACTCATCCCAGACCCGGACCATTTGCGGCGTACCGCTGATGCGGTCGTGGGCGCTGATCGACATCATGCGGCGCCGGCTGCCGGCCTCTTCGTACAACTGGTCGAAGTCCAGCTTCACCTGTTCCAGGAACTGCGACGGTGAGTAGTTGCGGCCTTCGATCAAGACGATGTCGTTGTTGCGCAAGGTGTACGGAACTACCACGAAATCCTGGCCGTTGACCTGCTCGATAAACGGCTCGTCGCGACTCACATCGTCGATGTGATAGACGTAGCCAAGCTCTTGCAGCAGCGCCAGGGTGTTGGGGCCACGGCGCAGCCAATTGCAGTTATAGCCGCTGACCGGCTGGCCGGTGACGTCCTGCACCATGCTCGCGGCCTGGCGCAGGAACGTGCGTTCTTCATCGCGGCTCATGGCAAATTGCGAACTCCAGCGCGGGCCATGGCCCGCCGCCTCGTGTCCGCGCGCGACGATTTCCCGGGCCAACTGCGGATGCCGCTTCACCGCATCGCCGATCATGTGGCTGGTGACCTTCACCCCATGCCGGTCCCAGAGGTCGAGCAGCCTGGGAATGCCTTCGCGGTAGCCATAGGCGAACCAGGTATTGGTGGCCGGGTCAGCGGGCACGCTGTCGGGGAAGTCCACCTTGGGAAACGGGCTGTCGGTGCCCTTCAGCGGTTGCCCACCGGCCTCGAACTGCATCGAGATCGAGACCACAAGCCGTGTGTCGCCGGGCCAGAAACCACCCTTGGCCTGGCGCGCAGCCGGTGCCGCCCCACTCTGCCCGGCCTGCGCCGCGCTCGCGTTGGCGCTGCCGAGCAGCGATCCGGCGGTCAACACCGCGGCGCCCGCGCCCGCCTGGGCCAGGAAGGTACGCCGTTGCAGGTTCACAAATGACATGACGGTAACTCCGTTGAATAAACACGGATGCAACGCTAGTCCTTTAGGTTTATTTTGATAATTGAGCTGAAATCAAAAATCACTTTCGGAAAAACCGAATAATGCTGCTGAAGAACCTTGAGCTGTTTTTGTTGATCGTCGAGAAAGGCGGGCTGTCTGCCGCCGGCAGGGAACTGGGCTTATCGCCGGCCTCGGTGTCGGAACGGCTGGCGCAGTTGGAGAGCTTTTACGGTGCCAGCCTACTCAAGCGCACCACCCGCGCGATCAACCTCACGGATGAAGGCCGCCTGCTGGTCGATGGCGCGCATCGCCTGTTGGCAGACGCCGACGAGTTGCACACCAGCATTCGCCTGGGCGCCGACACCCTTTGCGGGCCGATCCGCCTCAGCGCCCCGCAAGACTTCGGTCGCCAATACATCGAACCGATCCTTGCGCAGTTCATGCAGGAGCACCCGCAGGTCAGCATCGACCTGAACCTCAGCGATGGCTATGTCGACCCCGTCGGCCAGGGGATCGACTTCGCCGTGCGCTTCGGCGCGCTGGCCGACAGCACCCTGCATGCCCGTCTGATTGGCGAAAACCGCCGAGTGGTGTGTGCATCACCGCTGTACCTGGCGCGCCACGGCACCCCGCAACACCCCGAGGACCTCGCCGCGCACGAGTGCCTGGTGATGCGCTTCGGCGTCAATATTTCGCGGGAGTGGGCGTTCACGCAGCACGGGCAGACCCACCGGATCATGGTGCGTGGCCGCCGCGTGGCGAACGACGGCGCGCTGGTCCGCCAATGGTGCCTGGCCGGCCACGGAATTTGCTTGAAATCGGTGTGGGACGTGCGTGCCGATCTCGACGCCGGCCGCTTGGTCGAGGTGCTCGAGGATTACGACCTGGGCCGCACAGCGCTGAACATCGTCTACCCGCCCACGCGCATTCAGCCCAGACGGGTGAGAATGTTGATAGAACGCATCGTTGCGCAGCTGGCGAGCGACAGTGCCAGGTAGGCATTGCGGCGTTCCTTGCAGCGCGCGCAACATGCCTTTGTCATCAAGCATATTGATAGCTGCCTAATGAAACCCGCAGACTAGAGGGCTCACTCCGCGCTTATATCATTCCGAATGATAGTTATCTTTGCTTCATTCGATTCGTGACCTAGCAGCTCCCCGCGCATGATCCGCCCATCTCAAATACATTGGCGGATACACCTCATGGAACAGACACTCAAACACTTACGCTTGCCCCTGGCGATTCTGGCCGTGGCGGTGATGAGCGCGTGCGGCAAAACCCCGGAACAAGCGGCCGCCATGCCTCCTGCAAAAATCAGCGTGGCCAAGGTGCTTGAGCAACCGGTCAACGAGTGGGACGAATTCACCGGACGCCTGGAAGCACCGGAAACCGTGCAGATCCGTCCACGGGTGTCCGGCCAGATCGATCAGGTGGCCTTCACCGAAGGCGCCCTCGTGAAGAAAGGCGACCTGCTGTTCCAGATCGACCCACGCCCGTTCCAGGCCGAGGTGCGCCGCCTCGAAGCCCAACTGCAACAGACCAAAGCCGCCGCCACCCGCAGCGATAACGAAGCGCAACGGGGCGAACGCCTGCGTCAGAGCAACGCGATCTCCGCCGAACTGGCCGACTCGCGCACCACCGCCGCCCAGGAAGCCCGCGCCGCTGTCGCCGGCATCCAGGCGCAGTTGGACCTGGCCAAGCTGAACCTGAGCTTCACCCGCGTCATCGCGCCGATCAGCGGCCGTGTCAGCCGTGCCGAGATCACCGCTGGCAACCTGGTCACCGCCGACGTCACCGCGCTGACCAGCGTGGTCTCCACCGACAAGGTCTACGCCTACTTCGACGCCGATGAGCGCGTGTACCTCAAGTACACCGAACTCGCCCGCCAGGGTCGCCGTGGCGCGACCACCCCGGTGTACCTGGGCCTGTCGAATGAAACCGGCAACCCGCACCTGGGCCAGATGAACTTCGTCGACAACCAGGTCAACCCGGCCACCGGCACCATCCGTGGCCGCGCGGTATTCGATAACAGCAAAGGCGAATACACCCCTGGCTTGTACGCCCGCCTGAAACTGGTCGGCAGCGGCACTTACTCCGCCGTGCTGATCAACGATGAAGCGGTCGGCACCGACCTGGGCAAGAAGTTCGTGCTGGTGATGGAAGGCGACAAGCCGGCCTACCGCTCGGTGGAACTGGGGCCAAAGATCGAAGGTTTGCGCATCGTGCGCAGCGGCCTGAACAAGGACGACACCATTATCGTCAAGGGCCTGCAGCGTGTGCGCCCGGGCGCGCCGGTCGCCCCGGAAACCATCCCGATGGCCAGCAAGGAAACCCTCGCCGCCTTGGCCCAACAACGACAAGCGCTTGAAGCCAGCAACCTGGAGCAAGTGGCGCCGGAAAAAACCGCGCCCAAGCTCGCAGCCGTCGCGACTCCACGCGGTTAAGGGATACGACTCAAGATGAATTTTTCCAAGTTCTTCATTTCGCGGCCGATCTTCGCAGCGGTGCTCTCGCTGTTGATCCTGATCGCTGGCGCGATCTCGCTGTTCCAACTGCCGATCAGCGAATACCCGGAAGTGGTGCCGCCGACCGTGGTGGTGCGTGCCAACTTCCCTGGCGCCAACCCCAAAGTCATCGGCGAAACCGTCGCCGCGCCGCTGGAACAGGCGATCACCGGCGTCGAGAACATGCTGTACATGTCCTCGCAGTCGACCGCCGACGGCAAACTGACCCTGACCATCACCTTCGCCCTGGGCACCGACCTGGACAACGCGCAGGTGCAGGTGCAAAACCGTGTGACGCGCACGCAACCCAAGCTGCCCGAGGAAGTGACGCGCATCGGTATCACCGTGGACAAGGCCTCCCCCGACCTGACCATGGTGGTGCATTTGACCTCCCCGGATCAGCGTTACGACATGCTTTACCTGTCCAACTACGCCTTGCTCAACATCAAGGACGAGTTGGCGCGCCTGGGCGGCGTGGGTGATGTGCAGCTGTTCGGCATGGGCGACTATTCCCTGCGCGTCTGGCTGGACCCGAACAAGACCGCTTCGCGCAACCTGACCGCCACCGATGTGGTGACCGCGATTCGCGAGCAGAACCGTCAAGTGGCCGCCGGTGCGCTGGGTGCGCCGCCTGCACCGAATGCCACCAGCTTCCAGTTGTCGGTGAACACCCAGGGCCGCCTGGTCACGGAAGAAGAGTTCGAGAACATCATCATTCGCGCCGGCGATAACGGTGAAATCACGCGCCTCAAAGACATCGCGCGGGTCGAGCTGGGTTCGAGCCAATACGCCCTGCGTTCGTTGCTCAACAACCAGCCGGCCGTGGCGATCCCGATCTTCCAGCGCCCAGGCTCGAACGCGATCCAGATCTCCAACGAAGTGCGCGACAAAATGGCGGAGCTGAAGAAGAGCTTCCCCGAAGGCATGGACTTCAGCATCGTCTACGACCCGACCATCTTCGTGCGCGGCTCCATCGAGGCGGTGGTGCATACCCTGTTCGAAGCGCTGATCCTCGTGGTGCTGGTGGTGATCCTGTTCCTGCAGACCTGGCGCGCCTCGATCATTCCGTTGGTGGCGGTGCCGGTCTCGCTGATCGGTACGTTTGCGGTGATGCACCTGTTCGGCTTCTCGCTCAACGCACTGTCCTTGTTCGGCCTGGTACTCGCCATCGGCATCGTGGTGGATGACGCCATCGTGGTGGTGGAGAACGTCGAGCGCAACATCGAGCTGGGCCTGGAACCGTTCCAGGCGACTGAAAAGGCCATGAGCGAAGTGACCGGGCCGATCATCGCCACGGCACTGGTGCTGTGCGCCGTGTTCATTCCCGCAGCCTTCATCAGCGGCTTGACCGGGCAGTTCTACAAGCAGTTCGCCTTGACCATTGCGATTTCGACGGTGATCTCGGCCTTCAACTCGCTGACCTTGTCCCCTGCCCTGGCTGCCGTGTTGCTGCGCAGCCATGACGCGCCGAAGGATCGCTTCTCCAAGGTGCTCGACAAGCTGTTGGGGGGCTGGTTGTTCCGGCCGTTCAACCGCTTCTTCGAAAAAGCCAGCCATGGTTACGTCGGCACCGTGCGCCGGGTGATCCGCGGCAGCGGCATCGCGCTGTTCCTGTACGCTGGCCTGATGGTGCTGACGTGGTTCGGGTTTGCCCACACCCCGACCGGTTTCGTACCGGCCCAGGACAAGCAATACCTGGTGGCTTTCGCCCAATTGCCGGACGCCGCGAGCCTGGATCGCACCGAAGACGTGATCAAGCGCATGTCCGACATCGCCCTGAAACAGCCGGGCGTGGAAAGCGCCGTGGCCTTCCCGGGCCTGTCGATCAACGGGTTCACCAACAGCCCGAACAGCGGCATCGTGTTCGTGACCCTCAAACCGTTCGACGAGCGTAAAGACCCGAGCATGTCCGCCGGTGCGATTGCCGGCGCGCTGAACGGCAAGTACAGCGACATCCAGGAAGCCTACATGGCGATCTTCCCACCGCCGCCGGTACAGGGCCTGGGCACCATCGGCGGGTTCCGCCTGCAGATCGAAGACCGTGGCAACCTGGGTTACGAAGAGCTGTACAAAGAAGTGCAGAACGTCATCACCAAGAGCCGCACCACGCCGGAGCTGTTCGGCCTGTTCACCAGCTACACGGTCAACGTGCCCCAGGTCGATGCCGCCATCGACCGCGAAAAGGCCAAGACCCACGGCGTGGCGATCAGCGACATCTTCGACACCCTGCAGATCTACCTGGGTTCGTTGTATGCCAACGACTTCAACCGCTTCGGCCGCACCTACCAGGTCAACGTGCAGGCTGAACAGCAGTTCCGCCTGGATGAAGACCAGATCGGCCAGTTGAAAGTGCGCAACAACAAAGGCGAGATGATCCCGCTGGCGACCTTCATCAAGGTCAGCGACACCTCTGGCCCGGACCGCGTAATGCACTACAACGGCTTCATCACCGCGGAAATCAACGGCAACGCTGCACCGGGCTACAGCTCCGGCCAGGCGCAGGCCGCGATTGAAAAACTGCTGAAGGATGAACTGCCCAACGGCATGACCTACGAGTGGACCGACCTGACGTATCAGCAAATCCTCTCGGGCAACACCGCGCTGTTCGTGTTCCCGCTCTGTGTGCTGCTGGCGTTCCTGGTACTGGCCGCCCAATACGAAAGCTGGAGCCTGCCGCTGGCGGTGATCCTGATCGTACCGATGACGCTGCTGTCGGCCATCACCGGGGTGATCATCTCGGGCGGCGACAACAACATCTTCACCCAGATCGGCCTGATCGTGCTGGTGGGCCTGGCCTGTAAGAACGCGATTCTGATCGTCGAGTTCGCCAAGGATAAACAGCAGGAAGGCCTCGACCCGCTCGCCGCGGTGCTGGAAGCGTGCCGCCTGCGGCTGCGGCCGATCCTGATGACCTCGTTCGCCTTCATCATGGGTGTGGTGCCCCTGGTGCTGTCCAGCGGTGCCGGTGCCGAGATGCGGCATGCCATGGGCGTGGCGGTGTTCTCCGGGATGATCGGGGTGACCTTCTTCGGGCTGTTGCTGACACCAGTGTTCTACGTACTCATCCGTCGCTATGTGGAGCGCCAGGACGCGCGCAAAGCGGCCAAGGCCTTGAAGCTGGAGACACAGCAATGAGTGTGAAAGTCTTTCTGCCGAGCTTGCTGGTCCTGGCGCTGAGCGCCTGTGCCGTGGGCCCGGACTACACAACCCAGACCCCGGAGGCGGCCAATATCACGGCTGCCGCCGATGCCAAAAAATACGACCACGGGAAATTCGAAGGCATCTGGTGGCAGCAATTCGACGACCCGACTCTCAACCAGTTGGTGACCCAGTCGCTGAGCGGTAACCGCGACCTGCGTGTGGCGTTTGCCCGCCTGCGGGCCGCACGGGCGATCCGCGATGACGCCAGCAACGACGCGATGCCGACCATCACCAGCCGCGCCAGCAGTGACCTGGCCAAGGGGCAAATCCCTGGCCAGACCACCAAGCGCGTCAACAGCGAGCGTTATGACCTGGGCCTGGACATGGCCTGGGAGCTGGACCTGTTCGGCCGCATCCAGCGCAACCTGGAAGCCACCGACGCCGACCAGCAAGCGGCCGAAGCCGACCTGTACCAGCTGCAAGTCACGCTGATTGCCGAACTGGTGGACGCCTACGGTCAACTGCGCGGCGCGCAACTGCGTGAACGCATCGCCCTGGACAACCTGAAGAACCAACAGGAGTCGCGCACCATCACCGTCAGCCTGCGCGATGCCGGCGTGGGCGACCAACTCGACGTGGAACGTGCCGACGCGCGCCTCGCGGCGGTGGAAGCCAGCGTGCCGCAACTGCAGGCCGAACAAGTGCGCGAGCGCAACCGCATCGCCACCCTCCTCGGCCAGCGCCCCGACAAGCTGAGCGTGGACCTGAGCCCGAAAGACTTGCCGGCGATTGCCAAGGCGCTGCCGATCGGCGATCCAGGGCAACTGCTGCAACGGCGCCCGGACATTCTGAGTGCCGAACGCAAACTGGCATCCGCCACCGCGCGCATCGGCGTGGCCAAGGCCGACCTGTTCCCACGGGTCAGCCTCAGCGGCTTCCTCGGCTTCACCGCCGGGCGCGGTTCGCAGATCGGTTCATCCGCGGCGAATGCCTGGGCCCTCGGCCCGAGCATCACCTGGGCCGCGTTTGACCTGGGCAGCGTGCGCGCGCGCCTGCGCGGCGCCGATGCCGAGGCCGATGGCGCCCTGGCCAACTACGAGCAGCAAGTGTTGCTGGCGTTGGAAGAATCCGAGAACGCCTTCAGCGACTACGGCAAGCGTCAGCAACGCCTGGTCTCGCTGATCCGCCAAAGCGAATCCAGCCGCGCCGCCGCCGACCTCGCCGCGATCCGCTACCGCGAAGGCACCGTGGACTTCCTCGTGCTGCTCGACGCACAACGCGAACGCCTGGCCGCCGAAGACTCCCAGGCCCAGGCCGAGGTTGATCTGTATCGCGGGATTGTTGCGATCTACAAGGCGCTGGGTGGCGGTTGGCAGCCGGATACGGTGGTCGCTACGGCCAAGTGATGTAAAGAGCTCCTTTGGTTGGTCGCATCCAGCCAATTTTTAGCCCCGTGGTCCGTTTGGTCATGGGGCTTTTTTTTGTGTCGCAGTTACTGATGTAGCCACTTATACAAGATGTCAGCGGTGGCGCTCATTAGAAAAAGCACTCCAACAAGCAGGGTTCCCTGAAGCAATCGCTTGAGGTTACGAGGAAAGGCTTGTACCTGCTGCCAATCCACTGCACCTCGTTTTACGTTCCACTTTGGTAGAACAACCGCTGCGGTGACGGCAGATAGTCGAATCATTCTTCCTCGAATCGAATTACCCCAAACACGTTGATTGGGTGTGATAAGACTGCATTTGTTTAGAAGATATTCCATTTCGTCGAGTCTTCGATAAGCCAGGTATATCAAAACCACAAAGGCGATGAAGACCAAAAAAAACAGAGTCAAATCAAACCAGAGCTTCAGCGGATGATAAATAAAACAATCAATACTCATATAGTTTCTCTCCTAAATGCTCGCCCAGATCCCCTCCACGACTGCCCATGACAGCGCCTACGGTCCCGCCGCCGATCAACAAACAACTTAATGATAGCGGTCCTGTAGTGGGCCCCAACACAACGAAACATAACGTGGCCGCCGCATAGCCCCCCACTAAACCACCAGCAACCCCGCCTACTAACCTACTCGTTTCCACATACTTAGCCTTCGTACACTGCTCCTCCCTCCCCGTGGAACAGGCTTCCTTGATCTCCAGCCCAGTGGACGCAGCGCTCAAAGCAATCCCCAACGGCGTCCCAGCCTTGAGCACTTTCGCCACCCTGGAAATCCGCGCAATCCTCTCGGCATATCGACTGATCTCCCCAGTATGCAAATAACTCTTGGTGGAAATACCGAGCATTTTCTTGATCGAGCCTTCATTACGCAAACCCGTGCCGTAACGGGCAAACCCGCGCAGTTGTGCTTCCAGTTTTTTGAACAGGGTTTGGCGACGCGCCAAAAACTCCTCCCGCGCGGCGCCACCGCCTCGGCGCAACGCCTGTTTATGCAGGGCATCGATTTCTTCCAGGGTTTTGACGATCGCCTTCAAGTGGTGATTCCAAGCATCCCCCGCCGTACCGACCCCAAGCGAGGTGTAGCCCAGCAGTTTCTGCAGCAGGTCGTAGTTTTGCAAAGCAAAGGCGTCGCCCCCTTCGGCCATCACGCTATGGCGGATACGCCAGGCGGATTGCATCAGCAGATGCTCTTCCGGCTTGCACAACGCCGTGGAGTCATCACCGATGATGACCAACTGCCCCGGCAGCACCACAACGTTCCGGATATGGGTATTGAGCCTGTCGAACTTGGCTTCGGCGTGCTGGCTCAAGCGCAATCTTGCCTTGAGTTCAACTGAGGTTTGTTGCCAATCATTAATGAACGCATAGGGCTGAGACATTAAAAACCTCTCAGCCGCAGTGGGCGAAGGGAACCGGTTGATGTGAGCCTGTTGCTTGCCATGCATACATTCCTGATTGAATGAAGATGGCGTCGTAATCTAATTAACGGCTCAAGCGCTGTCGCGGATTTACCAGATAAATTCGCGCATCGTCGATCAACTTGGGAAATGGACTTCCCCTCGCCTACCAATAGCTGTCAGACACTTCCTAATAGCTATTCCAATGGAATAATTTCGTTAACCAATATGACTGCGGCAACGCAAATGACGCGAAACGTCACTAGTACCAGATAATGTAAAGAGTCTCTTTGGTTGGTCGCATCCAGCCAGTTTTTTACCCCGTACTCCATTCGATCACGGGGCTTTTTTGGCTCAGCAACTTAAGAAAAACATTCCTACTGAACACTAATTCATTTAGGCAACCAAAAAACGATGCCGTACATAAAGACAACGACGATGACGAAATAGATACCACGGAACAAGTTTTTCAGGCAGCGAGGAAATTCCTGGACTTGCTGCCAGTCAATGACACCACGTTTTAAGTTCCGCTTTGGCAGCAATACTGCTACTGCGACCGCGCCGAATCGCATCATTCTCCCTCGCGGTGAGTTGCCCCAAAACTGGGCGTGAAACACAACGAAACTGCATTTATTCAGAAGGCGCTCCATGTATTCCAAACGCCGATAGGCCAGAAAAACATAGATCAGCAAGGCAACGCCGAGTGAAATACACAACGCTATTTCAAACCAGAAAATGATATGAGAACTTAGGAAATCGTTAATATTCATAGAGCTTTTCACCCACTAATTCCCCACCCCTACTGCCAAGCGCGCCTCCTGCGACGCCGCCCGCCGCGCCACCGATTAATAGACAAGCCAGCGAACCTGGACCCGTTGTTGGTACCAGTACGGCAAGACACAAACTCGATCCAATCAACCCTCCGGCAGCGCCTAATGAAACGCCTCCTGCCAGCTTCCCCACCTCCACATACTTAGCCTTCGTACACTGCTCCTCCCTCCCCGTGGAACAGGCTTCCTTGATCTCCAGCCCAGTGGACGCAGCGCTCAAAGCAATCCCCAACGGCGTCCCTGCCTTGAGCACTTTCGCCACCCTGGAAATCCGCGCAATCCTCTCGGCATACCGGCTGATCTCTCCAGTATGCAAATAACTCTTGGTGGAAATACCGAGCATTTTCTTGATCGAGCCTTCATTACGCAAACCCGTGCCGTAACGGGCGAACCCGCGCAGTTGTGCCTCCAGTTTGGCGAACAGCGTTTGGCGACGCGCCAAAAACTCATCCCGCGCTACGCCACCGCCTCGGCGCAACGCCTGTTTATGCAGGGCATCGATTTCTTCCAGGGTTTTGACGATCGCCTTCAAGTGGCGATTCCAAGCATCCCCCGCCGTACCGACCCCAAGCGAGGTGTAGCCCAGCAGTTTCTGCAGCAGGTCGTAGTTTTGCAAAGCAAAGGCGTCGCCCCCTTCGGCCATCACGCTATGGCGGATACGCCAGGCGGATTGCATCAGCAGATGCTCTTCCGGCTTGCACAACACCGTGGAGTCATCACCGATGATGACCAACTGCCCCGGCAGCACCACAACGTTTCGAATATGGGTATTGAGCCTGTCGAACTTGGCTTCGGCGTGCTGGCTCAAGCGCAATCTTGCCTTGAGTTCAACTGAGGTTTGTTGCCAATCATTGATAAACGCATAGGGCTGAGACATTAAAAACCTCTCAGCCGCAGTGGGCGAAGGGAACCGGTTGATGTGAGCCTGTTGCTTGCCATGCAT